>JACRCH010000007.1 GCA_016219115.1 Deltaproteobacteria bacterium
CTCCGGAAGCCCTGAGCTTGCCCGCGAAGCCCTCAAGATGGGTTTTTACCTGTCGTTCACGGGCGTCATCACCTACCCGAACGCCGAGGGCCTCAGAGAGGTCGTCAAGGCCGTTCCGATAGAGAAGATCCTTGTAGAGACAGACTGCCCGTATCTGCCCCCGGCGCCCGACAGGGGCAAGAGAAACGAGCCCGCCTATATCATCAGCACCGCCAAAAAGATTGCCTGGCTCAAGGGCTTGAGCCTGAACGACGTGGCGAGGATAACGACGAATAACGCCGAAGACCTCTTCGGGCTTAAAAAGAAAGAGCCCGTAAAGATAGCGTACCCTATAAGGAACTCCTTATACCTGAACATCACCAACAGGTGCACCAACTACTGCACCTTCTGCGCCAAGTTCAAATCCTACACCGTGAAGGGGCACTACTTGAGGCTTTCTGAGGAGCCGACCTTCGAAGAGGTTTTGGCCGCCGTTGGCGACGACCCCGCCAGGTACGACGAGATAGTCTTTTGCGGCTTCGGCGAGCCCCTTATAAGGCTCGATCTCGTAAGGAAGGTCGGGATGCGCTTAAAGAGGATGGGCTGCAAGATAAGGATAGATACCGACGGGCTTGCGAACCTCGTCCACGGGAAGAATGTCCTGCCGGAGCTCATGTTCGTCGATGTCATCTCCGTCAGCATGAACGCCCCGGACTCCGGGACCTACCAGAAGATCGTAAAGACGCCGTTCGGGGATGCCGCCTTCCCGGCCATCCTTTATTTTCTGAGAGAAGCAAAGAAGTACATACCAAAGGTAATAGCGAGTGTCGTGGCCGTTCCGGGCCTCGACATTGAGGCGTGCAGGAAGGTGGCTGAAGACGACATCGGTGTCGTCTTCAGGGTAAGGGAGTATGACTCCGTAGGGTAAAAAAACGCTCCGGGGCGCCGCCGTGGCGCTTCCGGAAGATTAAAAGATCCGCCGGGATCAAATTCACGGGTATGGGTCCAAAGAGGACAATAATATTCATTCTCGCCCTTCTCTTCTCTCTGCTGTCTTCGAGCGCCCGCTCTGAAGAGTACGGGTGGGGCGCGGTCGCGATCGTAAACCATCCCGGCTGGCAGGTCGTCAACTCAAGCTATTCCGTAGACGGCGACACGCTTGTCCTTACCTCGGATGCCGCCCCGAGGATCGTCTCGCCGCCCCTGAACATCCCGGCCTCATCCGATGTCCTGGAGATAAGGCTCACGAGCCCCTCGGACGGGGTCGGCGCCCTTGGGCTCGGTTTCCCGGACGGGAGTATCGGCACGAAATACTTCAAGCTCCGTCCGGGAAAGAGAGACTACAGGCTGTATCTCGGCGACATCGTCAAAAAAGGCCGTATACAGGGATTTGTCGTCGAGTTTCACGGCGGAGAGAAAAAAGCGTACAGGCTTGAGTCTATCCGCTTCTTCAAGCCTTCAGTCCCTGAGCTTTTGCGGGTCTTCCTGGAGGGGTTCAGTGAGCCCGACATCATAAAGGTATCGACCATAAACTCGGTGACCACGCCGGCCTTCGGCCCGCTCTCTTTGATGGCGCTGCTCTACATGTTTATCATTATCCTGACCGCAACGCTTGTCGGAGTCCGCCTCAACGGCAGAAAGCCCCTGGATAAGCGGTATGCCGTCAGGGCCGTCGTCGTCTCCTTTTTTATCGGGGCGGTCGTATTGACGGTCAGGATGGATTACAACTGGGCAGAGTTCTGGGCGCAGGAATCGAGGACGCTCTCCGGAAAAAGCGTGGCCGAGAGGATCAGGGAGGTAAACGGCCCGGAGATAGGCTCTTTCCTCATGTTCATCGATTTTGTCAAAAAGAGCGTGCCCGACGGCAAGTCCGTCGCTCCGGCCACGCTGCCCGAAGGCGAGCAGCTTGCCGCCATGGCGCGGTATTACCTGCTGCCGGTAAAGACTTCATCAAAGCCCGATTACCTGTGGTTGTATAACGAGGCGGAGGTCTATTACGACCCGATGACCTCGTCGCTTAAAAAGAACGGCGTTCCGATAGCCGCGCCTGTGAGGCCGTTCAAGGCCTATACCGCCAACTCGGCCGTTTATGAACTTATAAGGTAGAGAGATGGAACTTCTGACTATACTTTTCGCTCTTATGATACCATCTCTTACGGGCGATCTGCTGGTGAGCGCAGTTCTGGGCGAAGACGCAACGGTCTTTGAGAAGGTCTTCTTCGGCTACGGCGCGGGCCTCGGCGTCCTCTCGTACGAGATGTTTATACTCGGCCTTCTGCGGGTCCCGTTCACGGCGCTTCTCATAACGGCGGTCCAGATCGTCATCATAGCCGTTCTTGTGGTACTGCGTTTCCGAACGAAGGCAGGCGGCAGGAAGGCCCCGATGGAGCGCTCCGGCATAAGCAGAGCCGCGCTTGTTCTGGCGGCTCTCCTTTCCGTGTGGGTCCTGGTAAAGCTCGGCTTCGTATTTCACGAGTCGGTAACCCGCCCGATATACTCGTGGGATACATGGGCGAACTGGTCGGCCGGGGCGAAGCTCTTTTTCTACGGCCACGGACTTATCCTCGACAAGACGAGCGAGAACTTCTTCGGGAGCGGTTACAGGCCTTTTCTCGGCCATCCGCTCCATTCCGTGCTCCTGCAGGTATACAGCGCCCTGTGGCTCGGCGGTTTCCACGAGACATACGTCAAGTTATGGACCTTCTTTTACTTCGTCTCGATGCTCGGGATAATGTATTTCGCCATAAAGAGGGAGGCCGGGCTTTTCTACGGGGTCGCAGGGGTCTTTTTCTTAAGCAGCCTCCCGCTTTTGACCTATCACGCCCAGGACGCGTACTCGGATTTCCCGCTGGGATGGTATTCGTTCGCCGCCGCCGTTTCGTTCTGGAGGTACATGAGGTCGGATAACAGGAGGTTTCTCATCATCTCGGGCGCATTTCTCGGCATGGGGATGTTCGTTAAGAACGAGGGGCTGTTTTTCCTCGCGGCCATCGGAGCGGCGCTCTTGCTCTATTCGATACTCGAAAGAAAGCCCCTGATAACAAACCTCCTTTACCTCGCCCTGCCCGCCCTTTTACTGGCCGGGCCGTGGCTTGTCTTCAAGACCGTAAACCACTTCGGCTTCGGCCATACGGGTTCCGGGCTTAAGTGGCTTGGAGACCCCAATATACAGGGAGGCGCAAAGACCGGAGTGCACTGGGATATAATCGTCCCGGCCTTCAAAGAGGTCTTCCTGACCGCAAACTTCAGCCTGCTCTTCCCGTTCTGGATAGTGATATCCGTAATCGGGCTCCGCTCTGTGGCAAGAAGCGAGATAAAATATCTGGACCTCGTCGTATTTATTGTGATGACGGGCTTTGTCTTCGTCTACCTCACGCTTGAGAGGATGAGCGTCCTGGAGGCCACCGGCATACACAGGAACATCCTCACCTACGCCCCGATAATGCTCTTTTCATCGGCCCTGACCCTGAACGGGGTCATGCAAAGGTGGAGGGGCTGAGGTTTTTCCGCCCATCCGGCACAAGACCCCACATCCTTCTTTGACACTCCGGCCCCTTAATGCTATGCTAATGGATTATGGTAATAAACCCTTGTCTGGCTTAAAAAACCCGGGGTTTTCAGGCCGTTAAAAAGAGCCATGGGCGTTGAAGCCCGGTTTTGGTTATTGACATGGAGGAGCCCGGGACAAAAGATGGCTTTCAGATCAGGTTTTATTTCGATTATAGGCAGGCCGAACTCAGGCAAATCGACCCTTCTTAACGCCTTTCTGGGCGAGAAGATCTCGATAGTCTCCGATAAGCCGCAGACTACAAGGAATGTCATAAGGGGGGTCAAAAACCTCAAGGACTGCCAGGTGATATTCATCGATACTCCGGGGATACACAGGGGCAAGGGGCTTTTAAACGAGTTCATGGTAAGAGAGGCTCTGTCCTCCATCAAGGATGTCGACGGGGTGGTCTATCTCGTGGAGGCCGACAAGTCCGTCTCCGAAGACGACCGCTACATTATAGAAGGGCTCAAAAGGCTTAAATGCCCGGTGGTGCTCGGGTTGAACAAGGTCGACAGGGTGGAAAAAGGGAAGATACTTCCGCTCATGGACGAGTTCTCGAAGAGGTATCCCTTCAAGGAGATAGTCCCGATCTCGGCCTTGAAGGGCGACGGCGTGGAGCTGCTCCTGAGGATTATAACGGAGCTGTTGCCGGAGGGGCCGAGGTACTTCCCCGAAGACTCGGTGACGGACCTGCCGGAGAGGTTCATAGCGGCCGAGATGGTCAGGGAAAAGGTCTTCTTATTTACCGAAAAAGAGGTGCCTTATTCGGTCGCCGTGGCTATAGATAAGTTTGAGGATAAAAAAGAGATCATATCCATCTCGGCCACGATAAACGTGGAGAGGGACTCGCAGAAGGGGATCATCATAGGCAAGGGCGGCTCCATGCTCAAACGCATCGGGAGCGCCGCCAGGCACGACATCGAAAGACTGCTCGGCTCGAAAGTATATCTTGAGTTGTTCGTAAGGGTGCAGAAGGAGTGGACGAAAAAACCGGGCGCGCTCAAGGACTTCGGCTATTGAGTCCAGGTCAATGGATACTCCCAGCGGTTAAAAAAACCGGGGTCTTAAGAGAGTTGAAAAAATAAATGATCCAGTTCAGGAAGGCATTTTGTCTCAGGGGATGAAACCGATAGTAGCGATAGTGGGCCGGCCGAATGTCGGCAAGTCGAGCCTTTTCAACAAGCTTATAGGGAGACATAAGGCGATAGTCGTCGACGAGCCCGGTGTCACCAGGGACTTGAACTTCGCCGATATGGAGGAGTTCGGAAAGGCCTTCACGCTTGTCGATACCGGCGGTTTCGAGTCGGTGACCGAAGACAGGATAATGAGGCAGGTCCGCGAGCAGACCCGTCTTGCCATCGAGGACTCCGACGTCATAGTATTTCTCATGGACGGAAGAACAGGCCCCACGGCCGACGACCAGGAGATTGTAGAGCTCTTAAGGAAGGTCTCCAGGCCCGTCATCTACGCCGTCAACAAGCTCGATACGACAAGGCTTGACGCCAACCTCGGGGACTTTTACGCCCTCGGGATAACCGCGGTCATACCGGTATCCGCCGAGCACGGCAGGGGATTAAACGAGCTTGTCGACGCCGTCATTGAAAACCTGCCTGAGAGGCAAGTCGTCGAGGACACGGAAGAACGCGTAAGGGTGTCGATAGTCGGAAGGCCTAACGTCGGGAAGTCGTCGCTTCTGAACAGGATAATAGGCAAGGAGAGGTCGATAGTAAGCGATATAGCCGGCACTACCAGAGACCCCGTGGACATGCCTTTTGACGCCGGCGGCAAGAAGTACCTCTTCATAGACACCGCGGGCATCAGGAAGAAAAACAGGGTGAGCCTGACGGTGGAGTCCTACTGCGTGATGGAGGCGATAAAGTCCATCGAGCGCTCCGACGTGGCCATACTGGTCCTTGACGGCAAACTCGGGGTGCAGGGGCAGGATGAAAAGATAGCGGGCCTCATAGAGGACAGGAAGAAGTGCTGCGTAATAATCGTAAACAAGTGGGACCTCGTGGAAAAGGAGACGCATACGGTGGAGTACGCGAAAGAGGCGATACACAATAAGCTCCCGTTCCTCGCGTTCGCCCCGGTGTTGTTCACCTCGGCCCTTACGGGCCAGAGGGTCCCGAAGGTGCTTGAGACGATCGACGCAGTCGTCGAGAAGAGCAGGACGCGCATCACCACCTCGAACCTCAACAACGTCTTTGAGTCCATCCAGACGCGCCACCGCCCGTCCGTGTACAAGGGCAAAGAGGTCAAGTTCTACTACATAACGCAGTCCGGGGTGGCCCCGCCGACCTTCGTCATATTCACCAACTGGCCGGAAGGGGTGACCGAGCCTTACAAGAGGTACATCGTAAACAGCCTCAGGGAGGCCCTGGGGCTCGATAATGTCCCGATAAGGGTCCTATACAGAAAGAGACAGTGACGCCCGCTTATGAGGAAGACTCTCTCGACTATCTGGAAAGGGTTAAAGCTCTTTATCGACAACAACTGCATGACGAGCGCGGCGGCCATATCCTTTTACGCCTTCTTCTCGCTCATACCGCTCATGATACTCATAACCGCCTCGCTCGGTTTCGTCATGGGCACTCACGCAGGGCTTCTCGACAAGGTCGTAGCGATGGTCAGGGAAGGGCTTCCGTACTTAAGCGAGAGGATTGTAAATGACCTGAGGGGGCTCTCGAAGACATGGAAGTCGTACGGGTGGCTGGGGCTGTTGTTTCTCCTGTACAGCACCGAGATGGTATTGGAGGCGACCTCCGAGGCCCTGACGGCCATATTCGGCACGGCAGAGCGCTACGGTTTCGTAAGGAGGAAGATACTCAACTTCTTTGTCCTTCTTCTGGCCGTCATAGCGTCGTTCTTCTCCGTTCTCATGACGGCCGTGAGCATAATATTCACAAGGCACACCATAGAGCTTGCCGGGGTAAAAATCCTCATCACGCTCATCGACAGCCTGGTATTCAAACTGGTGCTCCCGTTTTTCCTCATGACCTGCATGGTGGCGCTGGTCTTCAAGATGCTCTCCGGGCCTAGCATGAACCTGAGATACTCTTTCTACGGGAGTATCCTTTTTACGGTCCTCTGGGAGTCGGCAAAGCAGCTTTTCGCCTGGTACATCTCGAATTTTGGCACTTACAACAAGTTTTACGGGTCTCTGGGGACCATGATGGTGCTTCTTCTATGGATATTCTACTCCTCCAATATATTCCTTTTCAGCGCGTGCATAGCCAAGACCGCCCATGACAACAAGGGCGCCGGCAGGGTCAACCGCAGGGCGTGGCGGTCCAAAAGATGATAATAATCATGTAAATACGGCGTTTTGGAACGGATGCCTGCATGAAGATTTCTATTGTAAAGTCAACAAATATATGACAAAATAATTTCTGGTTTTTTTTAATGCGTAATAACAACGAGAGGCCGATAGATGAACCAACTCTATAAGAACATAGCGATGTGGATCATTATTATTGCCACTGTTTTGCTCATGTTCAACCTTATAAGTTACAAACAGCCTTCCTCCGAGAAGATGAACTTCAGTGATTTCATCGCTAACGTAGGGAACAACAACGTCGCCGAGGTCACGATCCAGGGCAACGATATTACCGGAAAACTCAAGGACGGCAAGCAGTTCAAGACCTTCTCCCCGCAGTACCCTGATCTTGTAGGGAAACTGAGCGCCGCCGGGGTGAAGATAACGGCCGAGCCGGTGGTGGAAACGCCGTCATGGGGCGCTATCTTCGTCTCATGGTTCCCGATGATACTCCTGATAGGCGTCTGGATATTCTTCATGCGCCAGATGCAAAGCGGCGGCGGGAAGGCCATGAGCTTCGGCAAATCCAGGGCCAAGCTACTCACTGAAAACCAGCACAGGGTGACCTTCAAGGACGTGGCCGGCATCGACGAGGCCAAGGACGAGGTAGAGGAGATAATAGAGTTCCTGAAAGACCCGAAAAAGTTCACCAGGCTCGGCGGAAGGATCCCCAAGGGAGTCCTGCTGGTGGGCTCCCCTGGCACCGGCAAGACGCTTCTGGCCAAGGCCATAGCCGGCGAGGCCGGAGTGCCGTTTTTCTCGATATCGGGGTCGGACTTCGTCGAGATGTTCGTCGGGGTGGGCGCCTCAAGGGTCAGGGACCTTTTCGTGCAGGGCAAGAAAAACGCCCCCTGCATAATATTCATCGACGAGATAGACGCCGTCGGCAGACACAGGGGCGCGGGTCTTGGGGGAGGCCATGATGAGAGGGAGCAGACCTTGAACCAGCTCCTGGTCGAGATGGACGGCTTTGAGAGTAACGAGGGTGTCATCATAATCGCGGCCACAAACCGCCCGGATGTGCTTGACCCGGCGCTCCTGCGTCCCGGAAGGTTCGACAGGAACGTGGTCGTGCCCAAGCCCGACATGAAGGGCAGGGAAGAGATATTGAAGGTGCACGCCTTGAAGACGCCGCTGGCCGAGGACGTCAGCATGGATATCATAGCCAGGGGCACCCCCGGGTTTTCGGGGGCGGACCTCTCGAACCTCGTCAACGAGGCTGCTTTACTCGCCGCCAGGCGCGGCAAGGAGAGGATCGAAAAGGTCGAGTTCGACGACGCCAAGGACAAGCTCCTGATGGGCAGCGAAAGAAGGTCGATGATAATAAGCGAGTCCGAGAAGAGGAATACCGCTTATCACGAGGCGGGCCACACGCTCGTGGCCAGGCTCATCCCCGGCACCGACCCCATCCACAAGGTCTCCATCATACCCAGGGGCATGGCCCTGGGGTTGACCCAGCAGCTCCCGATAGACGAGAGGCACACCTACAGCAAGGAGTACCTCATAAACAACATCTCGGTGCTCATGGGGGGCAGGGCCGCCGAAGAGCTGATATTGAAACACATGACCACCGGGGCCGGCAACGACATAGAAAGGGCCACCGAGATCGCCCGCAAGATGGTCTGCGAGTGGGGGATGAGCGATAAGCTCGGCCCCCTTACCTTCGGCAAGAAGGAAGAGCATATATTCCTCGGCAAGGAGATGACCCAGAGAAGGGACTTCTCCGAGGAGACCGCCGTGGAGATAGACACTGAAATAAAGGGCATCGTCACGGGCAACTATACAAGGGCCAGGAAACTCATAGAGTCCAATGTAGGCGCTCTCCACAGGCTCGCGACGGCTCTTCTTGAGAAAGAGGCCCTTGACGCCGTGGAAATAGACAGGCTCATCTTCGAGGTCTCGGACAAGGGGCCAGGGGACACGGCGCCCGGTGACGCCGGAAGGCCTGATGATATCCAGCCGGCGGACGCCGCCAGTCTCGGCGTAGGCGTAAAATGAAGCCTTCCGGGGGCCTGAAGCCGGGGCTTCAAACCTTTGGAAAATAAGATCCGGTCAGGGCCGGCCTTTTGCGCCGGACGCACCATAAAGTATCCGGGCGGAGACCCTTTTGAGGTTACCTGTCAGATGTCTTGAAATAACTTCCGTAGAAAGATCGCTTTCCGAGATGGAGCGGATGGGTGTGGACCCAGCAGGCTTCCGTTTCCTGACCCCGAAACAACTCCATTACAACCTGAAGGTCGAAGGTCTGACCGAGGGACAGGCAAAGACAATCAAAGAGGACGCTCTTAAGGCGCCCGCTCCGGTGACTGTGGCTGCCGGGGCCTCGGGAATGATCCTTTCCGGCACGCTCGACGGGCTACGCTCCCTCATAGACAGCCTTAAAAAGAGGCCTCAGGCCTCCGTGGTCGCGCTTTGCCTGGGTGAGGCGCTCGATAACAGCCTCAAAGACGAGTTCATCATCCCCGGGCGCAAAAAAGACTTAAAGGTCGGACCCGCCACGGTCATCATGGGCATACTTAACGCGACCCCTGACTCCTTCTCCGACGGCGGGCTCTTTTTAGATAAGGGCAGAGCAGTGGAGAGGGCCTTTGAGATGGCCGAAGACGGCGCCGACTGGATAGACATCGGCGGCGAGTCGACACGGCCCGGGGCTTCCCCGGTTACTCTCAAGGAAGAGCTTGAAAGGGTCATACCCGTTGTCGAGGCCGTCGCGCTCAGGGGGTTTACCGTCTCTATAGACACCACAAAGGCGGAGGTGGCAAAAGAGGCCCTCGAAGCCGGCGCCTCTATCGTAAACGATGTGAGCGCCTTTGGGATGGACGAGAGGATGATTGGGGTGTGCGCCGGGTATGCCTGTCCCGTGGTCCTCATGCACATGAGGGGCACTCCGCGGACGATGCAAAAGGACGTGAGCTACGGAGACCTTGTCTCCGAGGTCTACGGTTATCTCTCCTCAAGGGTGGAGTTCGCCGTGGAAAACGGGATAGAGAGGAACAGGGTCATAATAGACCCCGGTCTCGGATTCGGGAAATCGGTTGAGGGCAATTTGAGGGTCGTGAAGGAGTTAAGGGAGTTCAAGTCCCTGGGCCTGCCGGTCCTCATAGGGCCTTCAAGGAAATCCTTCATAGGAAAGACCCTCGGGTCGGATACGGCCGGCAGGGTTTCCGGCACGCTTGCCGTTTCCGTCATCTCGATACTCAACGGGGCGAATATAGTGCGCGTGCACGACGTAAAAGAGGCTAAAGAAGCGGCCCTTCTGGCCGACGCGGTAAAAATGGGTTAAGGTCTTTTATTTGAGCCGCCTGCTCCATGAGCGTAAAAACGGTTAAACGATGCTCGAACATTTCTTCAGAATCAGCAATATAATAAGCGCCATCGACATACTGATCGTGGCGGTAGGGTTCTACTGGTTCATGCTCACGTTCAAGGGGACCAGGGCCGAGCGCATGCTCTGGGGGCTCGCCGTCATCGTCATAGTCTATTTCGTCTCGAAGAGGGCGGAGCTTTTAACGCTGCACTGGATACTCAGTAACTTCCTCGGCTCTATCGCGATATTCATAATCGTCGTATTCCAGCAGGATATAAGAAAGGCGCTCGTCCAGGTCGGAAAACCCTTCACATCAAGGTACGTCACTGGCTCCATAGAGGCCATGGAGGAGATCACCAGGGCGGTCTCGTCGCTGGCCAAGTCCAGGACGGGCGGGCTTATCGCGGTTGAGAGGGGCATGGAGCTGACGGATTTCCTCGGCGCCGGCGTCGAGATAGACGCCGTAGTGTCAAGGGAGCTTCTGCTTTCGATCTTCAACGCCAACTCGCCTCTCCATGACGGCGCGGTCGTCATCAGGGGCGGCAGGGTCTACAGGGCGGGCTGCATACTGCCCCTGACCGAAAAGGAACTCGCCAAGTCGATGGGCACCAGGCACAGGGCCGCCGTGGGTCTTGCCGAGGAGACGGACGCCGCCATAATAGTCGTTTCCGAGGAGACCGGCGAGATAACGCTCGTCGTCGAAGACGGCCTTTATATTGGGATCAGCCCGGAGAGGCTTGTTGAGGACATGAGGGCCCTCTTCGCGTACAAAGGATACCCGAGAAAGTCTGTCTTCTCATGGAAGGCCGGTTCTTGAAAAAACTGTTATTGTCGAACATAAGGCTTAAGCTTCTGGCCCTCGCCTTCGCCACGGCGCTGTGGTTCTTCGTGGCCGGGCAGAGCGACACCGAGGTCGGTTTCCTTGTGCCGCTCGCTTTCAAGGGCATACCAAAGGAGATGGTCATGACGAGTTCCCCGCCGGAGGACGCGGAGGTAAGGGTGGCCGGGCCGAAGTTCATCATCAACAACCTTTCCCCTTCGCAGATAATCGCCGAGATAGATTTAAGCTCGGCGAAGGAAGGGCTCAACACCTTCAGTCTCCAGCCCAGGGACGTCTCGACCCCGATAGGAGTCGAGGTGCTGAGGGTAAGGCCGAGTTCGATAGATGTGAGGATGGAGAACCTCATTAACGTAAACCTTCCGGTCAGGGTGACGCTCATCGGGAAGCCCGCGGCGGGGTACAGGGTAGCCGATGTCACTGTCTCCCCGAAGACGGTAGTCGCCAGCGGGACAAAAAAGGATATAAAGACCATGGGCGGGGTCTACACCCGTCCGGTGGACATAAGCGGGCTCGATGCGTCCGCGAATTTTACGGCGCGGCTCGACGTGCCGCTGCACGAGTTCAGGTCCGTAAGCACGGACGCCGTCAATGTGAGGGTGAAAATAGAACGTGAGAGGTAACGGGATATGAGCGCAAAAAAAAGACTCTTCGGCACGGACGGCGTAAGGGGCATAGCCAACATCGAACCGATGACCTCGGAGATGGCGCTGCAGCTCGGCAGGGCCATCGCCTATATCTTCAAGCAGGAGGCCAGAAGGCACAGGATAGTGATAGGGAAGGACACGAGGCTTTCGGGCTACATGCTTGAGAGCGCGATGATGGCCGGGATATGCTCCATGGGCGTCGATACGCTCATCGTCGGCCCGCTGCCCTCTCCGGGGATCGCTTTCATCACCTCGAGCATGAGGGCGGACGCCGGGGTGGTAATCTCCGCCTCGCACAACCCGTACCAGGACAACGGCATAAAGTTCTTCTCAAGGGACGGACTCAAACTCCCTGATGACGTGGAACTGCAGATAGAGGACTTCATATTCGGGAACCAGGACCCCGCCCACAGGCCCACCGCGAGCGAGGTGGGCAAGGCGTACAGGGTCGATGACGCCATCGGCAGGTACGTGGTCTTCGCCAAGAACTCCTTCCCCAAGGAGCTTACCCTCGACGGCTTGAAGATAGCGGTGGACTGCGCCAACGGGGCCGCCTACAAGGTAGCGCCCGATGTCTTCTACGAACTCGGGGCCGAGGTGATTCAAATCGGGGTCAAGCCCAACGGCGTGAACATAAACCACGAGTGCGGGGCCCTGTACCCGGAGAACGTAAGCAAAGCCGTAAGGGAGGCCGGGGCCGATGTCGGGTTCGCGCTCGACGGCGACGGCGACCGCTGCATAATGGTCGATGAGAAAGGCAATGTCCTCGACGGGGACTTTATAATGGCCATAAACGCCCTTGGAATGATAAAGGAGGGCACTCTTAATAAAAATACGCTGGTATCGACGATCATGAGCAACTCCGGGCTCGAAGAGGCCATGGAGAAGGGGGGCGGAAGAGTCGTAAGGACCGCCGTAGGCGACAGGTATGTCGTTGAGGAGATGCTCAAGAACGGCTACAACTTCGGCGGCGAGCAGTCGGGCCACCTTATCTTCCTGGACCACACCACTACGGGGGACGGAGTGATAACGGCCCTCCAGATACTCAAGCGCATGGTAAAGGAAGGCAAAAAGCTCTCTGAGTTATCAAAGGCGCTTGAGGTCTATCCGCAGGTCCTCCTCAATGTCAAGGTGAGGGAGAAAAAGGACTTAAAGACGCTCCCCTCCGTGGTCAACGCCCTCAAGGCCATTGAGGGCAAGCTTAAGAGCAGGGGCAGGGTCTTCATACGCTACTCCGGAACGGAGCCGCTTGCGAGGATCACCATAGAGGGACGGAAAGAAAACGAGATAAAGACCATGGCCGAGGAACTGGCCTCCATACTCAAGAAAGAGATAGGTTGACGGCCTCTTCGGGCGTAAGGCCCCATGGGGTTTTATTATTTCCTTCGGGTTGAACTTGGAATTCCCTGTAGCAAGCTAGCAGGGTCTCCTTGTAAAACCCTCCCCCTTTATGGTGACGGGGGAGGGTAGCGGGTGGGGGTGAAAATAATCTTTCATCCTTCGGAATTTCACCCTCCCCGCTTCCCGTTGCATCGGAAGAGCGCAACGGGAGCCCAGCCCTCGCAATCAAGGGAGGGGAGGGTTAAGGTGATACCCCGCGGCTTGCCGCGTATATAAAAACAGATTCCCCTTTGGGTACCCCGCTGGCAAGGCTTGCGGGGTGGTTCATGGCCACAAAAATACGAAAAGAAAAGGAAGCCGTAGAGATGGCAAGACTCTCTGTAAACGTAGACCACGTAGCAACGGTCAGACAGGCCAGATTGGCAACGGAGCCGGACCCGGTGTCAGCGGCGGCTCAGGCGGAACTCGCCGGAGCCGACGGGATAACCGTGCACCTGAGGGAAGACAGAAGGCACATCCAGGACAGGGACCTGATAATCTTGAGAAAGACCGTCAAGACCCGCCTTAATCTCGAGATGGCGGCAACAAAAGAGATGCTCCAGATAGCCCTGGAGTTAAAGCCCGACATGGTCACGCTTGTCCCGGAGAAACGCCAGGAGCTTACCACCGAGGGGGGCCTTGACGTGAAGGGCCTTTCCGAGCCGCTTAAAAAGTTCGTATCCCACCTGATGGGCGCCGGGATCCCGGTAAACCTCTTCATAGACCCCGCGCCAGAAGCCGTCAAGGCGAGCCACAGGATAGGCTCCGACGGCGTGGAGATACACACCGGAAAGTATGCCGACGCCGTAAGCGCCGCCGACAGGGAGCGCGAGCTTAAGAGGGTCTACGATTCCGTGCTCCTCTCAAAGAGGCTCGGGCTCAAGACCCACGCGGGCCATGGACTGGACTACAGGAACATAAGGGAAGTGGCCGCCATGAGAGATATAGACGAGTTCGCCATAGGCTACAGCATCATCGCCAGGAGCATTTATACCGGCATAGCGGAGGCGGTGCGCGAGATGAAGCGTATTGTCATAGAAGGAAGACAGGGCGGTTTTTAAAGAAAGGGCGCACCCATAAGAGATGATATACGGGATAGGGATAGACGCGGTAGATGTGTCGAGGTTCAGAACGGCCATGGAGAGGCGCGGTGAGAGGCTATTGCAGAGGCTCTTCACGCAGTCCGAGCTCGACTACTGCATGGGGAAAAAGGCCCCGGAGGTCCATCTGGCCGCCCGTTTCGCGGGCAAGGTGAGCTTCATCAAGGCCATCGGGAGAAGGTTTGACTTCCGGGATGTCGAGATAACGAGGGACCCCGACGGCAGGCCGTCGGTAGCGGCAAAAGGGCTCGAGAAGGGTTTCAGGGTCAATATCTCCATCACCCACGACGGGGGTATAAGCCTCGCCGAGACTATCGTGGAGAAGAGCGAATGAAGCTTATGGACGGGCGCACGACCCGGTCGGTCGACAGAAGCGCCGTACGGAAGTACGGGATAAAGGGTCTTGTCCTCATGGAGAACGCCGGCAGAGGTATAGCCGAGGCCGTAAAAATGGAGCTTGCCCATTCTGCCGGCAAATCGAGGCGCGTGACCATAATAACCGGCAAAGGCAACAACGGCGGGGACGGGTTTGTGGCCGCCCGCCACCTTAAGAACTCCGGGGTGGATGTTACGGTACTGGCTTTAGCAAGGCTCGATGAGATGAAGGGTGACGCGCTTGTCAACGCCCGCTCATGGGTAAAGATGGGAGGGACTGTTTTTACCGTACTCACGGAGGCGGAGCTTAAAAAACGCTCGGCGTTTCTAACCCACTCATCGGTCATCGTCGACGCGATATTCGGCACCGGGTTAAAGGCCCCCGTAAGGGGTATCTCAGCCAGGGCCATCGAGTCCATAAACTCATCTCGTAAAAAGGTCGTCGCGATAGACATCCCCTCCGGGATAGACGCGACTACGGGCGCCATACTCGGCAGCGCCGTAAGAGCGGACCTGACCGTAACGATGGCCGCCCCGAAGCTCGGGCTCTACCTCTATCCGGGCAGGAGTTATTCGGGCCGGGTGGAGGTAGTGGACATAGGCTGTCCGCGAGAGCTTGTGGAGGACGACAGGATCAGGTGGAACCTCATAACCGAGGACTATCTTAAGAGGGTATTGAGGTCGAGGAAGGCCGACTCACACAAGGGCAGCCACGGCCACCTTCTGGTGGTGGCGGGCTCATTCGGCATGACCGGCGCGGCTTACATGTCCGCCATGGGCGCGATGAGGATCGGAGCCGGGATTGTCACGGTCGCAGTCCCGGAGAGCCTGCAAATCGCGCTTGAGGAAAAATCCGTCGAGACGATGTCCATCGGGCTGCCGGAGACACCCGCCGGGACGCTTGGGCCGCTCTCATTCGGAAAGATAAAAGAGGCGCTCAAGGGCAAGTCGGCCCTGGTCATCGGCCCGGGCTTCAAGCCCTCGGAAGATATATATAAACTCATGGAGATGGTCGTAAAAGAGGTAAGAGTCCCACTGCTTATGGACGGCGGCGCATTGAGCTCGCTTGAAGGCAGGGCCTCCATACTTGGAAAATCCAGGTGCCCGGTCGTCATAACCCCGCACCCCGGCGAGGCTGGCAAGCTCCTTGGCTTAAGCCCTTTGGCAATCCAGGCCGATAGAATAGCCTCAGCCGAAAGGCTCGCCAAAGCAACAGGAGCCGCCGTTGTCCTCAAAGGCGCGGGAACGGTCGTAGCGGCCCATGAAGAGGTCTTTATAAACCCCACCGGCAACCCGGCCTTATCTACCGCCGGCACTGGCGATGTCTTGGCCGGGGTCATAGGGGGGCTGCTCGCTCAGGGGTACTCAACGCTTGACTCGGCGGTCTCCGGGGCCTACATCCACGGCCTTGCCGCGGATATCCTCCGTGAAAAGGGAAGAGACAAAGGCATGATAGCCACAGACCTCCTGCCTGTCATACCTGATATCCTCAACTCCGTCATGGCCCCGTCTAAAGAGGCTTGATGCCTGAACCAAGGGTATACAGGACCGACTCTCCCGAGAAGACGGAAGAGCTCGGGGAGAAGCTCTCCAGAGAGTTCAAGGGGGGCGACAGGATAGCCCTCGTCGGCGAGCTCGGCGGGGGCAAGACCCGTTTTGTGAGAGGGGTGGCACGGGGCCTGGGGTCAAAGGGCTTCATAAAGAGCCCGAGCTTCACCATCGTAAATATCTACGAGGGCGGCAGGCTCCCGCTCTACCACATAGACCTCTACAGGATAGGCCGGGCCGATGAGCTTTTCGAGGCCGGGGTGGAAGAATATATTTACGGCAAGGGTGTTTCTATTATAGAATGGGCGGATAAGGTCCCCTCTCTTCTGGCCGATTGCACGGTCGTAATACGGTTCTCCCACGCCGGAGAAACCGCGCGGGAAATAGAGGTCGCTGGCGGGGCCGGTTAAAATAAAAGTCGTGAGGATATAAGATGAAAGAGTTTGATATCGTTGTCGTCGGGGCCGGTCCAGGCGGGTATGTCGCCGCGATAAGGGCCGCCCAGATGGGTGCAAAAGCCGCCGTGATCGAGAAGAAGAAGGTCGGAGGGACTTGTCTGAACTGGGGGTGCATACCCACGAAGGCGCTCTATTATTCATCCCTTACCCTGTCCGCCGCCAGAAAGGCGTCTGATTTCGGCGTGAATGTGGGAGACATATCGTTCGACCTCACAAAGGCCGTTGAAAGGAAAGACGAGGTCGTCAAGAAGCTCGTCGGAGGCGTTGAGCAGCTCCTGAAGGGCAATGGCGTCGAGCTTATACGGGGAGACGGCTTTATCGAGGGCGCCGGCAAGGTGAGGGTCACGAAGTTCGACGGGACGGTCGAGGAGGTCGGAGCCAGGGCGATAATAATAGCCACGGGTTCGGAGCCGGCGATGATACCGGCCTTCAACATAGACGGTAAAAGCGTTCTAACATCGACGGAGATGCTGTCGCTCAAGAAGGTCCCCGAAAGCCTCCTGGTGATAGGGGGCGGGGTGATGGGCTGCGAGTTCGCCACGATCTTTTCGACCTTCGGAAGCAAGGTGATGATAGTGGAGCTCTTGTCGACGATACTCTCGACGGAAGACAAGATGGTCTCAAGGGTCATCATGAAGAGGTTCAAGGAGACCGGGGTCAATGTCTTGACCGAGGTCTCGGTTGACAGGGTCATCGTCGAGGAGAGGGGCGTCAAGACCGTCCTCAAGGACGGCAGGGAGTTTTTGACCGAGAAGGTGCTCGTCTCCATCGGAAGGAGTTTCAATAGCGCAGGAGTAGGGCTTGAAGGCGTTGGGGTCGCGCTCGACAGTGGCAAGATCGTTGTGAATGAGAAGATGGAGACGAATGTAAAAGGCATATACGCCATAGGGGACGTTACCGGGAAGATGCTGCTGGCCCATGTCGCCTCCGTCCAGGGAATAGTCGCCGTCAATAACGCCCTCGGCAAGAACGCCGCGATGGACTACTCGGCCGTTCCGGCGGGCATATTCACCGACCCGGAGATAGCGAGCGTTGGGCTCCGTGAGAAGGACGCCGCGGATCTGGGGATAGAGGTGGCGGTCGGCAGGTTCCCGTATGCCGCCAGCGGAAAGGCCCTGGGCATGGGCGAGACCGAGGGGTTCGCCCAGATAATAGCCGAGAAGGGGACTGATAAGGTCCTTGGCTGCTCGATAGTCGGCGCCCACGCAACGGATTTACTCGGCGAGGTCACGCTCGCGGTCAAGTCCGGGGCGAAGGTAAAGGATATAACGGAGACGATCCACGCGCACCCGACATTGCCGGAGATAGTCCTTGAGGCCGCCGAGGATGTCCACGGCGTAGCCATACACAAGATCGGAAGGAAGAGGTGATAGCGGGTTTGATCTTCAGTTCAGGAGGGTTTTTAAGTTAATGGCTCTTATAGTGCAGAAGTACGGGGGGACCTCCGTCGGCAACATCGAGCGCATCAAAAACGTCGCCAGAAGGGTGGCTAATACTTTTAACGAAAACAACCGGGTCGTCGTGGTGCTCTCGGCCATGTCGGGCGAGACAAATAAGCTTGTCGGGTATGCCAACGAGGTAAGCGAGTTCCCGGTGAGCCGCGAATATGACATGATAATATCTACCGGTGAGCAGGTCACGATAGGTCTGCTGGCCCTCGCGTTAAACGAGATGGGCTACAGGGCCAAAAGCTTTCTCGGGCACCAGGTCCCGATCGTCACCGACTCCCAGTTCGGCTCGGCCCGCATAGAGAGCATAGGGGGCGAGAAGATCATGAGGGAGCTTAAAGACGGTGTGATAGCCGTGGTGGCCGGTTTCCAGGGCGTCGATAGCGACGGCAACATCACCACCCTCGGAAGGGGCGGCTCCGATACCACGGCGGTGGCCCTTGCCGCGGCCCTCAAAGCGGACCTCTGCGAGATATATACGGATGTTGAAGGGGTGTACACCACGGACCCGAACATCTGCCAGGACGCCAGAAAACTGAAGAAGATATCCTACGACGAGATGCTCGAGATGGCGAGCCTGGGGGCCAAGGTCCTTCAGACGCGCTCCGTCGAGTTCGCTAAAAAATATGAGGTCCCGGTCATGGTAAGGTCTTCGTTCAACGATGCCCCGGGAACACTGGTCTGCAAGGAGGACGCGGAGATGGAGAAGGTCGTTGTTTCGGGTGTGACCTACAACAAGGATGAGGCGAAGATTTCGGTCTTGAGGGTGCCGGACAGGCCCGGGATAGCGGCCAAACTCTTTCGCCCCCTGACAGAGGCCGGGATCAACGTCGACATGATTGTGCAGAACATAAGCCACGACGCCCACACGGACCTTACCTTCACGGTCTCCAAGTCAGAGTTCAAAAGGGCCTTGAAGCTCGTCAAGGAGACGGCCGGAGAGATAGAGGCCAAAGACGTCGTCGGAGACCCCAACATCGCCAAGGTCTCGATAGTCGGGGCCGGCATGAGGAGCCACGCCGGAATAGCCTCAAAGATGTTCGAGGTCATGAGCAAAGAGGGGATAAACATACAGATGATATCGACCTCCGAGATCAAGATCTCTTGCGTGGTCGATGTGAAGTACACCGAGCTTGCCGTGAGGGTCCTGCACGAGGCCTTCGGGCTCGCCGGCGAAGTGGCGGAGGAGACCGAGTAGGGGCTTCCGATGGCGAAAGGGTCTTTGGTTTTCCGGAGCGTTTAATCACAAAATTCCCTGTAGCTTGCCCTTGTAAAATTCTCCCCCTGGATGGGGGAGGGTAGGGTGGGGGTGAAAAAATGTTTTCACCCTTACCGCCGCATTTTACTTTAAAACAGAAGAAGAAAAATCATGGTCAAACTTTACGATACGACTTTAAGGGACGGCACCCAGGCCGAGGACATCTCCTTTTCCGTCGAGGACAAGGTCAGGATATCAAGAAAGCTCGACGACCTCGGGGTCCACTTCATCGAGGGCGGCTGGCCCGGCAGTAACCCGAGGGACATCGAGTTCTTCAAGGCGATGCAAAGTGAACGCCTCAAGAACTCCGTCCTCGTGAGCTTCGGCGCTACAAGAAGGGCCGGGGTGAAGGCGAAGGACGACGCCAACATCAAGGCGCTTCTCGCGTCAAAATCCCCTGCCGTGACGGTCTTCGGCAAGACCTGGAAGCTCCATGTGTTGAAGGCCCTGAGGGTATCGCTCGACGAGAACCTCGAGATGATCTTCGACTCCGTGAGCTACCTTAAAAAGAGGGTCAGGGTCCTCTATGACGCCGAGCACTTCTTCGACGGCTACAAGGATGACCCGGAGTACGCCGTACAGACCCTTGCCGCGGCCGAGGACGCGGGGGCAGAGACGATCGTGCTCTGCGACACCAACGGCGGGACGCTTACCTTCGAGATATCCGAAATAATGAAGGAAGTCGGAAGGCACCTGAAGGCCCCCGTGGGCATACACGCGCACAACGACTCTGAATCCGCCGTGGCCAACACGCTTGTAGCCGTCAAAGAGGGCGCTACTATGGTCCAGGGGACGATAAACGGCTTCGGGGAGAGGTGCGGCAACGCGAACCTCTGTTCGATAATCCCGGCCCTGAAGCTGAAGATGGGCATAGACTGCATAACGGACGAGAGGCTTAAAAAACTCCGCGATACCGCCCGCTTCGTCTACGAGCTTGCCAACCTCCCGCACTTCAAGCACCAGCCTTACGTCGGCGACAGCGCGTTCGCGCACAAGGGGGGCATCCATGTCAGCGCGGTTTTGAAGAACCCGCTCACATACGAGCATGTGCGCCCCGAACTCGTGGGAAACCGCCAGAGGGTGCTGGTCTCAGACCTCTCCGGGAGGTCCAACATACTTTTCAAGGCTGAGGAGTACGGGGTAGACATCGAGAGCGGCTCCGAGGTCGTAAAGAACGTGTTGAACGAGCTTAAGGAGCTTGAGCACCGCGGGTTCCAGTACGAGGGGGCCGAGGCCTCATTCGAACTCCTGATGAACAGGGCGCTGAAGAAAAAGGAGCGCTCGTTCAGGCTCCTGGGCTTCAGGGTCATTGACGAGAAGAGAAAAGAGGACGAGGAAGCGCACGCCGAGGCCATCATCAAGCTTGAGGTCGGAGGGGTCGTGGAGCACACGGCCGCCGACGGTAACGGCCCGGTAAACGCGCTTGACGCGGCGCTCAGAAAGGCCTTGGAGAGGTTTTATCCGTCTATCAAGGAAGTAAAGCTACTGGACTTCAAGGTCAGGGTCCTGGCCGGGGTGCAGGGCACGGCCGCCAAGGTCAGGGTCCTTGTGGAATCGGGGGACGCTACGGATAAGTGGGGCACCGTGGGTGTTTCCGACAACGTGATAGAGGCGAGCTGGCAGGCGCTTGTGGACGCGCTTGAGTACAAGCTCTTCAAGGACAGGAAGAAGACCGGCAGGAAGGTTAAATGAACCGTGACGGAAGATACGGAGCTTTTTTGGTCCTTGCCGCCGTCTTCCTTTCCGTATCCTTTTTCCATTTTTCAAAGACCTCTTTCCGCTCAAAAAACAGTCCCACCCTTCCGGTAAACGACGATGTAACCGCAGCCTCATCCTCACAGACCGCGGCGTCACCCGTAAAGCCCCCGTCAAAGACCGCAGAGCCGAAGCCGGAAAAAGAAGGTCCCGGCTTCCGGATAGACCTTAACAGCGCCACAAAGGAAGACCTCCTGAGTCTGCCCGGCATAGGGGAGGTGACCGCCGAAAGGATACTTAAGAAGCGCATTGAGCTCGGCGGGTTCACAACTGTTGAGGAATTGACAGAGGTCGAGCGGATTGGTAAAGTAAAGATGGACAGAATCCGCGGCCTTGTGACTGTAAAAAACGGCCCGCCCAAGCCCAAAAATCCGTAAAGACGCCTGTTTAAGCCAAGCCTTGTAAACCCGTTTCAGTAAAACGATTATCCGGAGGAGCGCATGGCAGAGGATATCCTTGAGCGCCTTAAGTCCAAGGAAGATGAGATGGAGGCGTTTATAAACGAGGCCAGGAAGAAGGCCTCCGCGATAAAAGAAGACGCTTTAAGGAAGGCGAAAGAGATCAAAAGCGCTGAAATGAGGGAGACGGAAAGGGACTTGGCGGAGTTCGCCGCGAGAGAGAAAGAGGAGATCGCCAAAGAGGCGGCCGGGATCGAGAAAGAGGCCCTGGTATCGGCCGAAAAGCTTAAGAAAAACGGTGAGGCTCAAAGGGACAAAGCCGTCAAAGAGGTCGTAAGGTTCATAAACGAGGGTCTTGGAGAGCGGTAGATGATAGAGGAGATGAGCAAGGTCCAGATCATAGGGCCGAAGGGCTGCCTTGACGAGTGCATAAAGGTATTGCACGCCGCCGCGGTTTTGCACATCGAGACCATACCCGCGCCAGCGGACATAGAGTCCTTCCTCCAGAAACTCCCGATGGAAAAGGAGAAGATGCTCCAGAAGGAGACCCTTGAGAAGGGGGCCGAGAGGCTCCGTAACCTCACGCACCTTTTAAAAGAGCCGGGGTCGTTCAAGACGGCGCGCATCGCGCCCGAGGAGATAAACGGGTACCTCGAAGAGATAAAGCCCCTTGAGGGCACGGTAAAGTCGTTGAGGGCCGAGAAGGACGACCTCTCGGAAGAGATCGTCTCGATAGGCAGGTACGAAAGGCTCCTTCACGGGTTCGCCCCGATAGTTTCGCGTCTCGGGGGCCTCAAAAACTTCGACATAGTCGGCCTTACGGTGGAGAAGACCAGGGAGGACATCCCCGGGCTTATAGACTCCGAGATAAAAAAGATCACCGGCGGGAACTACCAGATATACGTAAAGGACCTCGACGAGAAGGACATCGGGATAGTGCTCGCCTACGAGAGGAAGTACGACTCCATGGTAAGGTATCTGCTTTCCGGCAAATCGATAAGCGAGGTGAGGCTTCCCGACGAGTACTCAAGCCTTTCTCTGGTAGAAGCCCTGAAGCTCATGGGGAGGAAAAAGGCCGCCATCCCGGCGCGCGTAAACGAGGTCGAAAGGGAGCTTCAGGGGATCTCGTACGAGTGGTACGGAAAACTGGCCGGGCTCCTCAAGGCCATATACGACGCGATTGACGAGATAGGCGTGATAATGTACGCCGCGCAGAGCCGTTTCACCTTCGTCATAGAGGGCTGGGTCCCCGTGAAGATGCTCGAGCTCCTGAAGGAGAAGTTCAAAGCGCTCTTCGATGACAGGGTCCTGGTAAGGGAGCTTGAGATAAAGGACACGGAGGTCGACCTCATACCGGTCCATATAAAGAACTACGGGATATTCAAACCCTTCGAGGTCTTCCTCTCCGCGCTTCCGCCGCCAAGGTACGGCTCGGTCGACCCCACGCCGTATGTGGCGGTATTTTTCCCGATATTCTTCGGCCTCATCGTCGGCGATATCGGCTATGGCGCGGTCATATTCCTCATAAGCCTTTACCTGAGGAGGCGGTTCAGGGGAAAAGAGACGCTCTCCAGCATCGCCTCGGTCCTCTCCGTCAGCAGCGTTTCCGCCATTATATTCGGCTTTCTATTCGGTGAGTTTTTCGGGGACCTCGGGACCCGGTTCGGCCTCATTCACCCGGTACTTTTCCACAGGACCGAGGCCTTGAAGACCACGATGGTATTGACCATCGGCATCGGTATCGGGCACGTGCTCCTTGGGATCATAATAGGGATAGTGAACCAGCTCTCAAGGGGGAGGAGAAAAGAGGCAGGGGCGAAGATCGCCTACCTGACCGTCATCGTCTCTTTTCTCTTCATCCTCGCCGTGATGTTCAACTTTCTGCCGAGGGATTTTCTGACCCCCGGGGTGGCGGCCCTTGCCGTCTCCTTCATAGTCCTGACCGTGTTGGAAGGGGTGCTGGGGCCGCTTGAGTTCCTCAAAGCCCTCGGCAACATCCTCTCCTATGTAAGGATCATGGCCGTAGGTACCGCCTCGGTGGTGATGGCCACCGTGGCAAACAGGATCGGCGGGCTCTCCGAAGACCTGATCGTCGGCATCATAGCCGCCGGCGTCATACACGCGCTCAATGTGGTCTTAAGCGTTCTTAGCCCCTCGATACAGTCTATGAGGCTCCATTACGTGGAGTTCTTCAGCAAGTTCTACGAAGGGGGCGGCAGAAAATACACGCCGTTCAAGAAAAGATAAGGCAAAAAGGATATACTGAGCAGGGCTGCGCTTTCTTACCAATACGATGCGGAGGTGTTTATGGAAAAAGGACTCATTGCGCTGGCGGCCGCCATAGCCATAGGACTGCCGGCACTGGCCACGGCCTGGGCACAGAGCAAGATCGGGGCCGCCGGAGCCGGCGCCATAGCGGAAAAGCCGGAGCTCGCCGGTATCGTCATCATACTCGTGGCCATACCCGAGACGATGGTGCTCCTGGGCTTCGTCGTCGCCTACCTGATAATAGGTTAGCATGGCGGAAGATACGCTTTTAAAGACGCTTGAGGAGGATGCCAGGGCCCAGGCATCCGAGGTCCTGAAGGACGCCGAGAGGCGCTCTCAGGAGATATTCGAGGCCGCGCGGCGGGAGTCCGCCTCGTTGAAGGAGGCAAGGCTTAAAGAGCTTTCAGCGACGCTTATGAAGGAACGCTCAGCCCTTTTAAACTCCGCTCGCGTGCGCGCAAGCGGGGCCCTCCTTGAGGTGAGGCGCTCGGTCATAGACGCGGTGCTCAAAAAGGCGGTAGAGAGTTTCAACCTCCTGCCGGAAAAAGAGTACTCCGGGCTCCTTAAGAGGCTCTACTCGATACTTGAAAAAGACTGGGAGAGCGTCGGGACGGGCAGACCCATCGTCAGGATAAACCCGTCCGACACAGGTAAGATCGACGAAAAAGGCGCCGTGTTAGTCCCCGACCCGTCGGTCAGCCTTGGGCTTGTCTTCACCTCCGCGGACGGGAAGGTCAGAAAAGAGCTTACGATACCGTCTATCGTAAGAAAGGCCGCTAAGACCCTGGAGACCGAGGTCGACAAGGTCCTCTTCGGGGGCGGTTGATGAGAGAGCGTTCCGGATACGGAAGGTGACCGATGGATCTCAGTTATTTTAATGCGCGGGTGCGGGGGCTCAAGGGCGCTCTTCTGGGGGATGAGGACTACGAGGCGTTTCTCAAGCTTGATGACGCCGAGAGGTTTCACGAGTCCCTCAAATCGACCCGTTACGGCCCTTACATCGAGACGGCCGGAGCGCGGTACTCAAGGGCAGAAGAGATAGTGTCGGAGGCCTTGAGGGTAAACCTCTCCGACACCTTGTCCCATCTGTGGAAGATATCGCCTCCACAGGCGCGTCCGCTTCTTAAGGCGGTCGTCTCCGTCTGGGAGGTCTACAACATAAAAGCTATCATAAGGGGCATCGCCAGAGGCGTCAGGCGTGACGAGATACTCGGGGCGGTCGTCCCGGCCGGGGAGTTCGACCGCTCGGCCGTAAAGGACCTCCTCGGTTCCAGGGACTTAAACGACCTGGTCAGGTTCCTCGATTCGTGGGGCAGCCCTTACGCAAAGCCGGTAAAAGCCGGTCTTGGGAGTTTTACCGCGAGCGGCCACATAATGGATATGGAGATGAATATCGACCGTTTTATCTTCGGCCATCTTTTCTCCACGGTCGGCTCGGCCGGGCTTGACGGGAAGGTCATCCGTGACTTTACCGTTTTGAGGGTGGACCTGCAGAACATACTTACGCTCTTTAAGATCGCCGGGGAAGGGTTTTCAAGGGCCGGGGCCGGGGATTTTTTCATGGACGGCGGGGGAAGGCTTAAGAAAAAGGAGTTTTTCAGGCTCTCTCTTCTCAAGAATAGAGAGGAGTTGATAGAGTCCCTCGTTTCGGTCATAAGGGACGCCGACATAAGAGACGCCCTCAGTTTCGTAGACCCCTCGGAGGTCGCGCTCCTCGGCGAGAAGTTCGACGAGCTGGCGGAGAGAAGGCTTGCGAGGCTCTCCATCATGGAGCCTCTAAGCGTTGCTCTGGCGGCCTCTTTCATCTACTCGAAGGTCAGGGAGGTCAAGAACCTCCGGTTACTGTCAAGGTCCAAATCGTTCGCTATCCCTGAGAGCGAGACAAGAAGGCTGTTGCTTTGAGGCGGTATATCTTTCACGGGCGCGCTCAGGGGAGGTTTTTTTGACATGGCTGATTTTTTGATCATAACCGGGCCTCTCACTTCGCTTGGGTTCAGGTGCGCCGGCGTGGAGTGCATGGAGGCCGGCGGTGAGGTAGATCTCGGGGCGCTCCTGTTCAAGCTCCAGGCCGAGGGCAGATACGGGCTTGTCGCCGTGGAAGAGAAGATCCTCAAAAAGGTATCCGAGCCAGAGATGAGAAGGATTCATAAGAGAGGGCTTCCGATCATAATACCGATAAACATCCCGGAGAAGTGGGGTGAGGTGGAGTTCGGCGAGTCCCCGGTCGTAAGGCTCATAAGAAGGGCGATAGGTTATCAGATAAAGATAAGGAAGTGACCTGGCAAACGAACGTATGAATGAGATAATCGGTAAGATTCACGGGGTGGCGGGCCCCACGGTCATAGCCTCGGGCATGGCCGGGGCGAAGATGAACACCATCTGCCTTGTCGGCAACGACGGCCTTTTAGGCGAGATCATCCGCATTCAGGAGAGCTACGCCACGCTGCAGGTCTATGAGGACACCGGGGGGCTGACGGTCGGGGAGGGTGTCGTGAGTTTAGCCAGGCCGCTGACCGTCACGCTCGGCCCCGGGCTTTTAACGGGCATCTACGACGGCATACAGAGGCCGCTTGCCGTCATGAAGGACGCCGGCGCGGATTTTATCGGCAAGGGGATAAAGGCCGCCGCGCTCGACAGGGACAAATCATGGCAGTTTACGCCGCTCAAAAAAGCCGGCGATACCGTCGAGCCCGGTGAAGTCCTTGGGACCATCCCAGAGACAGCGCGTATAACGCACAGGGTAATGGCCCCTCCCGGCGTAAGGGGCGTCATAAAAGAGATAAAGGACGAGTTCGTCTCGGGTAAAGAGCCTGTGTGCGTCCTTGAGGACGGCGCTACAGTCGGGCTGTTCCAGGAGTGGCCCGTGAGGGTGCCCCGTCCTTTTAAGGAGAAGCTTCCGCCCCGCACGCCTTTCATCACGGGCCAGAGGATATTCGACACTCTGCTTCCAGCGGCCGAAGGCGGTACCGCGATAGTCCCCGGAGGCTTCGGCACAGGCAAGACCATAGTCGAGCAGACGATAGCCAAGTTCGGCCGCAGCGACATCGTCATATACGTCGGGTGCGGGGAGAGGGGCAACGAGATGACCGAGATACTCACGGACTTCCCGACGCTTAAAGACCCGGAGACTGGCATGCCTTTAAGCCTTCGCACCGTCATCGTCGTAAACACCTCGAACATGCCCGTGGCCGCCAGAGAGGCTTCTATCTTCACCGGTGTGACGATAGCCGAGTACTTCAGGGACATGGGCTACAACGTGGCTATACTCGCGGATTCCATATCAAGGTGGGCCGAGGCGCTGCGAGAGATCTCCTCAAGGCTTGAGGAGATGCCCGGCGAAGAGGGCTTCCCGCCGTATCTCTCCACTCAACTCGGAGGGTTCTACGAACGCTCCGGCAGGGTGAAGTGCCTCGGACCCGACGACAGGACAGGCTCCGTTACGATAGTAAGCGCAGTGTCGCCTCCGGGCGGGGACTTCTCCGAGCCTGTCACTCAGTCGTCATTGCGCTTCGCGGGCGCTCTATGGGCGCTGGACCCGGACCTGGCCTACAGGAGGCATTTCCCGGCGGTAAACTGGCAGGCCAGCTTCAGCCTCTATTACCCGCAGCTCAGGGACTGGTTCGCAAGAGAGGTCTCACCGGAGCTGCCTGATCTGAGGGACAGGCTTTTTACCCTGCTGCAGAGACAGGCGGAGCTCAAGGAGATAATACAGATAATAGGCGTGGAGGCCCTGCAGGAATCCGACAGGCTTACGCTTGAGGTGGCGAACCTCGCCAGGGACGCCTTCCTAAAGCAGAGTGTCTTTAACGAGACCGACGCCTTCAACACCTACGAGAAGCAGTACCTCATGCTCAAGGCCATCTTCTCGTTCCATGACAACGCCGAGGCGGCCCTTAAACGGGGCGTCTACATAGAGACCATTGTGGACTCGCCATCGCGCACCCGGATACTCAGGATGAGGGATATCCCGAACGACGGCATCTCAAAAGAGGCCGGGGAGCTTATCGAGGAGATAGAGAACGAGTTAGGCGCCACGGAGGAGCTATAGACCCGATGGATCTGATCGTACGGGAATACAGGACCATAAGCTACATATCCGGCCCCCTCATCTTCGCCGAGAAGATCACCGGCGGCGGGCTCGGGGAGATGTGCGTCATAACGCTGCCGGGCGGTGAGAAACGCACCGGCCAGATACTCCAATTGAAGGGAGACCGGGCCGTTATCCAGGTCCTTGAAGGGACCTCCGGAATAGATACCGACAGCGCAGCGGTCGTGCCCACGGGAGAGGTCGCAACCGTCGGAGTCTCGAAAGAGATGTTCGGCAGGGTCTTCAACGGCCTGGGGGCCCCCATAGACGGCCTGCCGCCGATAATCCCCGATAAGCACATGCCAGTAAACGGCCTGCCGATGAACCCGGTGGCGAGGGAGAAGCCGGACTTCTTCATCCAGACCGGGATATCGTCCATAGACGGACTCAATACCCTCGTGAGGGGACAGAAGCTCCCGATATTTTCCGGGGCGGGCTTGCCGGCGAACGAACTAGCCCTGCAGGTGGTAAGACAATCGAGGGTATCCGAGGCGGCGGACTTCTGCGTGATACTCGGGGCGATGGGCATAACTTCGAGAGAGGCCTTCTTCTTCAGGGAATCCCTCGGCGAGACCGGAGCGATGGAGAGGACCATAGCCTTCATAAACGAGGCGAGCGACCCGACCATCGAGCGGCTCTTCACCCCGAGGATCGCCCTTACGACGGCCGAGTATCTGGCCTTCGAGAAGGGCTACCACGTGATGGTGGTACTGACCGACATGACCGCGTACTGCGAGGCATTAAGGGAGATCGGGAGCGCCCGCGAGGAGATACCCGGGAGAAGGAGCTACCCCGGCTACATGTACACGGACCTGGCGAGCCTTTACGAGAGGGCCGGAAGGCTCCATGAGCGCAAGGGCTCGATAACGATGATGCCTATACTCACCATGCCGGATGACGATATAACGCACCCGATACCAGACCTTACGGGCTATATCACGGAGGGGCAGATAGTGTTGAGCAGGGCCCTGCACCGCAAAGGCGTCTACCCTCCGATAGACGTCATGCCGTGCCTCTCCAGGCTGATGAACCTGGGGATCGGGAAAGGAAAAACGCGCGATGTCCACAGGGCGCTTGCCGACAACCTTTATTCGGCCTACGCCAGGGGGGCGGACGTAAGAAGGCTTGTGACGATCGTGGGAGAGGAAGGCATGACCGAGCTCGACAGGAAGTTTTTAACCTTCTCCGAGGAGTTCGAGAAGAGGTTTATAGGGCAGGGCGCCGGTAACAGGACCATAGACGAGACACTCGATCTTGGGGCGGAGCTATTGAGCATCCTTCCGGAGAGAGAGATCGCCGGGGTCGCCAGGAAGGTCAAGTAAGGGAGCAGCGTATGGAAAAGTCCTCGCCTACGCGCCAGCAGCTCCTGATACTCAGGGAGCAGTTCGACGCCGTAAAAAAGGGCCTCGACCTCCTCAAGAGCAAAAGGGAGGCGCTCATGAAGGAGTTCTTCGACATAGTCGAGGAGTCGGTCGGGATGAGGGATGACCTCACCGGGCTTTTAAGCCGCGCCTTCAGGGACCTTGAGCGCGCAAAGGCCTTGAACGGCTTTGCCCTTGAGTCCTTCGCGCACGCCGCCGGAAGAAAGGTAAACCTCAATATCAGGGTGAGGAACATCTGGGGGGTGAAGGTCCCCGAGATAGAGGAGACTACCCTTACGAGGTCTCTGGAGGCGAGAGACCTCTCCCCGGTAGGAGAGAGGGCCGAGGTGATAGAAGTGGCCGTGGAGTTCGAGAAGGCCTCCGACCTGATCGTAAAGATAGCCTCCAAAGAGGTGATGCTGTCTCGCGTCGGAGAGATGATAAAGTCCGACACCCGCAAGGTCAACGCGATAACCGAGATGATGCTCCCGGCGATGCGCAGAAGGATAAGATACATTGAACGGGTCCTGGAAGAGAGGGAAAGGGAAGAGGTCTTCAGGCTCAAGCGTTACAAATCGATGAGGCCGGGGACATAGCCGCAAACCCCTCATTTTTCCCAGCCGTTTCCCCTGTAATCCGACCCCTCCGGAAGGAAATATGGGGCAAAAATATCTTTCTTGTATTATAATACAGCGTTCTGGTATATTTTATCTTTTTTAACGGTCCGAAAACCACCGGGGCTTTTAACCCGGGATAACTCGTTTTATACTCATTCAGGGGAAATAAAAGGTGATAGAACGGTACTCCAGGGATCGGATGGCCCGCATCTGGGAGCCTCAAAACAGGTTCCGGAAATGGCTCGATGTCGAGATCGCGGCCTGCGAGGCGTGGGCGAAGCTCGGGAAGATCCCCAAAAAGTCTCTCGATACCATCAAAAAGAAGGCCGCCTTCGACATCAAGCGTATCGACGAGATAGAAAAGACGGTCAAGCACGACGTCATCGCCTTTTTGACCTCGGTAGCTGAGTTCGTCGGCCCTGATTCGCGCTACATACACATGGGCCTTACCTCTTCCGACATCCTCGACACCTCGCTGGCGCTTCTTTTGAGGGAGGCCGCCGGGCTCATAATCGAGGACATATCGGGGCTTCTAGCGGTCCTTAAGAAAAAGGCGTACGACCACAAGGACACGCCGATGATGGGCCGCTCCCACGGAATACACGCCGAGCCGATAACATTCGGCCTCAAGATGGCCCTATGGTACGACGAGATGGGCAGAAACCTTGAGAGGATGGAGAGGGCGCGGGAGGTCATCTCCTGCGGGAAGCTCTCCGGGGCTGTCGGCACCTTTTCAAGTATCGACCCGGCGGTTGAACGGTATGTGCTCAAAAAGCTCGGTCTTAAGCCCGAGCTTGTCGCCACCCAGGTGGTGCACAGGGACAGGCACGCCGAGTTCTTCACCACGCTTGCCATAGTAGCCTCATCCCTTGAGAAGTTCGCGGTGGAGATAAGACACCTGCAGAGGACCGAGGTCCTTGAGGCCGAGGAGCCTTTTACCGAGGGGCAGAAGGGCTCTTCAGCCATGCCTCACAAGAGAAACCCGATATTGTCCGAGAACCTAACGGGCCTGGCCAGACTCATCCGCGGATATTCCGCGGCCGCGATGGAGAACGTGGCCCTCTGGCACGAGAGAGACATAAGCCACTCGTCCGTCGAGAGGGTCATTGCCCCGGACGCCACGATACTGCTGGACTTCATGCTGTCGAGGGCGACCGGCCTCATAAGAGACCTAGTGGTCTATCCCGAGAACATGCAGGCGAACATGGACAAACTTAAAGGCGTGGTATTCTCTCAGAAGGTGCTTTTGAAGCTTGTAGAGAAAGGGACGACGAGGGAAGAGGCCTACGCCATAGTCCAGAGGAGCGCCATGAAGGTCTGGGAGGGGCTCGGGGACTTCAAATCGCTTCTCCTTGAGGACAACCAGGTGATGAACTACCTCTCCGAAAAAGAGGTGAACGGGTGCTTTGACATAGGACCTTACCTCAAGAACGTGGACTACATCTTTAAAAGGACATTCGGCGGCAAGTAAGCCCGGGCGGATGGTTTCGGGAACGCCCGTAACAAAGCCGGCTGCCCCGGTGTCGTGAAGATAACATCAGCAGCCCTGAACCCAGGGAGAGGTCCCGGGCAGGGTTCATTTGTGGAGGACTTTTATAGATGAAAAGACTTGAGAAGCTTTACGAGGGCAAGGCAAAGGTACTGTACTCTACCGACAACCCGGACCTTTTGGTCCAGTACTTCAAGGATTCGGCCACGGCCTTTGACGGCAGGAAGAAGGGGATAATCCGGGAGAAGGGGATACTTAACAACAAGATCTCCTCCCGGATATTCAGGTACCTCGAGTCCAAAGGCATAAAGACCCACTTCGTCGATATGCCCAGCGACAGGGAGATGGTCGTCAAGAGATTAAGGATCATCCCCATCGAGGTTGTCGTGAGGAACATCGCCGCAGGAAGCCTGTCAAAGAGGATGGGCGTGGACGAGGGCGCGCCCCTTAAGAACACGATCATCGAATTCTACTACAAGAGCGACCCGTTGGGCGACCCGATGATAAACGAGTACCATATAAAGGCCTTCGGGCTCGCGGAGAAGGCCGAGCTTAAGCAGATGGAAGACTCGGCGCTCAAGGTCAACAAGTACCTCTCGGAATTCTTCGACGAACGGGGTATAATACTCGTCGATTTCAAGCTCGAGTTCGGCGTGCACAGGGGTGAAGTGCTGCTCGGCGACGAGATAACCCCGGACGGCTGCCGCCTCTGGGACAAAGAGACGAAAGAGAAGATGGACAAGGACAGGTTCAGGCGCGACCTCGGCAAGGTCGAGGAGGCGTACCGGGAAGTACTAAAGAAGGTCATGGAGTGAACGAGATGAAGGCAAAAGTCTATGTGACCCTTAAAAAGGGCGTTCTCGACCCGCAGGGCAAGGCCGTGATGGGCGCGCTCAAGTCGATGAAGTTCGACGAGGTAAAGGACGTCAGGGTCGGCAAATTCATGGAGCTTGAGCTTAACGGCGCTTCGAAGGCCGATGAGGAGAAGAGGCTCAAGGAGATGTGCGAGAGACTGCTGGCCAATACCGTCATAGAAAACTACAGGATCGAGATCGAATAGGCCCGCCATCGGGTGTTTCGCCGTGGTTTTAATATTTCCTTCGGGTTGAATTAAGCGCGGCTTGCCGCGTATATAAAAACAGATTTCCCTTTGGGCACCCCGCTGGCAAGGCTTGCGGGGCGGTTCATGACCGTCAAAAAACAAGAAGAGGTCTAATCAGGTGAAGTTCGGGATAATAGTATTTCCTGGTTCCAACTGCGACCACGACTGCTACCACGCGGTAAAGCACGTATTCTCCCAGAAGGCCGACTACGTATGGCACAAGGATACCGGGCTCAAGGGCTTTGACTGCCTGATACTTCCCGGAGGGTTCTCCTACGGCGATTACCTGAGGACCGGGGCCATAGCGCGCTTCTCCCCGGTCATGAACGAGGTCGTCTCTTTCGCCAAAAAGGGCGGCCTAGTACTCGGCATCTGCAACGGCTTTCAGATACTTACCGAGGCGGGCTTGCTGCCGGGGGTCCTCATGAGGAACCGGGACTTGAAGTTCATCTGCAAGCAGACCTATCTCAGGGTGGAGAACAACAGGACGGCCTTTACCTCTTCATACGGGGAAGGCTCCGTGGTCAAAATCCCGATAGCGCACGCCGACGGGAACTACTACGCCGACCCCGATACCATAACGGCCCTTGAGGACAACGGACGGGTGGTCTTGAGGTACTCGACTTCCGACGGACAGGCCGCTCCTGAGGCCAACCCGAACGGCTCCCTGAACAATATCGCCGGCATAACGAACGAGGCCGGAAATGTCCTTGGCATGATGCCGCACCCGGAGAGGGCCGCCGAGGCGGAATTAGGCTCGACCGACGGCAGAGGGGTGTTTGAGTCGATAATACACGCTTTTTCAGACTGCTGTAAAGACCACCGTCACGGGCACAAGACCCATAGTTGACGGCGGTTAAAAATAAAAGGGACAAGACGCGTAATGCCTGAAAAGTCGCTTAAAGAAGAGATCGCATCCGGCAGGTTCGTCATAACGGCCGAGATATGCCCCCCCAAGGGCGCCGACACGGCGGACTTCGTTCATAAGGCTCGGCTTCTTAAAAACAGGATAGCCGCCGCAAACGTGACCGACAACCAGAGGGCGGTGATGAGGCTCTCGTCGCTCGCCTGCTCGGTCCTGCTTTTACGGGAAGGCATAGACCCGGTCTTCCAGATGACATGCAGGGACAGAAACCGTCTCGCCTTGCAGTCGGATATACTCGGGGCGTGGGCCCTGGGGGTCAAAAACATTCTGGCGCTGACCGGCGACCATGTCTCTTTCGGGGACCACAGGGAAGCGAAAGCCGTCTTCGATGTGGACTCCGTGCAACTCGTCGGCCTCATCGAGGGGCTCAACCGCGGCAGGAACATGAAGGACAAGGAACTCAGGGGAAGGACCGATTTTCTCATAGGCGCGGTCGTCGCCCCGGAGGCCAACCCGTGGGAGCCGGAGGAGATAAAGTTTGAAAAGAAGATAGCCGCCGGGGCCCGGTTCTTTCAGACCCAGGCGATCTATAATATGGACAAGTTCAAGAGGTTCTTCGACGTCGCCTCTAAAAGCGACGTGAAGATACTCGGCGGCATCCTTCTTTTGAAATCCGCCAGGATGGCGAACTATCTTAACACCAATGTCCCTGGCGTCCATGTGCCTCAGAACCTCATAGACGAGCTTGAGGGGGCCGCCGACCAGCTCGAGAAGGGGATAGAAATAGCCTCAAGGCAGCTTAAGGAGCTTAAGTCCTTCTGCCATGGCGCCCACATCATGGCCATCGGCCTGGAGGAGAGCGTCGTCAGGATAATAGAGGGGGCTTGAGCCATGCCCAAACACTATGAAGTTAAAAAGGGCAACCTGACGGTTGCCCTTTTTAACTTGTGATTCCACTCGGCAAGGCTTGCGGGGTTCATTCATTTAACGCTTTCTTATCCGATGTTCTTCCCGTCTTCCGCCTCAGGCTCGTCATCCGCCGTTATCTCGAACTCATCTTCTTCCGGAGGGGCCGCTGTAGCGCTTACGGCCTCACCGGCGGCTGAGTTTTCTTCTTTCGGAACCGGTTTGGCAACTGCCCCCGGTTTCGCCGTAAGCGCCCCGGCGGCTAAATATACGGCCTCGTCAATACCTGTGTTTTCGAGATAGAGGGTGTCGGCCTCTTTCGCGTGGAAAGCCTCTCCGGCCGTGACGGAAAAGGATGATCTGCCATGCTTGACCTTCAAGGCGCCTTTCACGACGCATATGATCTCTTCATGCCCGGCGGCGCACGCGACCTTGCGCGCGGCCTCACCGGGCCTTATCTTGCCGTAGACCAGATAAACGGAGGCTGCGCTGGAGTTCTCAGGCCCGAGACGGAACTCGGAAGTGGGGGTCGAGTCCGCCAGCTGCGGTAGTTTATATATCTTCATGCCATCGATTCCATCGAGTCCCTGAAGTGGGCGATAAAGTCCTCGCCGTGCATCGGCCTCAAGATTATCCATTTTTTCTTCTTATCCAGCCGCAGTTCCACCTCCGCGCCGGGTATAAGCTCCAGATACCTTAAAAACTCTTCGGGAAGAGCCACGCCTTCTTTATCCTTTTTTATACGGATTATCTTTTCCTTCATGAGGATCTCCCTTTTAGGCCGTTCTTTAACATGAGTTCTGATTGAACTTTCTCGCGCTGCGGCGATTCGGTTTGCAAATAGGGTGCCAACTCCTATATATTAAGTTCATACGCCTGTTGAGTCAAGCCAATTTGTGCGCAATCTCCGTTTGCGATGAGAAAAAGAGCCGGAATTCCGCGGGTAATCCTGCTGTCTTGACAAAAAAAATCCAGGGTGTATGATATCTTTTGAAATCGAGGGGTTACGGATGCACAAAGATGAGCCTTCAAAACTGACAAGACCGTTCAAACAGAGGTACTTCGCCACCAGAGACCTGCAGTTCTCCGTGGCCCTGCTGGTAGTGCTGGCGCTTTTGGGCGGCATATTCCTCCAGACCTTCTCCTCGGCATTGCTGAGCAGTTACGGCTCCAGCACCCCGGTCCTGGGGGTGTTCCTGATAATCGGCTATTTTATGATAGTGGTGCTGCTGGCCGTCTTTTTTACGCACCGGCTTGTTGGGCCTTTCAAGAGGCTTGAGTACGAGATGAAGCTGATATCCTCTGGGGAACTCTCCAAAAGGCTCTCCATCAGGTCCCAAGACGACCTTCACATAAGGAACTTCGTCAAATACAACAATAATTTCATCTCCAAGTTCGAGGAGATGAGCAAGGAGTACAACAGGCTCAACAGCACCGTTGAGAAAAATATGGAAGAAATCAGCAACGAGCTTGCAAAAGAAAATTTCGACTGCGCCAGGGTCAGGGCCGAGATATCCGCCCTCCAGAAAGAGATACGCGAGTTCAGAGAAAAATGGTGATCCCGCTCCCGCTCCCGCTCTTAAACCCCCGATGATGAACCTTTTGCGCCGTTACTTCCTTGTACCTCTGTCCGTATCGGCTTTCACGGTCCTTTTGCCTCTTTGCCCTCAAGCCGGAGCCGCCGGGGGTTATTTTTTCGTCGAGCATGTCATCGACGGCGACACCGTAGTTATCGAAGGCGGAGAGAAGGTCCGCTACATCGGGATGGACACCCCGGAGGCCGGAGAACCGTTCTACGGAGAGGCTAAGAAAAGGAACAGCAACCTTGTCGGCGGCAGGAGAGTAAGGTTTGTATTCTGCGAAGCGCAGAAGAGGGACAAGTACGGAAGGCTCCTGGCGTGGGTATACGCTGACGGGGTCTTCGTCAACGAAATACTTGTAAAGGAAGGGCTCGCCAGAAAATTCCCGGTCCCTCCGTGCGGGCTTGAAAAGTCCGCTGAGTTCAGGAGGGCCGAAGACGAGGCCAGGGTCAAAAAGCTCGGGCTCTGGAGCGCCGGGGCGGCCACAGCCGCCGAGAGATACAGGGAAGGCATTAAGACCATAGCCCCTTCAGGGGCCTCGGGTTTTATCGGGCAAAGGGTAAATGTCAGGGGGACCGTCAGGGCCGTAAAGAAGAGAAGGGATGGCGTCTTTCTTGATTTCGGCGGGAAGGACGGCTTCAGCGCCGTAATATTCAAAGACCTGCTTAAGGACTTGAAAGAAGCAGGCGTAGACCCGATGAGGTTCAAGGGAAGGGCGCTGACCGTGACCGGGCTGGTAAAAGCGTACCGGGGACGCCCGGAGATAGTGTTGAAGAAACCCTCCGATATAAAAGAGGAGTAAGTGGAATAACAGGGCTAAAAGGGTTTTTATCTTGACAAAAGCGACCCCGGCTTATTATAGTGTTTGTCTGACACTCGGGCGGCGTACCCAAGTGGTAAGGGAGCAGTCTGCAAAACTGCCATTCAGCGGTTCGAATCCGCTCGCCGCCTCCAATTCTTTCCAACCGCTTGATTCTCCTTGGTTTTAAGCCTCCCTTTTAAGCCAGTTGTTCTCTACGCGGGTTCAGGTTTGTAACCTGAACCATTTTATTCCCTGCTAAACCTCGATCTATATCAATCCGTAGAAGGCTCTCGAATTTTCCGGTTCAATTTATAAAATTGAACCCGCAAGGAGAAAGATTAACTACGGGATATTCGATTCTCTCTATTTAAGGACTTTTTACGCCCTGCCTGGCGTTTCTTGGGGGTAGGGTTCTGGCCTTTCTGCCTCCCCAGCCCCATCGCTCGCCACTTAGGTCGCTTAAGCTCCCCGCTCCCCGGCTCGCTCCCACCGTGCGGTGGCAATTTTTTAAAGCATCATCAAGCAAAGAGATGTCGTCGGTTATATGGTCAGCTTTAAATTCGCCGTGCGCTTTTCCCCCTCTCTTAGGCGGCCTCACCCTACGCCCCGCTGGGTTCGGGAAGACAAAACTCGAAAATCGAGAAGTATATTTTTTTAATCCCTCTTCGATCCCTGATTGGAACAACCTGTTTCTACGGCTTGACCGTATTGTAAAAGGCATCGATATTGCTCTTAATGGCAGGCACCGCAACACTCCCGGAGCAACGGAGTATCGTAAGGAGCTTGCCCACATATACAACCTCTTCGGAATTCAAAACCGCATACCCAGTTGCCGCGTAATGACTGCCGTTATCCCTGTCGACGTTCGTTTCTACCAGAGCGATCGCGCAGACCCTGTTTAAAGGACCCGCTGCGTTGGACATCTCGCCCAGGCCCGTCAACAGCCAATCGATGGAGATATTATAGGTCTCGGCGAACTTGAATATCAGCCTTGGCGGTATCTCACCTTTTTTCTTGTAGTTCGAGATAGCCTGAGGTGACAGGCCCACGGCCTTTGCCAGTTCAGACCAGTTTTTCAGCTTCCCTGCCCTCAACATCCTTTCCAACAGCTCAGGTTTCTTAAGCAGCATATCTTTCTCCTCCCCTGGATTTAGAATTTTGGTCTTAATGCCTGGAATTCAAAAAGTTCAGTTGACGGTATCCGGTATTAAATGCTATAAAAAGTGTACTTTGTAATTGGATAGGTATTATTACGCCATTTTACTGAATTGCGTAAAATTGTCAAGAGATATTTTTATATCAGTGTGAATTTATGTCAACTTTAGGTGAAAGAATAAGGTATATCAGGGAAGAAATTCTCAAGCTTAATCAGGCTGATTTTGCCAATAGCTTAGGTTTTTCAAGGGTTGCCACGATCAGTGATTATGAGAAAGACAAGAGAAGCCCTGACATTACCATTTTACGCAAAATCGCAAATATAGGAAGTGTGACCCTTGAGTGGATCCTTACCGGAAGCGGCAACATATCAGTTTACGAACCGGCCAGGCCCGCGGTATCCAACGAGGTTAGCTCATCCGTATACAGCCATAACTTTGTCGAGGTAAATGTCTATGATATCTCCTCAGCCGGGGATCCCAAGAATTTCCCCGGGGCTGAACCCGTTGACAGGGCGTTTATACCAAAAGCCGATTATGAAAAAGGCCCGGTGGCCATAAGAGTAAAAGGCGATGCCATGAGCCCCAATATACTTGACGGCGCCACGGTCGGTGTAGACATCAGAGACAGGCGCCTGGTAAGCGGGGGTCTCTATGCGATCTGGCTCAATTTTGAAGGCGTGACCATAAAGAGGGTATTCGTCTATCCGGACAGGGTAGTACTGAAGTCCGACAACCCGACATTCCCCGAGACCGCCGTTTATAATGTAAACCGGTCAGAGGAATTTATAATAGGAAAGGTCGTCTGGGTGTATCAGAGGTATTGAAGAGATTTTGAGCGGATTCTCACGCCGCCACGGGTGTCTCAGTGCCTCTGTTCCACGAACCTCCGGTCTGTTTTTGGCGGTGACGTTGCAATCGTATCAGCCGCGTATTTTAACCATTCAGTCTTTATCCCTCATTTTGCCCTTCCCTGTTTTAGATTGACATTTAAGACGCTTTTTTGTATCCTTATAAGCCTCTCAATAGGGCGGCAAGCCCGCAAACCCTTGTTTTTTATGGATTAAGCAGGGGTTTTAGAGTTATAATGTAAAAATAAAACCTGCAGTAATATGACCTAAAGGAGGATCAACCGTGGGAAAGAGCGTCGCACAGAAGTTAATCGACAGCCACCTGGTATCCGGAGAGGCTGTACAGGGAAAAGAAGTAAACATACGGATAGACCAGACGATCACCCAGGACGCGACAGGCACGATGGCTTATCTTCAGTTCGAGGCGATGGGCGTGCCGAAGGTAAAGACAGAGCTTTCCGTGAGCTATGTCGACCACAATACGCTCCAGTACGGCGGTTTCGAGAACGCCGACGACCACAGGTTCCTCCAGACGCTCGCCTCAAAGTACGGCATATACTTCTCAAGGCCCGGTAACGGCATCTGCCACCAGGTGCACCTCGAAAGGTTCGGCAAACCGGGTAAGACCATGCTCGGCTCCGACTCACACACGCCCACGGGCGGCGGCATAGGCATGCTTGCCATAGGCGCCGGCGGACTTGATGTCGCAGTTGCCATGGGCGGCGGCCCTTTCAGCCTCGCGTACCCGAAGGTAGTCCTTGTAAACCTCAAGGGCAAGCTTAAGCCCTGGGTATCGGCCAAGGATATAATCCTCGAGCTTTTAAGGCGGATGACGGTCAAGGGCGGAGTCGGAAAGGTCATCGAGTACGGCGGAGACGGCGTGAAGCACTTGACCGTCCCCGAGCGCGCAACGATAACCAACATGGGCGCCGAGCTTGGGGCCACCACCTCGGTCTTCCCGTCGGACGATGTGACAAAGGCGTTTTTAGCGGCTCAGGGCAGGGAAAAGGACTGGAAGGAATTAAGCGCCGACCCGGACGCCGGGTACGACGAGCGGATAGACATCGACCTCAATAAGCTCGAGCCGATGATAGCAAGACCTCACATGCCCGACCAGGTCTGCAAGGTCAGCGAGGTAGAGGGGATGAAGGTCGACCAGGTATGCGTCGGAAGCTGCACGAACTCATCCTACAGGGACCTGATGCTCGTATCCGATACGTTCAAGAAGGGCGGCTTCAAGGTCCACCCCGAAGTGAGCATGACGATTTCCCCCGGCTCAAAGCAGGTCCTTGACATGATGGCCCTTAACAAGGGACTTTCGCACCTCATCGAGGCCGGGGCACGGATACTCGAGGCGACATGCGGCCCCTGCATCGGCAACGGACAATCGCCCCCGTCAGGCGGTGTTTCTTTAAGGACATTCAACAGGAATTTTGAGGGTAGATCCGGCACCAAGGACGGCAAGGTCTACCTCTGCAGCCCGGAAACGGCCGTGGCGGCCGCCATCTACGGAGTCATCACCGACCCCAGGAAGCTCGGAAAGTTCCCGAAGGTCAAGATGCCGGCGCAGTTCCTCGTGGACGACTCTATGGTGGTGCCCCCTGCAAAGGACCCCTCAAAGGTCACTATAATGCGCGGGCCGAACATCCAGCCCCTCCCGAAGCAGGGGCCGCTTACGGACACCTTGAAGGGCAAGGTCTTGATCAAGCTCGGCGACAACATCACGACCGACCACATAACACCGGCCGGCACATGGCTCAAGTACAGGAGCAACGTGCCCAAGTACTCTGAGTCGGTCTTCGCGCAGATAGACCCAAAGTTCCACGAGAAGGCGAAGGCCGCCGGAGGCGGGTTCGTCGTCGGAGGCGAGAACTACGGACAGGGCTCGTCGCGTGAGCACGCGGCGCTTTGCCCGATGTATCTCGGGATAAAGGCGATAATCGCCAAATCATTCGCAAGGATCCACAAGGACAACCTGGTGAACTTCGGCATCCTCCCGCTCACGTTCGAGAACCCGGCCGACTACGACGCGATAAGTGACGGTGACGAGCTTGAGCTGCAGGGTATCAAGAACGGCCTTAAGTCAGATACCGTGATACTCAGGAACGCGACCATGGGCAGGGAGATAAAGCTCAAGCACGGGTACTCGCCGAGACAGGTCGAGACGATAGTCGCAGGCGGAACGCTCAATTACACGACGGCTAAGAGCAAGTAAGAAGGCTTTTTAATATTTTCTTCGGGTTGAATGGGTGTGCCAGCCTTGACCCGCCGCTAAAGCGACGGGTCAAGGCTGGCAAATAAAAATGACCTCCCATACCATCAAAATTCTCCGTCATTTATGGCGGAAAATTTTAATTAAGCGCGGCTTGCCGCGTATATAAAAACAGATTTCCCTTTGGGCACCCCGCAGCTTGGCTAGCGGGGAGGTTCATTTCACAAAATTCCCTGTAGCTTGCCCTTGTAAAATCCTCCCCCTTGATGGGGGAGGGTAGGGTGGGGGTGAAAAATGTTTTCACCCTCCCCGCTTCCCGTTGCATCGGAAGAGCGCAACGGGAGCCCAGCCATCGCAATCGAGGGAGGGGAGGGTAAAAGAGATACCCCGGAGCAAGGCTTGCGGGGTGGTTCATTTCAGCGGGAACTCCCCGTCTGTAAGAGGGGGGATGAGAGCCGGTTCCTGCGTCACATGATGAGCGTTGCTAGCGGCCCGAAAGAGGCACGGCTGTAAAACCGTTGGTATCTAAAAGAGGCTTTTGATGAGGCCCCCTTCCGCAAGGTCGGGGGCCTCGTTTTTTGCGCGCGGGAACTCGAATACCAGGAGGCCGGTCCTCCGCTCAATCTCTTTCGCGTTATGCTTCATCGATTCGTCCGCGGCATGAGAGTTGTCGTTCAGTATTATCGCCCTGACTTCTATCCCCCTTTTTCCGGCGGCCTCTACCGTAAGGAGCGTGTGGTTTATGACTCCGAGCCTGGAAGTGGCTACGATTATTATCGGGAGCCTCAAGGCCGCGGCGAGGTCGGCTACGGTCTTGTCGTCCGTAAGCGGGGCCAGGAGGCCTCCGGCCCCCTCCACGAGCATAAGGTCGTGTCTGACCGAAAGCTCCAGATAAACATTCTTCAAGGCCGCGAAGTCTATCTCGGAGCCTGAGATACGGGCCGCCAGATGGGGGGAGAGCGCCGGGGCGAACCTGTACGGGCAGATCGCCTCTATCGGGTCGGCCGAACCGGAGGCCTCCTTGAGGGTTAAAGCGTCCTCGGGGACGAGTGCGCCGTCTATTTCAGCGCAGCCCGACTCTACGGGCTTCATCACACCGACATCGGCCCCCTTGAGCCTCAAGGCCCTCGCTATTGAAGCGGCGACAAAGGTCTTTCCGGCCCCGGTGTCGGTGGCGGTTATGAAGCAGGAGCGGGTCATTGCGTCAGCCTCTTTACGCAGTCGCAGGTAATCCCTACTATCTTTTTAAGCTCTGAACCCGTTATGCTCAGGGGCGGCATGATGACGATGGTGTCGCCAAGCGGCCTTATGATAAGGCCGTACTTTCTCGCTTCCATGCATACGCGGTGGCCGAGCCTCTCATCCGACGGGTAAGGCTTTTTTGTCTTCCTGTCCGCCACAAGCTCGATTCCCGCGATAAGCCCGGCCTGCCTCACTTCGCCGACATGGCCGAAAGATTCGAATCTTTTAAGGAGTTCCCTGAAGAGAGTGATCTTGCCTTTAAGTCTTTCCATGACCTTCTCGTCTTTGAATATATCGAGGTTAGCGATGGCGGCGGCGCATCCAAGCGGGTTTCCGGTATACGTGTGGCCGTGGAAGAAGCTTTTGTACTCGTCGTACCGGCCGAGGAAGGCTTTGTATACCTTCTCGGTAGTAAGCGTTGCCGCAAGCGGCATATACCCGCCGGTGAGACCCTTGGCGAGACATAAAAAGTCCGGGACGACACCTTCGGCGTCGCAGGCGAACATTGAGCCGGTCCTGCCGAAGCCCGTTGCCACCTCGTCGACTATGAGGAGGACATCGTATTTTCTGGTAAGCCTCCTTACCGCCTTCAGGAAGCCCGGAGGCGAGGTCACAATCCCGGCGGCCCCCTCGAAGAGCGGCTCTATGACGCAGCCGGCGATCTCTTCGTGGTGGTCCTTCAATATGTCTTCAAGCGCATTTAGACACGCAGTCTTGCAGTCCTTTTTGTCTTTCCCGACCGGGCACCTGTAGCAGTAGGGGTATGGGGCCCTGAAAGTATCGAACAAAAGCGGGCGGTACTTCTTTACGAATATGTCTATCTCTCCGACGGACATGGAGCCGAAGGTATCCCCGTGGTACGCCCCCGTGAACGCGATGAACTTTCTCTTGCGGTTTTTTCTGTTCGTCTGCTCATGGTACTGGAAGGCCATCTTTAGCGCTATCTCAACGGCCGTCGATCCGTTGTCCGAGTAGAAGACCCTGCCAAGCCCCCCGGGGGCGATCTCTGCGAGCCTTTCGGCAAGTTCGATGGACGGCGTGTTCCCGAGGCCAAGAAGCGTCGAGTGGGCGATTTTGGAGAGCTGTTTTTTCACGGCGGAGTCTATCTCTTTTTTCCTGTGGCCGTGGACAGTGACCCAGAGCGACGATACCCCGTCGAGGTAGCGTCTCCCTTCGGTATCTATAAGGTAGTTGCCCTTGCCGCGTTCTATTATGAGCGGGTCTGACTCCGCCCACTCCTTCATCTGCGTGAACGGGTGCCAGAGATGTTTTTTGTCGAGAGAGATAAGTCTTTTTGTTTTAGGTGTCATTTGATTAAGATGAAGATCATTTGTAATTTTATTCTCTTTTAGGGTTAAATACCCCGTAGCTTGCCGCGTTTTTGTAAGAGATCTTTTGCGCGCTGCCGTGCGGTTTTCGGGGGTAGGGTTCTGTCCGCTTTCTTCCTCCCCGGCCCCGTCGCTCGCCCCTTAGGTCGCTACGCTCCCAGCGCCTCGGCTCGCTCCCGCTTCCTCGCCTTAGGCGGCCTCACCCTACGCCCCGCTGGGTTTGGGAAGACAAAAATTTTAAAACACCTTCACTCAAACTCGCCTTACCCTCATTGGTTTGTGAAAGACAAAACAAAACTAAAATCTGGGCTTTTCATTATTTCGTCTTTAACCCGGCGTGCGCTTACATCGTGCCGCCGTGAAGATCACCTCGTAGGTGGCTATTATCCCGTCTCCTCCCGGGGCCGGGAATTTTCCGGCGTAGACCCGTCCGGCCTCTTTGAGGACGGAGCCGACGGAGAGGCCCCTGTTCCTGTCCAGTGGAGGGGAGGCGCCTATGTTCTTAAGCGTACGGAGCAACTCCCTCAGGTCGGCATATCTTTTAAATACCGGCAGGCTCTCAAGGCTTATCAACTCAAGGCCGGCCCCGCTCAATTCTTCCGATACCTCATCCATCTTTTTAAACTCCATCAGGGATGAGGCCTTTGAAGACGCTCTAGCCTCTTTGTACGAGGCCCTCAGTTCGTTCAGCGTCGAGGGGCCAAGCGTTGAGAAGACGAAGAGCCCACCGGGGCGGAGTACCCGTTCGGCCTCCCTGAACGCGGCGGTCAGGGAGGCGGCCCACTGGTAGGTGAGGCTTGAAGTAACCATGTCGAAGGAGGAGGATGCGAACGGAAGCGATTCGCAGTCGGAGGCTACAAGGGTTGCCTCCGCGCGGTTCTCCCTCGCCTTAAGAAGCATCGGCAGAGCTATGTCCGAGGCGTAGACTCGGGCTCTGCGGCAGACCTTCTTTAACTCCGCTACGAGGTTACCCGTGCCGCAGCCGACGTCCAGGACTTTTTCGGTCCGGGCCGAGAGACGGACTTCCGTGAGCATCCTATCGAGTCCGGCCCTCTCGAAGGCCGGGTGGCCGAAGTCAGGGCTGCCCACAAGCGTCTCGACGCACCGGGCGAGGTCTGAAGCGACCTCTTTTTGAAGCGCGGAGCTTCTGTCATAGGTATCGGCGGCCCTTGCGAAAGACCTTTGTATCGTATCCTTATCCGGCCTCATAACCGCTCCATGAAATCCTTTACGGCTTCGTTGAACCTCTGCGGCTCTGTCACAAACGGCGCGTGCCCGGCCTCTTTGAATACCTTTAGTTCAGCGCCGTTTATCTTATCCGCCAGGTACCTCCCGGCGCCAGCGGGGGTCACACCGTCTTTCCCCCCGTGGACTATAAGGGTGGGGGTATCTATCAGGCTCAAAGCCCCGCGGATATCGGTCAAATAGAGCGCCTCAAGGGCCGTTGTTATCTCGTCGTACTTGAAGACCGGGAAGCATCCGGGGACTGCGGTAGTGCAGTCGAGCGGTCCGGGGTACCCGTACCGCTCGATAAATCTCCCGGCGCCGACGGTATTAAGCTCCGTTCCGGTAAAGTTAAGGCCGTAGAACCTGTTGACGGTCGAGGCCGGGTCTTTTTTCATGTCGAGTATCATCCGTTTTACAAGCACCCGTGATTGACCCCATGGAAAATCTTCTTTCTCGACAAAGCACGGGGTGGCCCCGACGAGGACCAGCCCCCCGAACTTCTTTTTCAGGGAGCCGAAAGAGGCGACCAGGACCTCGGCACCGAGCGACCAGCCCACGCCGATTATGGAATTATCCTCAAGGGCCGAGAGACGGCTTGACAGCTCTTTTATCGCCGGCGAGAGCGTCGGCTCATCCCACTTTTCTCTTCCTCCGTGGCCCGGGAGGCTGAGGTTCAATATATTCTTATCTCCTCCAAGCGCCTTTGCCGCGCCTTCCCATACAAAATTGTCCGTGGCCCAGCCGTGTATGAAGAGGAGGGTCCGCATTATCGGGCCAGCTCCTCTTTTATGGCTGCCAGCGCCTTCCGTAGATCCTCACTGCCGTGGGCGGCCGTTATGGTGACGCGCAGCCTTGAGGTCTTTTCAGGGACTGTCGGGGGCCGTATGCCCTGTATGAAGACGCCCTTTTCAAGGAGGTTTTTACTTATCTCCATGGTACGGGAGGCGTCCCCCACCACTATCGGTATTATCTGGGTCGGGCTGCCGAGGGTCTCTATCCCTTCGGGCAGTCCCCGCTTGAAGAACTCGACATTCTCCCAGAGCTTATCCCTTAAACTCGGTTCGTTTTCCATCACGTCGAATGCGGCGATAGAGGCCGAAGCCATCGAGGGAGGCAGAGCAGTAGTATAAATGAAAGGGCGCGCCTTCGAGATTAAAAGTTCTATCAGGCTTTTACTCCCGGCCACATACGCCCCGAACGAGCCGAGGGCCTTGCCGAGCGTGCCCATGTGGATGACGGATGGGTGCGTAACCCCCAGGTGCTCCGGCGTGCCTCTGCCGGTTTTGCCAAGCACGCCCGTTGCGTGCGCGTCGTCCACTATCAGAAGGGCGTTGTGCCTGTCGAGCAGCCCCGCTATCTCCTTTAACGGAGCGATGGAGCCGTCCATGCTGAAGACCCCGTCGGTGACGATGAGCTTGTTTTTAGCAGCGGATTTTTTTAAAAGCCTCTCCAGAGAATCCACATCCCTGTTCGGGTACCGATGTACCCCGGCGAAACTTAAACGGCACGCGTCTACTATCGAGGCGTGGTTGAGCCTGTCGGAAAATACCGCGGTAGACCTGTCCGAGAGGGCGGAGATAAGCCCGATGTTCGTCTGATAGCCTGAGTTAAAGAGCAGCGCGGCCCCGGTCCCCTTGAACCGGCGTATGCGCTCTTCAAGCTCGGCGTGCGGCTCCATGTTGCCCGATACCAGGCGAGAGGCCCCGGCGCCGAAGCCGTACCTGTCGATCGCCCTTTTGGCAGCCTCTTTCACCAGCGGGTGGTTGGCGAGACCGAGGTAGTCGTTGGAGCACAGAAGCACGGCCTCTCTGCCGTCTACCGTGACGGATGGGCCCTGCGTGCCGGTAACGACCCTCATGGCGCGTTTTAGCCCTGCGGCGTTTATCCTTTCGAGTTCCTCGGTTATGAATGAGTTCATAAAATGGCCGGCTTTTCTTAACGGTCCGGACCCGCTGTGGTCTTCAAGCCCATGCAGGGTCCGTTTCAAGCGGTGGAGGCGTCAGTGCGAGTGAGCGCGAGGTTTGAGCCCCAGGTCCGCTATCATCCGTCTGTCTTCCCCGGGGTTCCTGCCCGGGGTCGTAAGGTAGTTCCCGATCATCATGCCGTTGGCGCCGGCCGCGAATATCAGGGGCTGCAAGTCCCTCAGGTTCACATTGCGGCCTCCGCAGATGACGATGTCTTTTTTTGGCATCATGACGCGCAGTAGCGCTATGATCTTCAGGCACTCTACCGGTGTCAGGTTCCTTGCGCCTTCAAGCGGGGTGCCGGGCCTGGGGTTCAGGAAGTTTACGGGGACAGAGTCCACATCGAGCTCTTTTAAAGTGGCGCCGAGCTCGATTCTGTCTTCCCACGCCTCTCCGAGCCCGAAGATCCCGCCGGAGCAGACATAGAAGCCGAGCTCCTTGGCCGTTTTCACGACCTCCACGTCATCGTCGTATTTATGCGTCGTGCAGATATTCGGGAAAAACGACCTCCCTGTTTCGAGGTTGTGGTGGTAGCTCTCAAGGCCGCTATTTTTAAGCCGGGTGAGCGCCTCTTTGGCGAGTATACCTAAAGAGGCGCACCGCTCCATGCCGACAGACTCCTTCATCGCGCTTAAGGCCTCGGCGAGCGTTTCCAGATCACGCTCTTTTTCGATCTTGGTCCCGCTTGTGACGATCGAGAACTCTCCGGCGCCGTTCGCCTCGGCGTCGATGGCGGCCTTGACGAGATTTTCGGAGGCGGCCATCGGGTACTCGTTTATGCCGGTTGAGTATTTTACCGATTGGGAGCAGAAGGAGCAGTCCTCCTTACAGAGGCCGCTCTTGGCGTTGACGATGGAGCAGAGGTTTACCTCTACCCCCTTGTGGCGCCTTCTGACCCTCTCCGTGACGGCGAGTATCTCGTAGATATCCTCGTCGGGGAGTCTGGAGAACTCAATGGCCTCAGAGACCGTAAGGCCGTCTCCGGCAAGGCCCTTTTCGAGCGATTTTTTGAGGATTTCAACTTTTTTCATGTCACCTTTTGATGGAAAGACAAACGGGTGTTTTTTTAATAATCAGGCGCGAATGCCCTAAAGCATTGAGAAACCCCGCGTCCACCCGTTCAAAAATAACATGGAAAAAGATGGTTGTCAACTCGAAGGTTGTTATGGTTGACAATCACGGGAAGGGGAGGTGAACATGCTTTTGCGTTGTTATGCAGGGTTATGATTTTCCGGAGCGTTTAACTTGGAATTCCCTGTAGCTTGCCCTTGTAAAACCCTCCCCCTTGATGGGGGAGGGAAGGGTGGGGGTGAAAACAGGTTTTCACCCTCCCCGCTTCCCGTTGCATCGGAAGAGCGCAACGGGAGCCCAGCCCTCCCATCAAGGGAGGGCTGGGCTTAAGGA
>JACRCH010000096.1 GCA_016219115.1 Deltaproteobacteria bacterium
AGGAGAGCCCCGTGGACATCACGGCCGACTACCTGACATACGACAAGGATACGGACACGTACCACGCCGAGGGTAATGTAATAATCGTCCAGGGCCCAATGATCCTCAAGACCGACTCGGCGATGCTCAATACCTACTCCGGCGTGGCCTCCGCCAGGGGCAATGTCGTCGCGGTCGACGAGGGTGGCAACACCCTGCAGGGCGACAACCTCACCATGAACCTCAGGGAAAAGACCGCCGTGGTGGCGAGGGGAAGAATATTTTTCAAGAAGGAGCACGTCCACATCTCGGGCGACCCGATAACAAAGACAGGGGAGGTCACCTACAAACTCAACAGGGCCACCTTCACCACCTGCGACTGCGAGGAGGGCGAGAGTCCGGCGTGGAGCTTCTATTTGAGCAGGGGTGAGGTCACCATCGGGGAGTTCCTTACCGGCAGGAACGCCTTCTTCTACATCAAGCGGGTCCCCGTATTCTACTCCCCGTACGTCTCGGTGCCGATAAAAAGGGAGCGTCAGACCGGGTTCCTGCAGCCCAAACCGGGGTACTCAAAGCTTAGAGGATTTGTCTTCAGGGACGCCTTTTTCTGGGCCATCTCGCAGAACACCGACGCCACCTTCCACCTCGACTACGAGTCCATAAGGGGGGTCGGCGAAGGGGCCGAGTTCAGGTACATAAGGACCAGACAGAGCTCCGGCGTGATGTTCTACGACCACTTCCACGAAAACGACATCAACAGGGTGCGGGAGTTCAGGAAAGGGGTGAACAACCTGTCGAGGCCCTTGAGCGCCTCCTCGGAGCGGTGGTTCTACAGACTCCTGCACTCCGAGTACTTCAAGGACGGAACGAACATCAGGGCGAACATAAACCTTGTAAGCGATGACGAGTACTTCATAGACTTCGGGAAAGACACCAAGGACCGCTCGCAGGAATCGCTCGAAAGCAACGTCTCCATCAGCAAAAACTGGTCGGTATACAGCCTTGTGGCCCAGTGGAGGTTCTTCAACAACCTCCTTGTACAGGACGACTCGACAACGCTTCAGAAGCTGCCGGAGATAACCTTTTCAGGAACGGACACCAGGGTATTCGTCACCCCCTTCTATATATCGTTCGACACCTCTTTGGTGAACTTCTCAAGGAAGCAGGGCATAACCGGCCAGAGACTCGACATACACCCGAGGCTTTCGCTCCCTTTGAACCCCGGCGGGTACTTCGACCTCACGCCTTCATTTTCACCGAGGGCGACGTTCTACATGGTAAGCGAAGACCCCAGGGGCAGGTTCTTCGACAGGTACCTCTATGAGGCGAAGGTCGACCTCACGACGACCTTCGTGAGGGTCTTCGATACGGAGTTCGAGAGGCTTCGGGCCCTGAGGCACACCATCAGGCCGAAACTTACCTATACCTACGTCCCCGAGGCTGTCCAGAGCGATCTGCCGCAGTTCGACGGGCTCGACAGCATCGGGGCGACCAACGGAGTAACCTACTCGCTTAACTCGACCGTCACCGGAAAATTCATGGAAGACGGGAAAAAAAGCTACCTCGATTATTTCTACCTCGACATAGCCCAGACCTTCAACATAAACGAGGCAACGAGAAAGCTCACATCCGTATCCGACAAAAGGCGGCCTTTCACCAACATAACTGGCGAGGCGCGGTTGATGCCGGCAAAGTGGGCGGCCGTCTCCGCAAAAGGCAACTACAACTACTACATGCACTGGTTTGACAGCTATGACGCCTCATTGGGGATAGCGGATGAAAGGGGCGACAAACTCAATGTCACCGAGAGGTTCCTGAGGGCTACTTCAAAGTACCTTGAGGCCTCGGCGCGGGCGCGCGTAATAAAGCCTCTGGACCTAACCTACTTGACAAGGTTCTCGTTCGACCGTAAAAAGCCACTTGAGACCGTCTACGGGATAGAGTACACGCACCAGTGCTGGAGCGCGGTTTTGACCTACACCGAGAGGCTTGAGGAGAAGATAATATTCCTTACCTTCTCGCTGCAGGGTCTCGGCAAGGTGGCCGGCGTCCAGGGCGCCATGCCGTCGTCATTCTGACGGGACGGAATACATTGACACGCCTATTTTATTAAGCTAAACTTGAAAATGCCCGGCGAACAGAGACCGTAAGCCGCCTTACATCGCGTAGACTCCGGCGGCAAAGCAGCGGGGAGCTTCATCTTTACCGTATTTTGACCAGAAACCGCCGTTATATCGACATCGTGTCCGATTCCATGTCTGTACACCGGTTTGGAAGTTGAAAGGCCATGTCACCAAACAAAGAATCCATTGAGATAAGCTGTGTTGAATGCAATACCCGCTTCAGGCTATGGGTCCCGTTCGACATGCTTAGGGACTGGGAAAAAGGGACCCGCATAAGCTGTATAAAATGCGGCGCGCTGCACTTCGTAAGGAAAGGCCTTGACGGTTTCGACATAAGCCGGCTCAAGGAGCTTTCGGCAGAGGAGAAGAAACCCGCGCCTGCCGGTACCGCACCGGCCCAGGTAAAGCCGGCTCCGGCGCCACCCCGGCCTCAGCCGAACCCGCCAAGCCCGGTAGAGCCCCCGCGGGTCCCGGCGTACGCGCCAGAGACAGCTTCCCAGGAGATAGACGCAACGGCTCATACTCAGGATACGGTGCTTGTGGTGGAAGACGACAGACTCGCAAGGGAGATGGTCGAGGGTACGGTAAAAGGCCTTGGCATCAGGCTGATCGCGGCGAAAAACGCCACCGAGGCGATAAGGATATTGAGGAAGGAACGCATCACCCTCATAGTGGCCGACCTGTACCTTAAAAACCCGGGGGACCCTGAATCCTTGCTTGACGGCGAAGAGCTCCTTAAAAAGATGGTAGACTCCGGGCTTAATATCCCGTCGATCATAACCACAGGCAAGGACATCATCGACGACCTTGTCCTTGACCCGAAGTGGTTCGACCTGCATGTGAAGGGTTTTATACAGAAAGGGAACCCTTTCTGGGCCGAGGAGCTCAAGCTCAAGGTAAAAGAGATACTCTACAAGGGATAGAGCGAACCGGGCAAGGTCCGCCCCGTAAGTATATGCGGGCCCTGAAGTTGACCCTCACGCCGCCATGAACCACCCGGCAAGCCTTGCTAACGGGGGTATCCGAATAGGAGATCTGTTTTTATATACGCGGTGAGCCGCGCTTAATTAAAATTCTCCGCCATAAATGACGTAGAATTTTGATGGTATGGAAGATCATTTGTATTTGCCAGCCTTGACCCGCCGCTAAAGCGACGGGATTGCGGAGTGGCACACCCATTCAACCCGAAGGAAAT
>JACRCH010000094.1 GCA_016219115.1 Deltaproteobacteria bacterium
CTTTCTTTTAGGGTTGCGCGTAGTTCCATATTTTCACATTATCACTATTTAAGGCCTCACCACAAGTCATTTGGTTATTATTGTCTCTTCGGCTCTATCTAATCCGGCCGCTTACGGTGTTGCCTCAAATCCATCAAAAAAAATCAAATATCGGTATCAAAAACGGCTCCGCCACTTTTCACTAAGGTATCTTTTAAGGTCAGACTCGGTGAGTATACCTTTTTCCTTTGCCTTGCTGCTCCAGTAGCCCTGCGTATCTAAGAGTTCCTTCTTGAGCCTCTGTTTTCTAGCGAGGCGGATAGCGTCCTGTATAACAGCGCTCACGGTCTTACCATCCTCCGCGGCAATGGTTTCAACTACCCTTGCAATTTCCGGGGGTAAAGATTGTCTTTTTTACAGCAGGTCCCATATGCCCACACCCTCCAGTATGAATAAATACTATTAAATAGCAAATTTAAAAGCAAGGTATTTTAGATTATGCACCCTCAGGTCAACCACATGAGTGGTCAAGACTGACCGAAGCCTTGCAGAGCACTTTGACTGCCGCAACACCCCCTCCTTGTCCGATTGGACCCGCTGGTTTGGGAAATAAGGAGGCTTTGAATCCCTTTAGAAGAGCTACACTAGACTTTTTACTTTCGAGACAGTTTAACCTTTCGCGCTTCCCCTAAACTCAATATCCTTCCAGAGACCCCTGGTTCGGCCTGTTTCACTTTCACTCCTTTAAAAATACCGCTCCCTTTGCGACCTCTGCAAGCTGTTCCGGTGCGTCTATCTTACAAAAGCTCTTCTTCATCTTACAAGCCAAAGGTTAATAATCACTACAGTGGGCTACTCCTGCCATGCCCTCCTATGGCACATGTGATAACTCCAGATGTTTTACCGATTGATTTTACTGACCTTTTATGAAAGAATCTACGCATGGAGGAGGTTTTTATATGCTTTCCATATCTGACATAAAGGAGAGGCTTGCTCCCCTTTTCGATGACAAGGGCGTTAGCCTCATCATCTTATTCGGGTCCCTGGCATCCGGAGCTGTCCACACCCAAAGCGATGTGGATATCGCCTTTCTCTACGACCGCAAAGTAGACATTCTTGAACTTACAAATAGGGTGTCAAGGCTCCTCGGGACAGACAGGGTTGATGTGGTAGACTTGAGGCTCGCAGCCCCCCTGCTTAAGTTCACTGTTGCCAGGACCGGAAAGATCGTCTACGAGAGGTCGCCGGGGGTCTTCAGCGACTTCTACTCCCTCGCCTTCAGAAGATACGTGGACACTAAAAAGCTCCGCGACGCTCAGGAAGGCTCCGTAAAGATGTTCCTGGCGGAAAGGGGGCTTTCGTGAGCCCGTTTGAGAAGGACATTCTCAGGAGAAAGCTTGCCGTAATCGTTGAATGCCTGAGGGCCCTCGCTCCTATAAAGGAGATGGAAGCCGATAGATACGCCAAAGACATTTACAAAAGGAAGGCCACCGAGCGGCTCCTTCAGGAGATGATTGAGGCGGCGATAGACATAAATACGCACATAATCGTCTCGACTGGCGGAACTGCCCCTGAGGACTACTTTCAGAGCTTCATCAAGCTCGGCGAGCTCGGGGTCATCCCTGTAAAGCTGGCCAGGGAGCTTGCCCCCTCGGCGGGCCTACGAAACAGGCTCGTCCACGAGTACGACGCCATTGACGACTCGATTGTCCTCGTTGCCGTAAAGATGGCTGATGATCTTTATCCCAAATATATAAAGGCTGTAGAGGACCATATAAAATCGACTGACTGAGTCGAGCACCTCCTAACCCTTTCATAACACTCCGACTATCTCCATTCCCTGAAATCCGATTATCTGGAACCAATCATTAGTAATGCAGTAATGCATGAATAATGACAGGCCTGTAATACCCAAAACAATTTGCCGAACCATTTGTTTCAATCCTCATCCGGCCCGAAGGCCGGATGCAACGGCGGGTTTTGCGTTACGCGCCAACGCAGACGGCAAGTTTCAATCCTCATCCGGCCCGAAGGCCGGATGCAACTCAAACAGGACCTGCACGACGCGAAGTACCAGAAGGTTTCAATCCTCATCCGGCCCGAAGGCCGGATGCAACTGCGCTGGAAGGAAGGACCGGGGCGAGGCGGTCTGTAATAACACCCTCAAGGTATCCCGTAAGGTGGTGGAGGACAGGCTCTTGGAGGGTATCAAGTCCGAGCTATTCACCCCGGAGGCGATAGAGCTTTTCACGACAGAGACCAGGAGACTCCTTACCGAGCACCATAAGAAAAAGACAGGCTCGAAGGATGACCTCAAGAAGCGCCTTGATAAAGTAAAGAAGGAAATATTAAATATCATGGCCGCCATTAAGGCCGGTATCCTTACTCAAACGACCAAGAGCGAACTGGAAAAGGCCGAGGCTGAGAAGCGAGAGATTGAAAGGGAGCTTGCCTATAACCCCGGCATGGACAAGGTGGTGTCCTTCCTGCCCAGTGCGGAGGATATCTATTAAAAGCTCATTAACGAACTGGGAAACTCCCTTCAATCGGACGTGGTAAGGGCTAGGGGACAGATTAAAACGCTCTTGGGAGATGAGATAATGCTGATATCTCAGGGGGATTATCTTGAGGCAGAAATTAGGGGCGACTACGCCGGACTTCTTAGCATAGCCGCCCCTAAAATAAGTCTGGTAGCGGGGACAGGATTTGAACCTGCGACCTTCGGGTTATGAGCCCGACGAGCTACCGGACTGCTCCACCCCGCAATAGAAAAGTCATACTATCAAAGAACTTGCCTCTTTGTCAACACCTCAAAGGGGAAAAAGCGAAATAAGATAAGTTTTTTTAAGGACCCGGTTCTTTTTCCGTTTGAGCGCATAAAAAACCGCCCCTTTTGCGCTTTAAAGAGTCACGGGGAACCGGAGCCAACTTTATCGAACAGCCCCGCCGCTCTTATATCTTGCCCTTACATCTTATCGGGGGCCGATACGCCAAGAAGCTTCAGCCCATTGGCCGCTACAGTCGCCACCGCTCCGCAAAGAAGAAGCCGCGCACCGGTAAGTTCCGGGTCTTCGGTGACGACCCTGTTTTTGTTGTAATAAGGATGGAAGAGGCCGGCAAGCTCCATCAGGTAGAATGTCACCCTGTGCGGCTCCATCGCGATGGCGCTTCTCTCGACCACCTCGCCGAACGAACCCAGGTGTTTAATAAGCTCGACCTCGTCTTTCTGGTCGAGCCTCGAGAGGAGCCTGGAGTCGAAGTTTTCAGGGACCCCGGCCCCTTTTTCTCTGGCGAACCCGATGATGCTCTTTATCCTCGCGTGACAGTACTGCACATAGTAGACGGGGTTTTCCGGGGCCTGGCTCTTGGCAAGCTCAAGGTCGAAGTCCAGGTGCGCGTCAGACCTCCTCATCAGGAAAAAGAACCTGCACGCGTCCACCCCCACCTCGTCCATGACCTGTCTTAAGGTCACGAACTCCCCTTCCCTTTTGCCCATCGGCACGGGAACGCCTTTACGAAGGAGCGCCACGAGCTGGATGAATATTATCTTAAGTACGCTGTCGTCGTAGCCCAGGGCCTTTACAAGCGCCCTCACCCTGCCTTCATATCCGTGGTGGTCGGCGCCCCAGACATCGACGATAGTGTCGAACCCGCGTTCTATCTTCTCCCTGTGGTACGCTATGTCGGAGGCGAAGTACGTCCTAGAGCCGTCGGCCTTCCTTAAGACCCTGTCCTTGTCGTCGCCGAACCCGGTAGTTTTGAACCAGAGCGCCCCTTCGGCCTCGTATATGCAGCCGCGTTTTTTGAGTTCCTCGATGGTGGCCTCGATAAGCCCTTTCTCGACGAGGGACTTTTCGCTGTACCATCGCTCAAACTCGACGCCGAAGTCCTTGAGGTCTTTTCTTATCCTCTCCAGAAGGGCCCCTCCGGCAAAGAGGCTGAAGACCGGGACGGCATCGGCCTCCAGGGCCTCCTTGTACCTCTCGCCGTTCTTCGAGATGAAATCCGCCGCCACCTCTTTTATGTACTCCCCCTTGTACGAGTCCTCTGGGAAGGTTATCTTTTTACCGAGCAGTTCCTGGTGGCGCAGAAACACCGAGCGCCCGAGCGTCTCCATCTGACGGCCGACATCGTTTATGTAATACTCCCTCGCCACATCGTAGCCGGCTGCCTTTAAGATATTAGCGAGAGCGTCTCCGACGGCCGCTCCCCTGCCGTGGCCTATGTGCAGAGGCCCCGTGGGGTTGGCGCTTACGAACTCGACCTGAACCTTCTTGCCTTCTCCCGCCTTAGACCTGCCGAACCCTGAACCCTGTCTCACGATATCCTCAAGGACAGAGAGCCAGTAGGATTTTTTGAGGAAGATATTTATGAAACCTGGCCCGGCTACCTCGCACTTTTCGACCTGCGGGAAGGCGGCGATCCTGTCCTTTATGACCTCGGCGATATGCCTCGGCGGCTTTTTTTCAAGCGGGGCGAGCAACATCGCCACGTTGGTGGAGTAGTCGCCGAACTCCTCTTTCTTCGAGGTATCGACTGAGCAGGCCGGTATCTCCCCGGTCTTTATAAGCCCGTCTTTGCGGGCCGATTCAAGCGCCTCTTTGACTATTTCAAATATCCCCTGCCTCATTCCTTGCACTCCGCCAGGTCCTTATACTCACAGGGCCGTCTGTCCTTCAGGAAGACCCATTCGTTTCTTACCCTTGCCACTTCGGTCATATCCATATCGGCCAGCACCACCCCGGCGGAAGCCCCGCTCGGCTTGTGCAGAAGTTCCCCGTCCGGGCGAACGCAAAAGCTCCTGCCGTAGAACTCCTGTTTGTCTTCCTTGCCGACCCTGTTGACCCTGAATATATAGACGCCGTTGGCGTGAGCCGCCGCCGCGATCGCCCTCTCCCACTTCCTGTGGGAATGCTCGAAGGCCGAGGCCGTTGGCGCCAATATTATCTCGGCGCCTTTGAGGGCCAGGGCCCTGAAGCCCTCGGGGAAGAATATATCCCAGCAGAGCTGGACGCCTATTTTCCCGAACGGGGTCTCAAAGACCGGAAAACCGAGGTTGCCGGGTTTGAAGTACGCCCTCTCTTCCCAGAGCGGTATCTGCGGGACATGGACCTTCCTGTACTTGCCCACGACCTCTCCGTTTACGCCCAGGACGAAAGCGGTGTTGTAGTACTCGCCGTCCTCCTCCTCGAAGATAGGCGCGACGATGACGACCCCCCTTTTGGCCGCCGTCTCCCTCATTAGAGAGACCGTGGGGCCGTCCTCCCTCTCGGCAACCCGGAAGTTCTTACTGTCTATGGAATGTGCGAACCACCTGGCATTGAAGAGCTGCGGGAGCGCTATTATCCGGGCCCCCTCCTGGACCGCGAGGTCTATCAGAAGGACGGCCTTCGAGAGGTTCTTCTCCTTCTCCGGGACGGCCATGAGCTGTACACCGGCTGCCTTTATCGTATTTTTCATTCCCAACGGCCCCTTTTCGCGTCGTGGTCTTTATGATTTTTTTGGGATACGACGCCGGCGGATCTCAAGAGCCGGCGGTTTCCCCCGGTGGATTTCGTAAAAGGACTGATACTGGAAGGGTTACTTCGGGTCTTCTATCTTGTAGACAACCTCGTTCTTCCTTATCATGCCGAGCTCTTTTTTGGCGATGTAGCCGATATACCGTTTATCGGTCTTAAGGAGCCGGATGTTCTCCTCGAGGGCCCTGTTCTCGTCGTCAAGGGACTTGTTGTAGGACAATATCCCGTTAAGCTCTTTCTTAAGCCTGTAGATGTCCAGCAGCCCCTTGTCGCCGAAGACGGCAAAGGCCGCGATAGCCGGTATCAAGGCCAGCAGGAGATACTTTTTCTTGAAGCCTTCCGTTTTTTTCATCAGGCCCATGGAGGAACTACCGGTTTTGACACAATCAGCGGTATATATTATGACATTTGTCCTGTGCTTGACAAGCATTATCAGAGTAGTATTTAAAAGTCAAGGCGCTTGAGCCGGAAAACATCCCCTCAAGGATGAAAATGTTGGAGATAACCGCTAAAAAATGTTGACATTAAAATCATTGTTGTTATTATATGTGAAACATACCATAACAAGTGGCACTGATATCCTGTAAGCTGAAAATTCATAAAAAAACTAAAGGGTAGCAGATGAACCAAATGAACTGTCCCAGGTGTGGAGACGCCTTTTACACGGCAGCGAAAGAGTCTCATCTGCCATGCCCGTATTGCGGGTTTTTACTGCATGCGACGGAAAGCGAGAGAAGGAACCAGGGCCGTCAGGTCACGCAAAAGGTCTGCGACATCATGAAAGGCGAGGTAAGGGTCCCTGTCAAGACCGTCGATGTGTCAGAGACGGGCCTCGGCATAAAGATGATGGGATATCTCCCCTTTGACCAGAACGAGACCGTCTCAGTCTTCATAAAGGAGCTTGAAATAGAGAAGAAGGCAGAGGTCGTCTGGACGAAGAAGTTCTACGGTATATCGAGGGCGGGCCTGAGGTTCTGCGCTTAAAAGACTTTCCGGCTTGAAAATCATGGCCTGCGGCTTATCTGCCGCGGGCTTTTTTTATGCGCGCAGCGGCTCATTAAAACTAAGAAAAATCTTTCAATTTTATCCCGTTTTATGTATTATATCGCATTGTTTCCGGGGCTGGTCCCGGCAGAAAAAACCTTCAAGAGGACAGATGATTAGGCTTAACGAGTGCGGCGTCTTCAGCTGCCAGATGCTTAAAAAGGCGATAGCTAAAAAACAGATCTCCTCGAAGTCGGCCCCGGTAGGCGACGACCAGGTCCAGCCCGCGAGCCTTGACTTAAGGCTCGGGAAGACCGCCTACAGGCTGGTCTCAAGCTTTTTGCCGGAATCGGATGATTCGATAGAGGATATGCTCTACACGCCGGATGCCTACGGCTCGGGCCTTGTCATGTACGAGATGGACATCTCAAACGGCGGCATCCTTGAGAAGGGGCACGTCTACCTTATCCCGCTCATGGAGGAGTTAAACCTCCCCAAAGACGCGGCAGGCAGGGCCAACCCGAAATCCACAACCGGACGGCTCGACATATTCGCAAGGGTCTTGACCGACCGTAATCCGCGCTTCGACGACATAGCCGCGGGCTACAGGGGAAGGCTCTTCCTGGAGGTCATGCCGAGGTCCTTCACCATCAGCGTCAAGGAAGGTCTCTCGCTCGTGCAGCTTCGGCTCATGAACGGGGAGTGCGCCCTTACGGACTCGAAACTCAGATCACTTCACAAGGACTCGCGCCTCCTGTATAACGGGGATGCGCACCTTAGCGACTCGGAGATAAAGATATCAAAAGGGCTTTTCATGTCAGTTGACTTAAGCGGCGACCTGAATACGGGGATCGTCGGGTACAAGTCGAAGAGAAACAGCCATGTCGTTGATTTGATGAAGAGGAACCATTATAATATCTCTGACTTCTGGGAGCCCATACACAAAAACAGCAAAGGCACGCTCATTCTTGAGCCCGAGGAGTTCTACATCTTAAGCTCCAAGGAAAAGATAAGGGTCCCTCCGAAGTACGCCGCCGAGATGGTCGCCTTTGAAGCGGGCTCGGGGGAGCTCCGTACGCACTACGCCGGGTTCTTCGACCCCGGTTTCGGCTACGGGCTTAAAGGCGAGGTCAAGGGGACGAAGGCCGTCCTTGAAGTGAGGGCGCACGATGTCCCCTTCATGATCGCCGACGGACAGACCTTCTGCAAGCTCTTCTTCGAGAGGATGGCGGAAGTGCCGGAGAAGGTCTACGGTCCCAAGATAGGGTCTTCGTACCAGTACCAGGGCATAACCCTGAGCAAGCAGTTCAAGAACTCCTAGCTCTCAGGGTTTGAAGCGTCTGACCGTGGCCCCCTTCATGAAGAGCGCGGGGGGTGCCCCTTGGAGCCTGAGAAGACCGGGGGGGTCGGAGCGCCAATATCTTCAGACCCTTAAAAATCGGAAGACAGCCGGATTAAATGACCAATTCCATCGATGGCGGACTCAAAGGCAGGGGAGTCAGGCAGGAGATCGCGGGGATCGTCTTTCTCGCCCTCGGGATGTACTCGGCAGTATGCCTCATGTCCGGCATAAGCGGATCGAGGCTTGGCGGGGTAGTCGGGGAATATGTCGCAAGGGCGCTATTCTACTCCTTCGGCTACTCATCGTACATAATCCCATTCTTCCTGGTTTTCGTCGCCTTCAAGCTGCTTTTAAGACGCATCCTGGTGATAAGCCTCACCGCGCCGCTGGGCCTCGGCATATTATTATTCGCCTCATCAGCGCTCCTGGGGACCATCTCGCCCGCGGGGAAGGCCGGCGGGAAGGCAGGGGCTTTCATCGGGGCGCCTCTGGCGGAGCTGACCGGGACAACCGGGGCCGCCATAATACTTCTGGGAATAATCCTTGCAGCGCTCCTTGCGATAACCGGCGTGAGGCTTCGCAAAAGAAACGGGGACAAAGAAAAAAAAGAACCCCCAACAGACACCAATATCGATGGCTTCCAACAATAAAAAGACAGGACCGGCCCATGACATACGGGGCGCAAAGCTCGAGGTGGTCGGGATACTGCTGCTTGCGCTCTCGCTCTACTCCGCGGTAAGCCTCTTCTCCTACCACAGCGCCAGGAACTGGGGCGGGGTCTTCGGAGAGGCGCTCTCGTGGACGCTGCTGCGCTCGGTAGGCTACATGTCCTACGCGCTCCCTTTCGTCCTTATCGTGATCTCGGTTGAGTTCCTCTTAAGAAGGCTCTTCAAGTTCAACCTGGCGGTCCCCATAAGCTTCGCCTTCTTCATACTCTCCTCGTCCGCGCTTTTAAGCTGCGTAATACTCACCAAAGACTCCGGCGGCATCATAGGGGATTTCATAGGCGGCATATTCTCCAACTACCTCGGCGCCACGGGCGCCGTCATAATACTCTCGGCGATAGTCATTATAACGGTGCTTCTGGCCACCGGTATCTCCCTCGTGCAGTTCGGGATAAAGATATTCCCGCCGACGGTGTCGGCCGTCAAGTCTACCCTGGAGAAAGTCCGTTCCAACATGGAGGGTGAGGCCGGGGAAGAACCTGTTGAGGAAGAGGCGAAAAAAGAGACTAAGAAGGCCGAGAAGCCCCCTGAGAAGACCGCCTCTCCGGCGATAATCGCCGCCCCCACCGCTCCGAAGATACATAACAGGAAAGAGGCCCGGCAGGAAGAGCCTGAAAAAGAGCTTGAGTTCACGGCCCCCAAGGGCAACTTCAAGCTCCCTCCCGTCAGTCTGCTTGACAAGGTCCCGTCCAGGGGCGGCTCGGTAGACAACCAGAGCCTCCTTGATAACTCGAAGATACTCGAGAAAAAATTGCAGGACTTCGGCATCGAGGGAAGGGTCCTGGAGGTCAGGCCCGGCCCCGTTGTCACCATGTACGAGTTCGAGCCGGCCCCAGGAGTGAAGGTAGGCCGCATCACAAACCTGTCCGACGACCTGGCCCTCGCCATGAAGGCGATGTCCATACGCATCATCGCCCCGATACCGGGCAAATCGGTCGTCGGCATCGAGGTCCCCAACCATGAGAGAGACCTCATACACTTAAGGGAGATGCTCGAGTGCCCGGCCTTCTCGAAGAGCCGCTCGCGCCTGACGCTTGCCCTCGGTAAAGACATCGCCGGCTCCCCTTACATGGCGGACCTCGCCAGGATGCCCCATCTTCTGGTGGCCGGAGCCACCGGCACCGGTAAAAGCGTCTCCGTGAACGCGATGATATTGAGCATCCTCTTCAAGGCGACCCCGGAGGATGTCCGGTTTTTGATGGTGGACCCGAAGATGCTGGAGCTGTCGGCCTACGAGGGGATCCCGCACCTCATCACCCCGGTCATAACGGACCCGAAGAAGGCCGCCGGCGCTTTAAGGAGCATCGTCCTGGAGATGGGCAAGCGCTACAGGCTCATGGCGGAAAAGGGTGCCAAGAACATAGAAAAATACAACCAGATGCTCGACGAGGAGTGCGCCGGGGGCGACGAGGAACCCAAAAGGATCCCTTACATAGTCGTCATAATAGACGAGCTCGCGGACCTCATGATGACCTCCGGGAAAGACGTGGAGGAGTGCCTGGTGAGGTTGTCCCAGATGGCCAGGGCATCGGGCATCCACCTGATGATAGCGACCCAGAGGCCCTCGGTAGATGTCGTGACCGGACTCATAAAAACAAACTTCCCGGCAAGGATCGCCTTCCAGCTCCCGTCGAGGACCGACTCGCGGACGATACTCGACGCCGGCGGGGCGGAAACGCTTCTGGGCCAGGGCGACATGCTCTTTTTGCCGCCGGGCACCTCAAAGCTGCAGAGGATACACGGGGCCTATGTCTCTGAGCCAGAGATAAAACGGGTGACTGACTTCTGGAAGAACCAGGGCGCCCCGCAGTACGACAATGTCCTTATAGAAGAGGCCGAGAGCGCCCTTGTTGACGAAGACGCGGATCTGGGCGAGGAATTCCTCAGAAGGTACGACGAGGCCGTGGCCATGGCCTCGCAGCTGGAGATGATCTCCACCTCCTACATACAGAGAAGGTTCCGGATAGGCTACAACACCGCGGCGAGGATCATAGAGAAGATGGAGAAAGAAGGGGTCGTCGGGCCCGCCCAGGGCAGCCGCCCCAGGGAAGTGCTCCTGAGAAAACAGCACGAATGAGGCACAGACCCGCGGCTTTCTGCGGTCTGCGGCGAACAAGGAGTCCCATGCGAGTATTAAGATCGGTCTGTTGCGCGCTGCTGACGGCGGCTTTTCTCTCAAGCGCGGCATCCGCCGCCGAGGTCAACGGAGTAGTGGAGAGGCTTCAGAAGCACTACGAGTCCGTTTCCACGATCGAGGCCGCCTTCGCCCAGGAGGTCTTCTCCAAATCCTTGAACAGGTCGGAGACCAACGAAGGCAGGGTCTTTTTCAAGAAACCCGGCAAATGGAAGTGGCTCTATAACGACCCGGCCAAAGGGGTCTTTACCTCTAATGGCAGGAAGGTATGGCTCTTTGAGCCCGACTTCAACCAGGTGCTTGAAAAGGATGTAGACGCTTCAAGCCCGGCTATCACCACGGACTTCCTTACAGGCGTTGGAAACCTCAGGAAAGACTTTGACATAACGCTCGCCGCGGAGAGCTCCGACGCCTGGCGGCTAGAGCTTGCGCCCAAACAGCAGCTCCCTAACGTGAAGAAGCTCTTTTTGGAGGTTGACAAGACAAAACTCATGGTGGTAAAAACCGTTGTGGTGGACTACCTCGGCAACGAGGTCAGGATAAGCTTCAAGGACATCAAGGCGAATCAACCGGTCAATGACTCTTTATTCGAGTTCAAGCCCCCGAAGGGCGCGGTTATAGTAAGGCCTTAAGAGGCTGTTGAAAAGGCCCTCTCAGGCTCTCTCCAAAAATTTTTAAACCCAAAATCCACTGTAGCAAGACAGAGGGTTTCCTTGTAAAATCCTCCCCCTCGATGGGGGAGGGTAGGGTGGGGGTGAAAAAATGTTTGCACCCTACCAGCTTCCCGTTGCATCGGAAGAGCGCACCTTAAGCCCAGCCCTCCCATCAAGGGAGGGCTGGGCTTAAGGAAATACCCCGGAGCTTGCTCCGGGGTGGCTAAGGGAGATTTTTCAGCGGGCTGTAAAGCGATTCTCATAAAAAACCGGAGGTCATGCCATGCCGTCATTCGATATCGTTTCAAAGACAGACGTTCAGGAAGTCGATAACGCCGTGAACCAGGCGATAAAGGAGATGCAGCAGCGTTATGACTTCAAGGGCTCCAAAAGCGAGATAAAGTGGGAAAAGAAAGAAGAGATAACGGTCACGGGAGATGACGACGGCAAACTGAGAAGCGTCATCGACATCCTGCAGACAAAACTCGTCAAGCGCGGCGTTTCGTTGAAGTCCCTCGATTACGGCAAGGTCGAGGACGCCTCGGGCGGGCTTAAGAGGCAGGTCATAAAGATAAAGCAGGGCATCCAGAGCGAGAAGGCCAAAGAGGTAACCAAGGTCATAAAAGAGCTCAAGGTAAAGGTTCAGGCGCAGATCCAGGACGACCAGATCAGGGTCACCGGCAAAAAGATAGACGACCTCCAGGAGGTCATCCAGGACCTCAAGGCCAGGGACTTCGACATCGACCTTCAGTACGTCAACATGAGGTCATAGCAAAAAAGTGTCCTTTGACTGGATAGAGATAACAGCTTCAGGGTCGAGAAAAAGAAGCGAAGAGGCCGCTGCCGTCCTTATTGGCGCCGGAAGCTCCGGCGTGCTCGAGGTCGGGGGCGACAGCCCCGAAGTCGGCAGGCTCCTGTCCCACTCGCTGTGGGAGTCCCGCGGCCCAACGGATTCCGTTGGTGAGAGCCTTCCGCTCTCCCGCGCGGTATCCTTCAAGGCGTACCTCCCGGCGGACGCGCCAGAGAAGATAGCGCGGGTAAAAAAGGATTTAAGGAAGCTCGGCTGGTCTCTGTCGATGGCGTTTTTCAAGGACCGGGACTGGTCCGTAAAATGGAGGGCCGGTCTCAAACCGGTACGGATCACCTCCGGCGGCTCTTCCATAATCATAAAGCCTACCTGGCGCCCCTATGTCAGGAGGCCGGGCGACATCATAATAGAGATAGACCCGGGGATGGCGTTCGGCACCGGGGGACACGCCACGACAAGGATGTGCCTCAAGGCGATAAAGGCCTTACTCGGCGTCAGGAAGGGCTTGAGGACGAGCCTCCTCGATGTCGGCACCGGCACGGGCATCCTCGCCATAGCCGCCAAAAAACTCAAGGTCAAAAAGGCCGTCGGCACGGACATAGACGCTGTGGCCCTGAAGGTGGCGCGTAAAAACCTCAGGCTCAACAAAACCTCTGTCACATTAAGCCCAAGGCCCGTAGAATCGATAGACAGCGCCTTCTCCATAGTCGTCGCCAACATACTCGCCGGAGAACTCATAAGGCTGTCTGCTGCCCTTTACGGCAAGGTCATGCCCGGCGGCTGCCTGATACTTTCGGGGATACTCAGGGAGGAGGCCGGGAGCGTCAAGGAGGCTTTCACGGCGGCCGGGCTCCGGCACTCCAAAACATACGGCAGCGGCGAATGGGCGGCCCTTGTCTTCAACAAGCCCTATACGGTCCGATGAGACGCTTTTTCGTCGAAGACATAACGAAGGAGTCGATGAGCGTCGCTATCTCGGGGGAAGAGTTTTTGCACCTTAAAAAGGTCTTGAGACTCACCGAGGGGACGACGGTCGAACTTTTTAACGGGGCCGGGCTTACGCTTGCCGGAACGATAGAGTCTATCGGAAAAGACTCCGCGAAGATAAAGATAGAGGGGCGCTCCGAGGGAAAAAGGGAGAGCCCGATGCGCGTCGTACTCCTTCAGGGCCTGCTCAAGGGGGAAAAGCCCGAGCTTATAATACAAAAGGCGACCGAGCTGGGAGCGGCCGAGGTCGTCTTCTACTCTACCGCGCGCACCGTGCCGGTCATAGCCGCGTACAAGACCGAAGCGAAGCTCCAGAGGTGGAAGAAGGTCGCCGTAGAAGCCGCCAAACAGAGCGGCAGGACCGTGCTGCCGCGCTTGAGCTCTGTGACTTTCCGGGAGGCCGTCGAAGGCCGCGGCGGCGTCAAGATCATGCTCTGGGAGGGCCGCGGGGCCGGGTCCGTTAAAGAGGCCCTGAAGAGGCCGGAGTCGAAAGACGGCGTGGTGATACTCGTCGGGCCCGAAGGAGGGTTCTCAGACGACGAGGTCGTCGAGGCCCAAAAGAATGGATTTATCCCGGTGGGCCTCGGCCCCAGGATATTGCGGGCCGAGACAGCGGCCATAGGGATCGTCTCGGTAGTGCAGTACGAGCTCGGGGACATGAACTGAGCCGTGGCAGAAGGATTTGCCTTATAAAATCACTTGACAATACAGCGCCTTTAAATTAACTTATCTCTCTGCCTTTTTCATCGCCCAGGTAGCTCAGTCGGTAGAGCAGAGGACTGAAAATCCTCGTGTCGGCGGTTCAATTCCGTCTCTGGGCACCAGTAAAATCAAGGGGGTTACGGGTCTTCCCGTAGCCCCCTTTTTTTGTCGGGTTGCATTGTTTTTGTATAGTATCGTATGTTGAGTGAGCGAAACCAACTATCCTTGGTCACTATTCCATTGGGTTAAAAATCGTAACTCAGCATCACGGTCTTTCGCAGCCCAACCTTGCTGTAAACCTATCCGTTCCAAAGCGCCATGAAAAGAGGGGCGGCCTTACCGGCTGCCCCTCTTTTTTCTTTGGGCCGTCTTAAAGACCACAAAACCTGTTATCAGGGAGGCTGCCATCTCCTCAACCCGCAAGTTTCCCTAAAGATTTCCATTCTCCCGTCGAAATGGTTATTAAATAAGGTTTTCTTACGGTAGTCGGCAAATCAGAGAATATCTGCTGTGAAAGGGGTTGACGGATGAAAAAAACGCTTTATTTCCTGATAGTCGCGTTTTCGTTTTTTCTATTCGCAAAGAGCGCGAATGCCGGGCCGTATCTCTCGGTTTACGCCGGTTTTACGGTGCCGCATGACGCGAATGTCACCAACAATGTCACGCATGAAACCGGCCAGATGAGCTTCCACAACGGCCTGAACTTCGGCGCGAAGGCCGGCTACTGGTTCACTGATCAGGGGGCGCCTTACCTCGGCCTTCAGCTCGACGCCAACACCCAGAACTTAAAGATCAGAGAGCTCATCGCATCGACCGGAGTAGTCGCCCCGGTCACGTCAAGGGCCGGCTTCAGCTCGCTTACGGCCAACCTGATCTACAGGGCCGTTGAGGGTGATATAAGGCCTTATATCGGAGCCGGCGCGGGAGTATTCTACATGAACATCGGGTCGGGCCAGAAGCCCATCCAGGCGATAGGCGTGGGCATTAACGGATGGACGGGCGGCACCGACACAGCCATTGGATATCAGGTGCTGGCCGGGTTGGATTTCCTCATCTCAAAGCGCCTTTCTTTCTTCGGGGAATACAAGTTCAGCACTGCGAAGTTTTCTTTAGACCGGAAGACATGGATCCCTTTCGACATAACATATAAGGTAAGCCAGGTCTACGGCGGCCTCACCTACAACTTCTAACAGGATGCTGAAAAAGTCCTTCCCGGACTTTTTCAGCCGCGACCTCTCCGAAGTGAACGGGTGAACGCCGCGAACCGGCCGCTCCATAAGCTGCTCAGAAAGCTTTAAAAATGACAACCACCTTACCGTGAAGAACCCCGCCATGAATGGCGGGCCTCTTCAATCACCCTGCGGAAAGCCGCGGGGAATCTTCGAGATGTAAGTATCTCACATCTTCCGTTCGCCCGCTAACCCCGCCCCAGGCCCGGCTGCGAGGAATACGCTTGAGACGCATTTTCAACTCAAGACCAGGCTTCCATCTTTAAGTCGTATAAAAAGGCACAAAAAAATATCCGGACTCCTGCCAAAGGCCGGGTAATGCTGTATACTTGTCGTGATGCGCGCTTTCTTAGCCGGCCTTTTTCAACGCATTCGGCCGTGACCTGTGGAGCCATGACCGGATAAGCGGCCAAGGTAAAAATAATCTTTTTATTTTCAAAAGGTTACGAAATCCTATAAAAATATGGGTTGTCATTCTTTCCCGAATCAGCTATAAAGGTGATATCTGTTATATTATATGAATAACAGGAGGTCATAGTCCGTCCCGGGGCGTAACTCTAAAAAAACCTGGATTACCCTTATAGCTACCCTGTTATCTTATTGATTAATCTAATGTGGGGGCAAGCCAGGCAAGGGGAAAAGGCCGGATTCGAGGCCATTTGCCCTAAAGGTCAATTCCCGGAGGCGATTATGGAAGTAAAGAAGTTTTTTCTGGTATCACCCGGAGACAGCACGCAGAAACCCAGGCCTTTCTACTGGAGCCTCGATATCGGAGACAAGTGGATCGGGGTGGCAAGGAGCGTGTACAGGGAGAAGCATCCCGAAGATATCGTCAAAGAGGTCTCCGAGGCCCATCATCTGACCCAGCTCGACTGGAGAAAGACGCCTTTCCGTAACGACGAGCTTGCCACTGGATGGCTCTCAAGGGACGGCAGATTCTACGGATGCCCTGCCGTGCACCACGATGTCATAGCGTACTGCGTTCTGGGCATGAAAGTAGCTGACCTTGAAGAGATGGGATGGGCCAGGGTCTATTCCAACAGGTTTACCTGCGAGAAGAGGCTGTCGGCGGAGCAGAGGAACTGGCTCTCCGAAAACGGCCACAGGGTCTTCGACTCGCACTGAAGATGAATTCGTCACAGAGAGGCCGCTGATACGACCCGCGGCCTCTTTGTCTTTTAAGAGCGGGAGCGCGAACCCTGAGCCCCCTTTCCCGCCTCTTTAACGGGACAGCTCTCTTGCCGGCTCCGTACCTCTGTATCCTGATACAATTTCGATATTGTCGGTATGTTTGTCCGCGGCGTCGGAAAGACCGCCGCATCGGGTTGAAAATGCATCGCGAGCGCATTCCTCGCGGCGAGCACCCGTTCAATGCGGCAAAGACACCCTTAACTCAAAGAGACGCCTCAAAACACTCTACAGGAGGACCCGTCCATGTATTTAAAAAAGACCACCGTCTTTTTATCCCTGCTCCTGCTCTTTTGTCTGCGGGCTACCGCATACGCCGGCGAATCCGAAATTACGAAAAAGTTCGCCGCCGCGCTCGACTCACAGGACTTGCAGATAATGACAGCGGTCATCAAGGAGAACGGCGACAAGGTTCCCGGAGAAATAAGGGCGCTTGTCGATGATGCTTTGCTCAAGGGCACGCCCGCCGAAGAGAGAGACTCGAAGCTCTATCTCGCCGAACGGATGGCTACAGTCTACAAGGATGTCAGCGGAGACGCCGAGCCGCTTAAAACCGTAAAGAAGAAGAACTTCGAAGCTAAACTGACCGAACCCGCGCGCCCCGCTCCCATAAACGGGGTCTACACCGTTGAGACGCTGTATACGGACGCGGCTAAGAATTTCTTCAAACCGGATAACATAGTAATAAAAAGCGGCGAGACCGTGCGATGGGTAGACCGCGACAACGCGGCGCACATCCTGGCCTCGATGCCCTTTATCGGCGAAGGCGGGATATTCTCCGCGAAAGTCGAGCCGGGCGGGAACTGGGAACACAAGTTCGACAAGCCCGGCGAATATTACTACATCTGCTTCATCCACAAAGTCATGTACGGCAAGATTACGGTGGAGAAATAGCCGGGCCCGGAAACGTTTTTTTTGAAAAATTGCGATTGCGCCGAAAAGGGGCTTTGCGCCCCCTTTTATTTTCAAAAGCTCCCTGACTCTGTCACGGAGCACGAGCAGCCTCTCGTCGCCCTCGGCGAACCGGTTCGCCGATCTACCCCGCTATCTAAAAACACAATGAACCACCCTGCAAGCC
>JACRCH010000095.1 GCA_016219115.1 Deltaproteobacteria bacterium
ACGAAGTTTATGACAGCCGCCGGCATGGCCGACGACAGGAGTATGACCTTTTTGTTGAGACCCTCTATACCGAAGAGGCTTATCACAAGATAAGCGATGAGAAAACCCCCGGCTATCCTTATCAGGGAGCCCGCCACGGAGATCCCCGGGTAAGAGAGTTTCGCGGAGTGGAGCCTGTACCCGAGGCTTACCTGCATGACCGGGATCGTTGCCGCGCCGAGCATGTCGAAGGTCGTCAATAGCGGCTCAGGGAACCCGGTGCCGGTCAGGTTAAGCGAGATGCCGATTATCGAGGCGTAGATAAGGGGGAGCTTGAATATCTCGGAGAAGCCTCCCTTGCCCTTGGCGATGTATATGCCCAGAGAGTAGACCAGCAGGCTTATCGTTATGTAGTAGAGTACGGCTACCGTCAGCCCGTCGGCCCCGAACGCCAGCAGCGCCAGCGGAAACGACATGTTCCCGGAGTTCATGAACATCGTCGGAAGATAAAAGCCCCTTAAATCCCGCCTCTTTATGAAGGCCAGGTAGAGGAAGGCCAGTATCCCGGTGCCTGCCACGACGACGAAGGCCGAGAGGGAGACCATCGCCAGGTCCGCCGTCACTATCTTCTTTCTGGAGAGCGACGATATTACGAGAGCCGGCACCGTCAGGTAAAGGAGTATCTCGATTATCGGCTCGAGGCTTATCTTTTTGAATCTGGCGAAAAGGTATCCGAGGCCTATGATGCAGAATACCGGGAATACTACGGAGAAGACTTTTAGAATAGGCATAAGAAAAGCCTTGAATGGGGAGAGGCTTGGAAGCGACCGTCGTTTTTAATCACAAAATTCCCTGTAGCTTGCTTCTTTGTAAAATCCTCCCCCTCGATGGGGGGGTGGGGGTGAAAATAATCTTTCAGCCTTCGGAATTTCACCCTCCCCGCTTCCCGTTGCATCGGAAGAGCGCAACGGGATCCCAGCCCTCCCATCAAGGGAGGGGAGGTTTAAGAAGATACCTTGCAGCAAGGCTTGCGGGGTGGTTCATTCGTCCGGTGCGCTTAATCCGCTGAAAGCTCGATTGCCGCGGTTTTGAAGGATATGCCTGTAATAAACACTCTCAGTTTGACCGGCCGTGAGGCGTACCATTGAGGCGTGCTTCTGCCGTAAAGGGAGAAGCACGCCTGCCGTTATTCCTTCTCTATCTCTATGAGGGTCTCATCCGGGTTGACCGAGTCTCCGATCTTGACGAGTATCCTTTTGACCGTGCCGCTTATCGGCGTGTGGACCTCGTTTTCCATCTTCATCGCCTCAACGGTAAGGACGGTGTCACCCTCCGAGACCCTGTTGCCTACGGATACCTTGATGGAGGTGACCTTGCCGGGTATCGGGGTGGTCACGTCGCCCTCTTTTTTAGCCTTCGGCCTTACGGACTGCGTGATCGACGGCCTCTCTATCTCACCGGCCGTAGTCGGGATGACCTCGGTGAGGGACTCTATCATGACCTCTTCGAGGCGGTTGTCAACGGAGATGAAGAACGGCCTCTTGCCCTCGACCCTGTGGCCGGCTCCGGCGACCTTGATCCGGTAGTTCTCGCCGTGCACGGTGACGATGAATTCGCTCGGGGCCAGGTGCGGGACGACCCCCGAGGGTCTGGGCTCCTCTTTCGGCTCCTCCTCAAGCGGTTCGGGGGCGAGCTTGCCGGCCTCCCTCTGCTCGAAGAACTCGAGCGCCACTATCGGGAAGAGCGCGTACGAGAGTATGTCTTCCACTGACTTTGCCTTGCCGTCAAGGTCCCTGATGATCTTCTCAAGCTCCGGCTCAAGGAGGTCAGCGGGCCTGCAGGTGATGGGTTTTTCATCCCCTATGGCCAGCTTTCTGGCGGCTTCGTCCACCGGACCGGGGGGGCGTCCGTAGAGGCCCTTGAAGTAGTTACGGGTCTCGCTTGTTATCACCTTGTAGCGCTCGCCCATGAGTATGTTGAGCGTTGCCTGGGTCCCGACGACCTGGCTTGTGGGCGTGACGAGGGGAGGGTACCCCATGTCTTTTCTTACCTTCGGGATCTCTTCAAGGACTTCGTTCATCTTGTCGATGGCGTTCTGTTCCTTGAGCTGGTTGGCGAGGTTCGATATCATCCCGCCGGGTATCTGCACCACAAGGGTCTTTGTGTTAATGGCGGTGTATTCGCTCTCGAACTTCCTGTACTTCTTCCTGACCACCCTGAAGTGGTCGGCTATGTCGGACAGGAGCGCGAGGTCAAGTCCCGTGTCGTAGGGGGTATCGCGGAGCGCCGCCACGATGCTTTCCGTCGGAGGCTGCGAGGTCCCTGAAGCGAGGCTTGATAGCGCCGTATCTATGATCTCGGCCCCGGCCTCTATCCCCTTAAGATAGCTCATCGCGGCAAGGCCAGACGAGTCGTGGGAGTGGAGGTGTATCGGGAGCCGTATCTTCTCCTTGAGCTTTGTCACCAGGTCGAAAGCGGCCCACGGCGTGAGGAGGCCCGCCATGTCCTTTACGCAGATGGTATCGGCGCCCATGGCCTGCAATTTCAACGCCATGTCGACGAAGCCATCGTGGGTGTGCACCGGGCTCGTGGTGTAGCAGATGGTGGCTTCCACTATCGCCTTAGCGTCCTTGGCGGCCTTTACCGCGACATCGATATTCCTTACGTCGTTGAGGGCGTCGAATATCCTGAAGACGTCTATTCCGTTTTTGGCGGCCCGCTCGACGAACTTCTTTACGACATCGTCGGAATAATGCCTGTAGCCGACAAGGTTCTGCCCCCGCAATAACATCTGAAGTCTTGTGTTGGGGATGGCTTTACGGAGCGCCTTGAGCCTCTCCCACGGGTCTTCTTTCAGAAACCTCAGGCAGGCGTCAAAGGTGGCCCCGCCCCATACCTCAAGCGACCAGTACCCGACCCTGTCCAGGAGCGGCGCCATATCGAGCATGTCGGCTGTTCTCATGCGGGTGGCGAGAAGCGACTGGTGGGAGTCACGGAGGACCGTATCGGTTATCCTGGTCCGGGCCTCCTTTTTCTTCTCGCCGGCGGTCTTTTTGCTGTTCTTGTTCGGCATTATACGATCTCCGTAATGATTTAGAGCCCGTGGTGGGCGGCTATGGCCGCGGCTATGGCCGCCACAAGGTCTGTCGGCTCACCGTACTCGGCGTAGTCCATAAGCACCGGCTTCCTGTCGATGTAACCGGTGTCGAAGTTGCCGGCCTTGAAATCGGGGTCGTTCATGATGTTCTTGAGGAAGAGTATCGTCGTCTTTACGCCCCTGATGACGAACTCGTCAAGACACCTGTGCATCCTTCTGACCGTCTCGTCCCAGGTTGAGCCTTTTACGACAAGTTTTACCACGAGCGAGTCGTAGCAGCTCGGGATTATGAAGTCCTTGTATATGGCGCCGTCAATCCTAACTCCTATGCCTCCGGGGGAGTAGTACGCGGTGACCCTGCCGAAGGAGGGGAAGAAGTTGTTCTTCGGGTCCTCGGCGCAGATACGGCACTCCATGGCATAGCCGGTTATCCTCACATCCTCCTGGGTGAAGCCGAGGGGCTTGCCCGCGGCTATCTCTATCTGCTTTTTAACAAGGTCGATCCCGGTGACCTCCTCGGTTATCGCGTGCTCGACCTGTATCCGGGTGTTCATCTCGAGGAAGTAGAAGTTCCGGTCCTTGTCCACGAGGAACTCTATCGTCCCGGCGTTGGTGTAGTCGGTCGCTTGAGCGGCCTTTATTGCGGCCGCTCCCATCCTCTTTCTCAAGTCCTCATCGAGTATGAGCGACGGGGTTATCTCGATGAGCTTCTGGTGCCTTCTCTGTATTGAGCAGTCCCTCTCGCCCAGGTGCACGATGTTGCCGTGCTTGTCAGCGAGTATCTGGAACTCGATGTGGTGCGGTTTTTCGAGGAACTTCTCGAGGAACATCTCCGAGACTCCGAACGCCGCAGCCGATTCCTTCCTGGCAGTGGAGAGCGAGGTTACAAGCTCTTCCTTGTTGTAAGCTACCCTCAAACCCCTGCCGCCTCCGCCTCCGGATGCCTTTATCATCACCGGATATCCGATCTTTTCGGCGTACGCGATAGCCTCGTCGACATCCTTTACCGAGTCTTCGGTGCCGGGCAGTATCGGCACGCCGGCCTTCGTCATCATCTTTCTGGCCATGACCTTGTCGCCCATCTCGGCTATGGTCTTGCTAGACGGTCCGATGAAGGTTATCCCCTTCTTTTCACAGAGAAGCGGGAACCTGGGGTTCTCGGATAAGAAACCGTAGCCGGGGTGTATGGCGTCTACACCGACCTTTGTGGCGAGGTCTACAAGCCTGTGGATATTAAGGTAGCCCTGTATGGGGCCCGGCCCCACCATGTAGGACTCGTCCGCCTTCTTGACGTATAGTGATGTGGCGTCCTCCTCGGAATAAATGGCGACCGTCGGTATGTCGAGCTCTTTACAGGCCCTTATAACGCGGGTGGCTATCTCGCCCCTGTTTGCGATAAGTACTTTTTTGAACATGGTTTTTACCGACCGGGATATGTGATATGAAAACCGTATCTTTTTTTAACGGCAAATGATTATTTACCCAAAAATACGCAAATTAGTCAAGAAAATAACGGCCTTTAAGGCAAAAAACTTAAGAGGCCGGGAGCTGTTTCATGAAGGTCAGGGCGTATTTCAGCCTCGATATCGTCAGCTCTTTTCCCATCGCCTCCATCATCTCGAATATCCCCGGGCTTACGGTCCCGCCCGTCAACGCCACCCTTACCGGCTGGGCGAGCTTTCCGAGTTTCAAGCCCTTCGACTCGAGTATGGAGTTGAAGGCGGCCTCCAGCGAGTCGTGGGTGAACTCCGCCACCCCGGTCAACCGCTCCACCAGCAGCTCGAAGAGCTCGATGTTTTCCGGGAGCAGGAACTTCCGGGTGGCCTTCGGGTCGTACTCGACTGGCTCCTTGAAGTAAAAGAGCGATGAGTCCGCCATCTCCTTCAATGTCTTCGAGCGCTCCTTGAGGGTCGTTATTATCCTACACATCCTCGCATCCGCCCCGGCCTCGACCCCGTGCTCCCTGAGAAACGGCAGAAGAAGGACCGAAAGCTCTTCAGCCGGGGTCTCCTTTATGTAGTGATGGTTGAGCCAGGTGAGTTTTTCCGGGTTGAAGACCCCGGAGGACTTGCCGACGCTCTCAAGGGAGAACTTGTCGATAAGCTCCTGAAGCGAGAATATCTCCTGGTCGCCGTGCGACCAGCCGAGGCGCGCCAGATAGTTTACGAGCGCGTGGGGCAAGAGGCCCATCTCCTTGTACGCCATGACCGAGGTCGCTCCGTGGCGTTTACTCAGCCGTGTCTTATCAGAGCCGAGTATCATCGGCAGGTGCGCGAATACCGGGAGAGAGTGCCCCAGGGCCCTGTAAAGGAGTATCTGCTTGGGGGTGTTGTTTATGTGGTCGTCGCCCCTTATGACATGGGTTATCTCCATTGTGGCGTCATCCACCACGACGCAGAAGTTGTAGGTCGGGGTCCCGTCGCTGCGGAGTATGATGAGGTCCTCAATGGCCGCGTGGTCGAAGGTGATGTTGCCCTTTATCACATCCTCCACGACGGTCACTCCGGGCGGTACCCTGAACCTTACGGCAAAGGGCTTGTCGAGGGGCTTTTTTATCGAGGCGCACCTGGAGTCGTACTTTGGGGGCCGGCCTTCCTTCAGGGCCGCCTCCCTCCTGGCCTCAAGCTCCCCGGGGGTGCAGTAGCAGCGGTAGCAGACCCCTTTCTCCAAAAGCTCATGGACGAACTTCCTGTAGGTGTCGAACATCTCGCTCTGGAAGAAGGGGCCCTCGTCCCAGGTGAGCCCAAGCCAGTTCATGCCGTCGAGTATCGCCTGGATCGACTCTTTGGTCGATCTGGCCACATCCGTGTCTTCGATACGGAGTATGAATTTTCCGTTGTGGCGCCTGGCGAAGAGCCAGTTGAAAAGGGCTGTCCTTGCCCCCCCTATGTGGAGATACCCCGTGGGGCTTGGCGCGAATCGTGTGCGTACCGTCAATTTTCCGTTCTCCTTTTCTATGTTTGATGCTTTTTTCAAGTCCTGAATCGCCCGGCGTGTTAATCTCCCGGAGCGTTCAATCCGCCGAAGCTCGGCCTATCGGGGAGGTGTCATCTCTTTATCGTTTTACTTTATGACTATTCCGGCATAGCCGACGACATGGTCAAAGTCCCCGCTCGTCTCCCCGGATGTGGAGTACCTGATGAGACGGGCCTCTGTGGCTCCGAGCGCCCTGGCGGCCTCTATCGCTATGGCCGCCGGAAGGACCCCGCACATCGTTATGTCCCTGGATGAAGTCACTTCAAGGAGCCTCCCGGCGTCAAGCTTCAATACCGCTTCGATCGCCGCTATGTCCTTTACGCGGGTTTTTTTATCGCTCTCGAAGTGGTTCATGTCGGAGCTTACGACGATGAGGACTTCTTTCGCGTAAGATGATATGGCCCCGGCGAGGGCTCTGCCCAGTTCGGCGCAGTCGTTCGCGGACGCCGTCATGACCGTTATCGGCACGATGGATGCGTTTTTGTTGAGTTCATGGATGAACGGCAGCTGCACCTCGAGGGAATGCTCCTCAAGGTGCGCTTCGATATCCGATGAGAAAAGACGGCTTCCTCCGAGTATAAGTTCGGCAAGCTTCGAGTTTACCTTTAACCTCCCCAGAGGCGTATCCCACTCGCCTTCTGACATCACCGAGACCTTTTTGCCCATCCCGGTGTGGTTCGGGCCTATGAGGATGATGTCGTCGGGTATCACCACCGACGAATAGACCTCTCCGGCTACCGCCCCGGAGTACATGTACCCGGCGTGCGGGGCTACTATGGCGATAGCCTTCTCCCGCGTGCGTTCAACGAGAAAACCTCGCACATTTTTTCTAAGCGTATCGGGCTTTGAAGGGTAGAACCTGCCCACCACACAAGGTGTCCGTATCACAAGGGATGTCCTTCGATTTTAAAGGTAACGCATTGAAAAATAAAATAAAACATAGCGTCCTCAGTACGGTCAAATACTTAATGTCCGATGGACCGCCAGCTGGCAATGACGGCAGAAAGCGCTCAAGGTCGCGTCAAACCGCGCTTAATTCAACCCGAAGGAAATATTAAAATACTATCAAAAGGCTCAATGATTGTAAAGATTGTAAGATAAAGCGGCTTTTGAGCCTCATGAGGTTTGTTCCGAGACAAAAAAAGCCCGCCCCTGTGAAGGGGAGGGCTTATGGGTTTGACCGGGCTTTATTCAGGACCAGGCCGACGCCTTCTTGGTCCAGTAGTCGTCCGGATACCGTTTATGCATCGACTCCCAGGTCCGCGACAGGTGTACAGGGTCTCCCGACTCCTTGTAAAGCGCCACACCCATGTAGTACCGGGCCTCCGGGGCCACATCCGAGTCAGGGTTGTTGTCGATTATCCACTCGAAGTCTCCCTCCGCCTCTTTGAACCTGTTCCTGTGGAAGGCGGACAACCCCTCGGTCAGATATATCTGGGAGATGAAATCCTCCGGCGGCAGATACCCGACCCAACGCTCCAGTTCTTTGCCGTTACCGTCCGCAAGTATGAAGGTCGGAGTCCATTCGATATTGTATCTTGCCGTCATATCCTCGGCCTCGGTGACCGTGAATGAGACAGGAGCGAAATCACGGTTGATGATCTCAGCGACTCTGGGTTCGTTGAAATCTATCTCCATAGTTTTTTTGCATCCACCGCAATGCGGGTGGTGGAAGAACATGAAGATAAGCTTGTTTAAACCCCGTACCTCTTTTTGCGCCTCTTCAAGGCTCTTTAACCATTTGATGTTTGACATTTTAGCGCACCTCCTGCTAGGCGATAATAGACACCGCCTACTTCAATTATGACACTTTACGGTTATATGTCAATAGGTTACGGTGACAAAAAATGTCTCTTGTCCGATCACATCAAGACCCAATGAACCCCCAGCAGCAAGCCGCGGGATATCCGAAGGGAAATCTGTTTTTATATGCGCGGCAAGCCGCGCTTAATTCAACCCGAAGGGAATATTAAAAGGCTATTTTTCGGGTGAAATTACCTTTGAGTATGCTATACTTGCGAATTGCAGTTAAAATCATACCTGAGGTGTACGGATGGGGGCTGGGGAGATAGAAAAGCTTGATACCGACCTTATAATATTCGACCTCGACGGCACCCTCATAGACTCGAGCGAAGACATCGCGTGGGCGGCCAACAGGACGCTAGGCGCCTTCGGCTACCGTGAAAGGGACCTGCCGGCCATAAAGGAGCATATAGGCTGGGGGGTCAAACCGTTGCTTGAAAAGCTCATGCCTGAAGAGGGGCCTGATAAGATCGCCGAGGCGCGTGAGAAGTTTCTTGAGTTCTACGGGAGTCACCTTCTGGTCGATACCTCCCTGTATCAGGGGGTGGAGGATACCTTGAGGTATTTCCGGGACCTCGATAAGAAGATGGCCATAATCACGAATAAGCCCCTGGGGCTTACCCGCAGGATACTTGAGGAGCTTAATATCGCCGGTCACTTCAAGATGGTCCTCGGAGGGGACTCCCTGCCCAACAAAAAACCGCACCCCGAACCCGTGGAGAAGACCTTGAACGGGCTTGACGCCAGGCCCGAAAAGACCGTAATCGTCGGCGACAGCCCCGTAGACTGCGAGGCCGGACGGGCCGCCGGGACGAATACCATCGGAGTATCTTACGGGTTCAGGGGCAGAGGCGAGCTTGAGGACGCCGGTTGCGACATAATCATCGACAGGTTCAGCGAGCTTAAGGATTATTTGAGGTAGCCGCCGGGTCTCACGCTGTAATCGAGGGCCGTTACTTCTACGGTACCTGCTTATGGAGCGGCGGATCGCGGCGTTCACCCGTTCAATTCCCCTTGTCCTTGAGCATACGGGAGCGGAAAAAGTCTGAGGGGTAAATAGTCTTTTGACAACCGCCTCTGAATATATTATACTGTAACAATCGTCACATCATGGGGAGGTGCGCGGGATGTTCATCGCAGGGCCTTTAATCGTTTTTCTCATCTCCGCTATCATGACGCCGGTATTTAACTACATGGTCGTCAGCAGGCCGGAAGCCGTCTACCCGGAGCAGGTTTCCAGTATCAGGCTTGATACGAAAAACCCCTTTTACGCCGAGGAGACGACGGAGCGCCCGTTCTATCTGACCGGGGTCGTATCCGAAGACCAGGGGCGCGGTGATAAAAAACCGGCCTTGAAGGTCGCCCTGATGGACGGTAAGATAAGAGAATTGAAAGCGAATAATCTTCAATAATAGAGACTAAGGCCTTCCCGCTGATAAAGACCTCAGAGATATAAAACCGGTATCACAGCCTTACTTGGTTGAACCTTTGACGAAGTAGAACGAGCCTGTGATACCGGTTTTTTTCTCTCCGTTCCGTTACCTTTCACAATAACTTCAAGGAGGTGCTTCAGATGCGCAATATCGTCCGGTCGTTTATCCTGTTTTTTCTTTTGATTCCCATGGCCGCATTGGCCGGCGAACCTCTCCCGGCGGTACCGCCCATCCCGGCTGACAATACCATGACCCCGGTCAAGATAGAACTCGGCAAGATGCTTTTCTTCGACCCGAGGCTATCGTCAAGCGGCGTGGTAAGCTGCGCTTCATGCCACAACCCTTCATTCGCCTTTACGGACAGGGTCCCCAGGGCCCTTGGGCACAACCATCAGATAGGCCCCCGCAACACCCCGACCGTATTAAACTCGGCGTTCCTCGGGGCCCAGTTCTGGGACGGCAGGGCCGCCACCCTTGAGGACCAGGCGCTCGGGCCCATTCAGGCATCCGTTGAGATGAACGAGACGCTTGATAACGTGGTCTTCAGGCTTAAAGGCATCCCCGAGTACGCCCGGATGTTCAAAGAGTCTTTCGGCGGGGCAGACCCGGTGACCCCGGCGAATATCGCCAGGGCCATAGCGGCGTTTGAACGGACGCTTGTGACGACGAACGCGCCTTTTGACAGGTACCTGATGGGGGACAGGGACGCCATCACCGCGGACGCCGCGAAAGGCTGGGAGCTTTTCCGGAAGAAAGGCTGCATCGCCTGCCACAGTGGAGCCAACTTCAGCAACAGCCAGTTCTACAAGATACAGGTCCCTGGTTCAACGGATCTCGGCAGGTACCAGGTGACGAAGAAGGAAGAGGACAAGTACAAGTTCCGCGTGCAGAGCCTCCGTAACGTTGCCCTGACATACCCGTACTTCAACAACGGCTCCGTATGGAAACTCAACGACGCGGTGAAGATAATGAGCACAGAGATGCTCAAGAGCGAGACCGGGGACGATGAGGCCGCCCTGATAGTAGAGTTCCTCAAGACGCTTACAGGGGACATGCCGAAGTTCGAATACCCGGTGTTGCCGTAAGACCGCCTGAGAGCTGTAAACCGGAAAGGGGCACTTTTTTTAAAGCGCCCCTTTTTTTATTCTCTCTTAGGGTAAATACCCCGCGGGTTGCCGCGCAATACATTAGGCCTTCTTGCGCGCTGCCGCGCGCTTCGGGGCGATTGCTCCTCGCTTGCAAGCCCGCTCGCAACGAATACAGAGGCTTGCTCGCTTGCTTTCCTTTATGCTCGCTTCGCAATGGACCTGGTGTTTTGTTAAAAAATACAAAAGACCTTCTGAAACAGGACATTGGCTGTTTTCAGATACCCCGGAGCTTCTTGCGGGGAGGTTCATTTGAAAAAAAACATCACGAGCCACCCTTTAATTGCTCGTCAAAGGCATCGTCTTTTGGGTTACAGGCTCGAAGACCCGGATCTCGTAGTCTTTGCCCTCCCAGGCGTCCCTGTCGGGGTAGCGGAAGGTGAACGTGAGTTTTGAGTCCGAGGCTAAGGCGCCGGGGGCGAAATCGTAATAATAGACGCCCAGCCCGGTGTCTGTCATCGGGCTGTCGTTTACGGTCTTCCATCCATCGGCGCTCCACCTGAGGGAGGCCCGCTCGTGCGTTATTATTCTTACGGTCTCGGCAGTGGAGGCGAAGTGGATGGGCTTATTATGCTTCCACGCCGACATCAGAAGCTCGGTCTTCTCCTCCACGTACCTTTTCCTGACAGTCTCTAAGAGGTCGCACCCTTTGCCGTCCTTAAGAGTCCTCAGTATCTTTATGTACTCCGAGTGCGCCCACATAAGGGGAGTGGCCCCTCCGGTGCCTTTGCCTGTAAACAGGCGTCTTTCCGCGATGTCGGCCCTGTCCCATATCTGCTCCGGCAGGAGGAGTCCCTCGTTGGCGAAACCCTCGACGGATTCAAGATATCTACGCGCGTCGCTGCCGGCCATAGCCTCGTACATCGCCCGCTCTCCGGTGATAAGAGGCCAGGGCCTTCCCACGCCCGAGCCGTCAAAGGGGCTGCCGTCCTCTTTCTCTCCGTAGCCGTCCCAGTTGTACCTGTAGAAAGCTACGAGGCCCCCGTGCTCAAACCTTATCATCCCGTCCACCACCTTAAGCGAACTCAATATGCGGGGGTCTTTCGGATCCCTTAAGCCATACCGTACGAGGTCCAGGAAGCCGGCGTCCACGAGCTCCCCCTGGTGGTGGGGCTGGGAGGCGGAGGGGAGGTTCTTTACGAAGACGAGCATGTGGCAGTTATGCTCGGAGGAGGGGAGTGCTTCCGGGTCCGGCTGGACTATCCTTAAATAGTGGCCGGGCGTGTTCTCGCCCATGCAGTCGCAGTTTGAAAAGGTCCACTCCTCTATGCGGGTGGCCCAGTAGTCCGCCATCGAGAGCATGTACGAGGCCTCCCGGTACTCGTCCTCCTCAAGGGCCCAGTCTGCGGCGCATATCAGGGCGGCTATCTCCGTAGCTATGGTCGAGGGCGAAAATCCCATCTGCTCCTCCCACCGTTCCTGCTCGGTCACCGGCCCCCACTGAAGCAGGTAGGAGACGGCCTTTTTGACCATCGGGTAGAAGTCCGCGTCAAGGACGCCCATCTTTTTGAGTCTGTACGCGAGGACCACCGGAAGGGCAACCTCATCGAGCTGCACGGCCGTCCAGTAGGGGCTCCCGTCAAGCCACATGTTCTGCGGCCAGGAGCCGTCCGGGTTCTGGGTCCTCTCCAGAAACTTGAGCGTATTGACCGGAGTCTCCATGTCTCCCATCGCCATGAACGCCAGGGCGCCCTTGACGAGGTCCCTTGGCCACACGAGGTGGTACCCGCCGCCGTCCTCGTCCCCTTTTGCCTCGCCCCATGGGATGGAAAGCGAGGCTATGAGGCCGCCTTTGTGCGTCTTGTCCTCGTGGGTCTTCAACACAAACGCGCTTGTCCAGTACCGCGCCCCGGCATCCCCGGCCTCTGACGCGAGAGCTGAAAGCTTTTTTATATAGCCCTTCCACCCCTTTATGTACTCCCGCTCGATCTGTTTGTACTTTCGCGTCAGTGTCTTGCCGGCCTCGAGCACGGCCTCGACCTCGTCTTTCCCGAAGGCCAGGACGATATTGAACTCATCCGTTGACCGGACCTCGGCCATGAGGGCTATGTTGCCGTCCAGCGCTTTTTCGAAGGTCCAGTCCATCCTGCGATTGTCTTTAAGGTCCTGCCAGCCGTCTGAAAACCCGGAGTACCCGGCGGACATCCTTATAAAAGGCGCGTCCGAGGTGAGGGCCGCGGCGATATCCTCGCGCCCGGCGATAAGATAGCTCTTGCCGCCGTATGTGGCGCATCTGCCGGAGTTCTCAAACCCGCGGTTTTTTATGTGCGGGGCGAAGAGTATAAAGAGCCTGTGGTCTTTGGAGTTCCCCCTGAGCGCCTCGAAGCTTACATTCATTACAAGCGAGTTGGACCGCGGGTCGGTCAGTATCTTTTTACGGATCACGTACGCGCCTGACTTTGCGGTGTTCGTGACGAGGTAGGCAGGGGCCTTCGGGTCGATGTACGAGATCTCGGTCGTGGTGTCTTTACCCTCTTCGTCGAAAAAGGTCCTGGAGTCGGTCACAAGGAACCTTATGTCTTTTGTGTTGGCCGAATCGACCCTCGGGTAGTAGACCTCGGTCACCACACCGTCGGCTATCGTGAACCAGACCTTTGAGGCGTCGCTCATGGCTGTGCCCACGCCATGTTTGGCGGCACGGGACCATGCCGGGGGGAGGCCGGGGCTTCCGAATGCTTTGTTGGACATGACGCACCTCTGCCGTTCAATTTTTTAAATCATACTGGCCGGCAGGGTGGTTCATTTCGGTTGCGCACGCGAAAAATGTCCGCAGTGACCTCCGATGGAGACCAACCGGCCGGCGGCTTGAAAACCGCCGGGTCTAAGACCTTGAAAAATAAGACCGTACTTACGATTAAATCACGGTTTGCCGTATTGTCAAGGGTCGCCCAGGGTGATTGAGGGAGGCGTTTTTTCAGAGGCCTTCATGTACCCGTTCATGACAAATCTCCGGTTATAAGGTATAATTAAAAAAGTTTTGCTTCTCTTTCCTACAATTTTGTTGAACGGGCAAAAGAAAGCGGTTAGAATAAATCCTTTCAGGCATTAAAGCCATGAAGGGTCTTTAATCACGAAATGCCCTGTAGCTTGCTCCGGGGTTTCCTTGTAAAATCCTCCCCGCTTCCCGTTGCATCGGAAGCGCGCAACGGGAGCCCGGCCCTCGCAATCGAGGGAGGGGAGGTTTAAAGAGACACCTCGCAGCTTGCCGCAGGGATGTTCATGAACTAAAAAATAAAAAAACCAAACGGAGGTTTACATGCCTAAAAGTGACGAGAGCAGGAAAAAGATCATCGACGCGCTGAATATCGACAGGGCCTATGAGCTTTCGGCGATCATACAGTACATGGGGCACCACTACGAGGCTGAAGGGATAGAGAGCCCCGCTGTGATAGACATCTTCAAGGCCACCTCGATGGACGAGATGAAGCACGCGGAAAAGCTCGGGGAAAGGATCGTCTATCTCGGAGGGGTCCCGGTGCAAAAACCCACGGAGATAAAGAGGGGAGGCGACCTGAAGTCGATGATCAAGGACGACCTCGAGGCCGAAAACGGTGCGATAGACCGTTACAAGAAGCATATAAAACTCTGCGACGAGCTAGGGGACTCCACCACGAGGCTCATGCTCGAAGAGATACTCTCGCAGGAAGAGGGCCATGCCGACACATGGGAGACGACCCTCGGCATAAGGAAGTAATCGATACGGATACGGAGCGTCATGACTTCGCGTGCCTGCGTCGCGCATCGGCCGGTCGTAGCGGCGTACGCTGAAAAGCGCGCCTCACTCCGGTTTCGCGCAGCGACCCGCTCCGCTTTGTTCTGACGCTCCGTAACGCTCGACTGCCGACGAACCTGTGTATAAAACGAAGAGAAGGGTAGCGAAGATGAAAAAGAAATGGAAATGCGTCGAGTGCGGGTATGTCCACGAGGGAGAGCACCCGCCTGATACCTGCCCCGTATGTTACGCGCCGTATGACGCGTTCATAGAGGCCGTTAATGTCTGACGGTCGCCGGGGTCTCGGAGCCGGGGCCTTCCGGGGCCCGGGTTCAGCCGTATCCGGGCCAGTGAGAGAGATATTGAGAAGGATCATCGAGAAGGGGCCGCTGACATTCGCAGAGTTCATGGAAGTGGCGCTTTACCGGGAGGTTGAAGGTTACTATACCTCTTCTCAGGGGCGGTGGGGCGGCGGCGGGGACTACATAACGAGTCTCGATGTGAGCCCGGTATTCTCAAGCACGCTCGCCAAAGAGGTGGTAGAGATGTGGGAGGTCATGGACAGGCCCGCTGACTTCACCCTTGTAGAGGCAGGCGCCGGAAGAGGGTGGCTCTCGAAAGGCATACTCGACACGGTCAGGGAGATAAGGCCCGGGCTTTTCAAGGTCATAAAGGCAAGGCTTGTAGAGAAGAACCCCCACTTAAGGCAACCCCCCGCTGAAAATATCACCTGGCACGAAGACCTCAGGGAAGTCCCCGGCCCTTTTCAGGGCGTGATCCTCACAAACGAGCTCATAGACAGCTTCCCGGTCCACCGTGTCGTTTGGAGGAACGGGCTCAAAGAAATATATACCGGTTATGACGGCGGGTCGTTTATCGATGTCGTTGGGCCAGTCTCTACCGTAAGATTGACTGAATACTTCAGGGACCTCGGAGTCGAGCTTGCGGAAGGTCAGAAGGCCGAGGTCAACCTCGCCTCTGTCGACTGGATAAAGGCCGCCGGAGACCTCCTGGAGAAGGGCTTCGTGGTGACGATAGACTACGGGCTACCTGCCAGGGAGCTTTACGCGCCGGAGAGGGACGGCACGCTCCTGTGCCACTACCGCCACACCTTAAACGACGACCCCTATATCAATATCGGCGCTCAGGATATAACCACCCACGTTGATTTCACCGCTTTTGCCGCATCCGGCAGATCGGCGGGGCTTCAAGTGACCGGTTTTACCACCCAGAAGAACTTTCTCCTGGGCCTGGGTATCCTTGAAGAATTAAAGGAGCCTGCGAGTTTTGAGCTTGAGGAGTATGAAAAGATCAAGTTCAACAGGGAGTTGAGCAGGCTCATAACCCCCGGCGGCATGGGCGACACCTTCAAGGTCCTCGTCCAGCACAAGTCAATAAACAAGCCGTCACTCAGGGGTTTTTCGTTCAAGGACCTCTCAGGCCGCCTCTGACCGTCCCGGTCCCCCCAGCGCGGCGATTTTTTCCCCATGCAACCGATAAATCAAGTATAATTAAGGCATAAGGAGATTTTCGCCCCCTGCGAAACGCGGTCTTTTTCGGACTGGCGGTAAAGGGCGGTGTCGGTGATCTTTCATCCGAATCCGCTTTTATTCGGCAGTTTTTTATGTTATGTGTACATGTCGCCTGAATTTGTCCATTAAGATGATCTGACGATAAAATTGAAACAGGGGGTACTATGGAAGAGAAAAAGGATAAAAAAGAGGAAAAAGAGAAGAAGCACGTATGCTCCATATGCGGCAAGCCTTCTGACACCACCATATGCCATGCCTGCGAGGACAAGATCAGGGGCGAGGTCCTTGAGCACAAGCACGAGATAGACAAGCACGGCAGATGATACCGGCGGCAGGCAGGCCGAAGCGCCGTGCTCTCCGGCAATACAAAAAAACCACTTGGAGGTACCATGTCGGAAAATATCAATGCCGCCGAAGAATTGGCTATCGCCCATAATACCGAAATAGCAGGCTACCACTTCTACACTATGGCCGCCGCTCTCGCCTCGGACCCCAAGGGCAGGAATGTATTCACCAAGCTCGCCAAAGAGGAGCTGACCCACATAATGGTAATAGGCCAGATAGCCGAGTCGGTCAAGAGAGGCAAGGGCTGGCTCGACTACGACACCGCCTTAAGCGGCGGCGGCGGGGTGATACTCGCCAAGGGCGCGCCGATATACCAGGGTGAAAACGAGCTCGTCAAAAGGCTTAAGACCAACCAGACCGACATCAACGCCGTAAGTATCGGGATGGAGGTCGAGGAGAACGCCGTGGAGTTCTACTCGAAGCTCCTTAAAAACGCCGGGACTCCGACGGAGAAGGTCGTTCTGACGAAGATCCTGGAGATGGAGAAGAACCACTTGAAGATACTCCGCTGGGAGAGCGAATCGCTCAGGAATACCGGTTTCTGGTGCGGCAACATGGAATTCAGCGTCGAAAAGGAGGCCGAGTAGGACGATGTACGACGCGATAGTAGTCGGGCTCGGCCCCGCCGGCTCCACCGCAGCCTACACGCTCGCTCAAGCTGGCCTCAAGGTGCTCGGTATTGACAAGGCGCGGTTCCCGAGGTACAAGTCCTGCGGCGGGTGTATCTCGACCAAGATCGAGCGGATACTCGATTTCAGCATCTCCGACACTATCGAACAGACCGTCTACGGGGCTACATTCACCTATAAGTCCGAAAGGACTCTTGATATTATCTCAGAGCGCGCGGTCGGCCACAATGTCATGCGGGAGACCTTCGACAACCGCCTCTTATCGAAGGCCAAAGAGGCCGGGGCCGAGGTCATCGAGGGCTTAAGGGTGACCGGGGTGACCGACAACGGAAACTCGGTTGCCGTGAGCGCCGCCGACGGGAGGAGCTTCACGGGAAAGGTCCTGGTCGGCGCCGACGGAGCCTCAGGGGTGGTCGGCAGGGAGGTCTTCAGGCTCAACCCCAGGGAGGCCGCCGTTTCGATCACCGCCGAAGTCCCCTACGAGAGGGCAAAGGCCGACTATGGCAGGAAACTTTTCATAGACTTCGGCGGCGTGCCCTACGGGTACGGCTGGATATTCCCAAAGAAAGACTACCTCTCGGTCGGCATAGCCGGAGACGCCGTAAAGGTCGGCGGGCGGATCAAAGAGTACTTCAACTCTTTTGCCGGGACTCACGCGGCACTCAAGGGCCTCAAGGTCGATGAACGGGTGGGCTGGACAGTGCCCATATACTATGACGGGGCCGCGCCTTCCGTGAAAGGGCGGGTCCTTCTTATCGGGGATACCGGTCACCTTGTGGACCCGTTCCTCGGAGAAGGTATTTTTTACGCCATAAGGACCGCAAAGGCCGCTTCTTCCGCTATAATAGACACTATTGGCAGAGAGAAGGCGGATCTGGCCCCTTACCAGGCGTGGCTCGAAAGGGAGATATACCCGGAGTTCAAGGGCGCCGGCAAGCTAAGCGACCTTGTTTACGCCCACCCGCGCCTGTGGTACAGCATACTCGAAAAAGACCCTGAGATAATGCACAGGTTCTATAACGTGATCAGGGGCGAAGAGGACTGCAACTCCTTCTACGACTGGGTCTACGGAAAGATCCGCTCAAAGCCATGGAAGGTGTTGAGGAGATGGATCGAGAGCAGGTTCCTTCCAGTTTGAGATGATGTCGCAAGAGTTCCGCGCTGAGTCTTCCGGCCAGTACCCGGCCCCGGTTGTGCCGCTTCGCCCGGTTTTTCTACTCCCATGGTCAATAAGTGAGTCGTTTAAATTTCTTTAAGACGAAACCCAATAAACTACCCCGCCGTAAGCAGCCGGGTATTCTGAGAAACTCTGTTCAAGAATTCTCGCGGCAAGTAGCAGGGAATTAAACCCCGAAAGGGGACTAAAACAGGTACGGAGGTTGAGATGAAGCGACATCTGCAAGGGCTCGTAGCAGTTCTTTTTTCGTTTCTGTTGATTTTTCCGGCAGCGGTCCTCGCGCAAACCGTCCTGGTCTCCCCGCCGCCGTCGAAGGCAAGCCACTCTGACGGCAGGGCCTGGCTCGGGGTCACGATTCAGGACTTGAACAAGGATATTGCCGATACGATGGGGCTTAAGACCTCTTCAGGAGTGCTCGTCTCCGAGGTAAGCCCCGGAAGCCCCGCCGAAGAGGCCGGGGTGGAGCCCGGGGATGTGATAATCATGATCAACGGCAAAGATGTGCTGAACTCCGGGGACCTTGTCTCTCTCATACAGGCCGCCAAATCCGGCAACACCGTTGTCCTTGACCTCAACAGGGGCGGCAATACCGAAAAGATAAACGTAGTACTGGGCAATATGCCACTGGAGACGGCTTCAGGTTATACCGGCTCCACTATGTGCGCCGGGTGCCAGGGATGCGCAGGTACTGCCCCCGCGGGGCCGCATGGAGGGGGCGGTGCCGGAGCGCAGGCCCCGTGTGGTAGCATGGGCGTCGAAACCATGACCGGGGGCGGGTGTTGCTCCGGAGGGCAGGCGGCCATGGGCGCGATGGGTATGATGGGCGGTCATGGCAAAACTGGCATGACGGGGATGATGGAAAGCGAAAAATATGGTAAAATGTATCTGATGGCCGTTTCGGCTCTCGGACTGACCGAAGACCAGCAGAAAAAGGCCCAGGCACAGAAAAGCGAGTATCTTAAAAAGACCATCAGGTCGAGGGCGGAGATAGGGGTAGCCGAGGTGGAGTTGAAAGAGCATCTCTTCTCAGGCGCCGTCAACCTCGACAAGGTAAGGTCGAAGATAAACGAGATCTCGGCGAAAGAGGCGGAGTTGAGGTTCTTCAGGATCAAAAGCCTCGAGGATTTCAAAAAGATACTTACTCCGGAACAGCGTAAAAAGATGAATGAAATGGTCTCTCCAGCAGCCGGTTGTTCGATGATGGGAACAGGCGCAGGGGCTGACCAGGGGAACCCGTAAAGCATCCCTGGCAGGCTGTTGAAAGAAAGCCAGCTTAACGGATGTCAAAGCATCCTGATGGAAAGGAGGGAGAAGTATGAAACGCTTCATGCTCAGAAGAACAGCTCACTGCAGCGAGGGTTGCCGAAGCAGGTCCCTGGCAAGACTCTAAACTGCCCAGACCCTCGCATTAATGCGTTCTCCGGCGCGCCGGACTTTTTGTTATCCCTGAAAAAAGTTTGCGGAGCGTCAAAGGAATGTTTTGACTTTTAATCACAAAATTCCCTGTAGCTTGCTAGTGGGTTGCCTTGTAAAATCCTCCTCCTTGATGGGGGAGGGTGGGGGGTGAAAAAATGTTTTCACCCCCCACCCCCCCCCGCTTCCCGTTGCATCGGAAGAGCGCAACGGGAGCCCAGCCCTCGCAATCGAGGGAGGGGAGGTTTAAAGAGATACCCCGGAGCAAGGCTTGCGGGGGTGGTTCATTGGTGATTGCCAAAAATCCGATTTTCTAAGGTTTTCTTTTGTGTTGTATATTTGTATATACGCGTAAGAAAATGAAGGACCGGTCAAACATGTCTATAGAGTGGAGCAGCGGCCTTTCCACCGGGCTTGAGTGGCAGGACAGGCACCATAAAGAACTGTTCAAGAGGATAAACACCCTCTTAGAGGCGATGACGCTCGGACACGGAAAGGATGAGCTCGTAAAGGTCTTCGATTTCCTCGACGACTACTTTGTCTATCATTTCGAGGCGGAGGAACAGGCCATGAGCAGGGTCGACTATCCCGGGCTGATAGCTCATCTCGACGAGCACACCCGTTTTATAGAACGGGTCTCGAAGCTTCGCGAGGAGTGCAATAAAGGCCCCTCCGCGGCGCTTGCCATCAGGACGCAAAGAGAGGTTGTGGACTGGCTCATAAACCATATCGGCGGGATAGACAAGACCCTCGGGGCGTTTATCCTCAAGGCCGCATACGATAAGAACGCGGTAGACTGACCCGTTTATCCCTCCGTTACCCTTTTCTCCGAAGAGATCACCAATACCCCTGTTATCACCAGGCACATCCCCGCTATCTGGCTTAGATCCATCGTCTCTCCGAGGATAATATTAGCGAGGACCGCCGTCGAAACCGGACCTATGAAGCTTACCGTTGCCGCCCTGCTCGCCCCGATCCTTTTGATGCTCAGTACCAGGGCCAGTACCGGGATATAGGTGGAGAAGACCGCCAGTATCAATAAAAGCCACCAGACCTGAGGCTCGTGCGGGAAGGATTTCCCGTGCCAGGTGCCGAGAAATGCGAAACAGGCCGCGGTCGTGGTGTACGCGGAGATCTTCACGCCGGAGACGCTTCTGCCCAGCACCTCCGTTATTATGTAGCTCAACGAGTATATGACCGCCGAGAAGAGCACCAGCGCGACCCCGAGGTAGTGCGCCTTTAAGAATCCCCCGCCGAAGAGCTTTATGGCCAGCGCCAGGCCGGCATAGGTGAAGGCCATGGAGAAGAGTTTTCTTTTTCCGAGCTTCTCCTTGAAGAAGACCGCGCTCCAGACGACCACTATCGCCGGGTAGGTGTAGAGTATGATCCTTTCAAGGGAGGCGTCGATATACAGGAGCCCGTAAAAGTCCGCTATGGCCGCGGCGTAGAGTCCCAGAAGCCCGCTCAACGCCAGAAAAAAGCCGTCCCTGGCCCTGATCTTTCCTGACGGGTAGAAAAAAAAGGTCAGCCAGAAGAAGGGGAGCGCGAGGGCGAACCTCAGGGCAAGCAGTGTTATCGGGTCTACGCCGTAGCCGTAGATAAGCTTGGCGAATATGCCCTTTGCCGAATAGGCTATCGCAGAGACGACGGCCAGAAGGTAGCCCGTGACTATAGTCCTATTGTTTTCCATCCCTGTACCGTAAAGTAATAAAAAAGGCCGTAAGGCTAGGCCCCGGCCTATTTCCGCGCGTATCTTCCATGGATAATATATCTCAGAAGAGGCCTTTTGAGTCAAGGCATTAAAAGCCCCGGTTTTTCATATAAATAATACGATTTAAGTTGCGCCTTCGACGTACCGATAGTAGAATGAAAGCCAGGTTTGTGAAGCAAAGATTTTTGTCATGCAGTCTAAAAGTATGCTGAAAGACCCGAATAGCCGTCAAAAGCGAACGTAGTGTTGAAATTACGTCTCCAAGCAAATCAACCACTTATAGATTGCTTCGCAGCAAAAAATGGACCTCGCAATGACAACCGACGACTTTTCCCGCAACCTGCCAAGGGGTTTTTCGATAAAAATATGAGACCGTTCATAAAAAGACTCGCCCCCCTGTCTTTTCTCCTCCTTGCGTTTCCGCAGTACTCTTATGCCAGGGGAGGGGTTGAAAGCCCGTCTTACTGGATAAAGGGTCTTGAAGCCCCGGAAGAGGTCGTACTCAATTCGGAAGAGATCAAGTCGCTCAACAGGATGACCGTCGGAAAGACCGACCAGATGGCTGATCTGAACTCCATGCCGGAAGTTATCCCGGACTGGCAGTTGCTTGATTGGCTCCTCTACGACAAGGTCCCCTATGATTGGAATACCGGCAGGAGGTTCTTTTCGGACGGCAGAAGGGTCAAGGACGCGTTCCTCGATGGACTTATCCGCAACATGAACCTCGATGGAGTCGCCGTTGAAAACGCTATTACCTACGGTGCAGTCGTCGAGAGGGCCGATATAAGGGCGTTCCCGACCGATCTGGCGATACTCAAGAGGCCCGGCAGGCTGGAGTTCGACACCGTCCAGTACTCCAGTATTTACCCGCCGGAGGCGGTGGCGCTGCTGCATACAAGCAGGGACGGCCAGTGGGGGTTTGTCCAGACCGGGACCGTACGCGGCTGGATAAGGATGAATAAAGTCGCTTTCGGTGATAGAGAGAGCGCTATCGAGCACGGGGACGACTTTCTGGTGGTCACCGGAAGCTCCATCAAGGTCTACAGGGACAAGGGGCTTAAAAAGGTATTCTCAACAGTACCAATGGGCGCTCTTTTGGACCTCTCGGCGCCAGTAGGGTCACAGAAGCGGTCCTACGCGGTCAGGTTCCCGCAGAGGGACGCCGGAGGGTCCCTTGTCTGGGCAGAAGCCTATGTGAGTAAGGGCGCCGATCTGAGCGTCGGTTTTCTTCCGTATACCGGGAAAAATGTCATAACCCAGGCCTTCAAGATGCTCGGAGAGGAGTACGGCTGGGGAGGGAAAGACGGCAGGAGGGACTGCTCGGAGTTCATCAAGGACCTCTTTTTCACGATGGGGATAATGCTGCCGAGGAACTCCAGATACCAGGGCGTCTCCGGCGACGTATTGGCCTACAGGGATGACGCCGTCTCTTCGGAAGAGATAATAGAGTCTTTAAAGAGCGCGCGTCCCGGAATAACCTTACTGGGGCTTGACCGCCATATAATGCTCTATCTTGGGGAACGCAAGGGAAAACCCTACGCTATTCACCAGATATTCGGCTACAAGGACGGCCAGAGATTCAGGATACTCAACAAGGTCACGGTCACGGACCTTGAACTCGGGCGCCGTTCAAAAGCCGGCCCTCTTAAAAGGAGAATCAGGTCCGTCACGGAGATACGCATCCCCGGGGCGGAAAGCTGACACGGTCATTCGCATTTTTTCCCTGCAAGTCAAAAAATCCGGCACGCCCATTCCGTTTTAACAAGCATAGCGAGCGAATTCCCTGCGGTTTGCTGCAGGGAATTTTAATCCCTCGCAATTTGGCAATCCATTCATGGAATGCCGGTGGACCACCCGATGGGTGGGTCTGGTTGCGTTTTTCCGCAACCTGCTAATAGTAATGTGCACGCATCCCTGTAAACGTGTTCCGCTTTACAGCTTAGAGTCGAGGGTGTATTATCTACCTGTCCATATATGAAAAAAATAAGGGTATTCCCCATATTCGAACACAGAAGCCAGCCAATAGTGCCTCTTGGCGTATTCATGGTACGTCTTCTAAGAAGCACGGCTGTGGCGTCATTTGTCGTGGCGACAGCTCTATCCGCCGGGATGCTTGGATACCATTTCATAGAGGGGCTTCCCTGGGTGGATGCATTTTTAAACGCCTCGATGATACTTGGTGGCATGGGCCCGGTAAACGAGCTGCATTCGAAAGCCGGTAAGATATTCGCAGGATGCTACGCCCCTCTTTTCAGGACTTATCTTCATAGTCGTTGCCGGAATATTTTTTGCACCCATACTCCACCGTTTTCTGCACAGGTTCCATCTGGAAGGAGGGAAGAATTGAGATGGAATTTTTAATCTTCCTTTAATTCCCTCTCTGAGATAATGCCGTCATAAAAACAACACTCCCTGGTCTTTACCCCGCACTGTGAAGGAGGTCTTTTATGAACTACGGCAAAATAAGGAATTTTGAGCTTGTCGCCACCCTCGGTCTGGCTTCTGTCTTCATGGTTTTTGCCATAATAGCCCTTATCTTGATGAAGGTCATATAAAAAAACCTGATAAAAAGAGGTCCCGGATGTCTTTTGTATCCATTTGATTTTACTGGCTTTTGCCGAAAACGCGCATGATGCTCCCCGGTCGGTCCTGGCCGCGGGGCTGAAAAAACACGGTTCTAATCGTTCTTTAATGTTGATTCGGTATAATATTCACATAAAGCTTGGAACGCTCTCTTAGAGAAAAGGTTTTTCAGACCATTCAGGAGGTGACGAATGCCAGGTGAGAAAAACAGTTTTTGAACAGTGAGTCAAGGTTAGTTTTTTGCAGCGGCTACTGAAAGTTGCCAATTCATAAATAGCTCCCCTTCAGTTTTTACTTCCCCCTACAATCCGCGCCTTCAGAGGAGGGCCAAAAGCCCTCCTTCCTTCCCAAGACCCCCGGCCCGAAAGGGCCGGGGGCTCTTTTTTTGCTTTTCTTGACTTTTCAGCCCATTTATAATATTTTAAAATATAATCTTTTCAAATAGTTAATGACCATCCCCGGGCTTTAAAGCCGGGGCTTCACGGCCGTAAAACAATCCCGCTCAAACCCGTCTTTCCGGAAAGACGGAGATGCCGGGCATCAAAGGCGCTGTGTAAGATGAACATCGGCAGCAAATTCATACTCTCGTTTCTGCTTGTCACCCTGGTGCCCACAATACTGCTGGCCTTACTTACCACCACCATAATCAGCGGCAGCAAAAAAGACGACGCCCAGGAGACGATAAACCATAACCTCAAGGCCGCCTGGATGCAATACTACGCGAGGGCCTACCAGATGCAGTACGGCATGCTGCAGGCATCGACCGAGTCCTACATCAAGGACGCCATAGTCGGGAAAAACCAGACGTTCCTTAAAAAACAGATGGCGGCGTGGAAGAAGTTCAGGCCCTATGTCGACCTCTGGGCGGTCGTCGACGACCGCGCCGTTACCATAGCCTCCAACAACACATCAAGGGTTGGGGTCCGCCTCTCGTTTAACGGCCTTGTCGAAAAATCGATAAAGAAAAAGACATCGTACATCTCAAGCGAGAAAGTATCGCGCGATATCCTCGTTCAGGAAGGGCTTGCCGAGACGGCGCGGGTCCCGGCGGCGCTTGATGATAAGGACGGCAAGGGCGCCGTCGGCGACCTTAAGGAAGGGATAATGCTTTTGGTCGTCACCCCCGTCATGGACGATAAAAACTCCGTCATCGGCGCCATCATAACCGGCGACCTCATCAACAACGACCCGTTCATCCCGGACACCCTTGCCGAGAGCATCCCGGGCTCCCTCGTGACGATCGCCATGGAGGAGACCCAGATAGCGACGAACGTCATGGACGAATCCGGACAGCGCACCGTCGGCCAGCGTATCCCGAAAGACGTCCTCGAGGAGATCCGGATGAACAAGGGCTTCAGGGGCGAGACATCGATAGGCAACAGGTCCTACATCACCGCCTTTGACCCGATAATAAACTATGACGGCAGGATCATCGGGTCGCTATTTGTCGGGGTCCCCAGGGAGAAGTTCGTAGAGCTGCAGTACAAAAACATCAAGGCGGTCGTAACGATCGCCGTCATAGGCCTCTTTCTGGCCAGCGTCGTGGCGTCATTCATCACCTACATGATAACGCGCCCCATAAAAAGCCTTACCAGGAAGGCCCAGCTGGTCTCCTCCGGCAACCTCAACATCCACACCACATTCAAGGAAGGCAACGACGAGATAGCGGATCTGGCCAGGACCTTCGACATAATGGTCACGAACCTCCGTGAGAACGAGGACAGGATAAAGGTAAGCCGGGATAAGATGAGGCAGCAGACAAACCTCATCGAGTCCATCATAAACAGCCTCCCTTACTGCCTCTATGTCATCGAGAGGAACATGGGGATAGTTGCGTGGAACAGGCACGCCTCTCTTGCGTGCCCCATCTGCAAATGCGGCTCCGAGGACGAGTGCCAGAACATGAACTTCATAACCCACCTCCCAAACGACGAACTCAAGGAGGGGCTTGAGAAGGTCATCAGGGAAGTCTTCGCCACCGGCGAGCCGCGGCACCTCGAGCAGAAGGTCTCGCCCAAGGAGAGGGGCGCCAAGGAGCTTGTCGTGAGGACGAGCGTCTTCCCGATATTCTCTGAAAGGAGAATGGTGGAAAACGTCGTGTGGATGGCCGAGGACGTGACAAAGAAAAAAGAGATCGAGGCCTCCGTCATCTCAAGCGAAAAGCTCGCGGCCATAGGCCAGCTTGCCGCCGGGATCGCCCACGAGGTCAACAACCCCCTCGGGGGGATATTGAACTGCCTCTATAATTTCAAGAACAGGAAGCTGACGGACGAGAGGAAGATAGAGTACCTGGACTTCATGGAAGAGGGTATGAAGAGGGTCCAGAACATCGTGCGGCAATTGCTGGACTTCTCGCAGCAGCACGCCCCGGCCCTGAGCCTCACGGACATAAACGGCATGATCGAGGGGATAGTGCCGCTCTTCATACATTCGATAAAGGACAGGGACATCAGGCTGGTAAAAAACCTCGGCACGGGGCTGCCGCCCATACTCGTCGACAAGCACCAGATAGAGCAGATACTCGTGAACCTGATACTCAACGCGATACAGTCGCTTGAGGGCGAGGGGCTCATAGAGATCTCCACGCGGTTCGAGGGGAACTGGTACTGCATCCTCGTCTCCGACAACGGGTGCGGCATCCCGCCGGAGAACATCCCGAGGATATTCGACCCGTTCTTCACCACCAAGGGGGTGGGCAAAGGTACGGGGTTGGGTCTTTCCGTGAGTCGTGGTATAATAGAACGCCATAAGGGCAGGATCGATGTAGAAAGCAAGGCAGGCAAGGGGACGGTATTCAAGGTAAGCCTGCCCATAGCATCCTGATTCGGGAGGTAAAGGTGCCGAGGACGCCAAGGATTCTCATAATAGACGATGAGCCTCTGATGAGGATATCGATAAGCGACGCATTGAAGGAGGACGGCTGCTCCGTAACGGAGACCGACTCCGGCAGGGCCGGGGTAAATCTCATGAAGGAGGCCCCCTACGACATCGTGATAACTGACCTGCGCCTGCCGGACATCGACGGCATAGAGATACTCAAGTCCTGCAAGCGTCTTTCGCAGGAGACGATGGTGATACTCATAACCGCCTACGGCTCGGTGGACACGGCCGTTGAGGCGATGAAGTACGGCGCTTACGACTACATCACCAAGCCCTTCTCGATGGACGAGCTGCTGCTCATGGTCAAGCGCCTCATAAGGGTCAAGGACCTCGAGGAAGAGAACCTGATGCTCAAGGAGCAGGTCGAGGGCAGGTACAACTTCAGCGGCATCATCGGGAAAAGCGAGAAGATGAAGGAGATCTTCGACAAGGTCACCACGGTCGCCCAGACCGACTCCACGATACTTCTCCTCGGTGAGAGCGGCACCGGCAAAGAGCTTATCGCCAACGCCATACACTTCAACAGCAACAGGAAAAACGAGCCTTTCGTCAAGGTAAGCTGCGCGGCGCTGCCTGAAACGCTCCTTGAGGCCGAGCTCTTCGGGTACGAGAAGGGCGCTTTCACCGGGGCCGTAAAGCAGAAAAAAGGGAGGTTCGAGCTTGCCAACAAAGGGACCCTCTTTCTCGATGAGATAGGCGAGCTTTCCCCGGCCATACAGGTAAAGCTCTTGAGGGTGCTGCAGGAAAGGGAGTACGACAGGCTCGGAGGCACGGAGACCTTAAGCGCCGACGTGAGGATAGTGTGCGCCACGCAGAGGGACCTCAAAAAAGAGGTGCAGAAGGGGGCCTTCAGGGAAGACCTCTATTACCGTCTGAACGTCGTGCCCATAACGCTGCCGCCGCTTCGTGACAGGAAAGGGGACGTGATGCTGCTGGCCAACCACTTCCTCAAGTACTTCGCGGCCCAGCACAAAAAGAGCATAAAGGGTTTCTCCGTGGACGCCATGGAGCTCTTGCTTAAGTACCCGTTCCCGGGCAATGTCCGTGAGCTTGAGAACACGCTGGAGAGGGCGGTCGTGTTGGGCAAGGGCGAGGAGATACACCCATGGGACCTCGCGGAAGATATAAACAACTTAAGCGATTGTCTTAAGGTGATAGAGAACATCCGGAGCTACGAGAACCTCTCCAAGGCGATAAAGGACTTTGAGAGGCAGTACATCACGAAGGTGCTCGAAGAGACCAAGGGGAACAAGGGGCTTGCGGCAAAGCTCCTGGGGGTGTCGAGAAAGACACTCTGGGAGAAGTGCAAGCTCCTTGAGATAATGAAAGACGCCGCGCAATGACCCGCCGGACAGATCCGTCGCCGTTTTTCACCTTCCGCGCGGGCTACCCTCTCACCCTGGCTATAAAGACCCTGTCGATACCGGAGTAGTCTTTCCTGACCTCGATCTTCTCGTATCTGCCGTCCTTTGAGGCGAGCTCCTTGACCTTTTCGGACTGCCCGAAGCCTATCTCCATTATAAGGTAAGCGCCCTTTTTGAGGTACTCCGGGGCCCCGTCTATTATCCTCTCTATGAAGTCCAACCCCTCTGCCCCTCCGCATAAAGCCGTTTCAGGCTCGTAATCCTTTACCTCTGGCGCGAGCCCTTGCATCTCGGAGCGCGCCACATAGGGCGGGTTTGAAAGTATGATGTCAACCTTGCCCTTGAGGTCTTCAGGGAGCGCTTTGAAGAGGTCGCCTATGAAGAACCCGACCTTTTCAGCTACCCCGTTAAGGGAGGCGTTCCCGCGGGCCGCTTTAATGGCGTCCGTTGAGACGTCGGCGGCGTACACGCGGCTTCCCGCAAGCTCCTTCGCCACGGATACCGCGATGCAACCGCTTCCCGTGCATAAGTCGACCACGACGGTCTCGCCTCCTTGAGGCTTCGCGGCCGCAAGGGCCTCATCGACCAACAGCTCGGTCTCCGGTCTCGGTATCAGAGTGGCCCTCGTGACCATGAAGGTATGACCCCTGAACTCTACCTCTCCGGTTATGTACTGCGCCGGCTCCCGCTTCTTTCTTCTTTCCATGTATGCCGTGAAAGCGGCCGCCTCACTGTCCGTAAGCAGGCGGGAGGGGTTCAGGAAAAGCCCATGCCGTTTGCATCCGAGTATATGGGTAAGGAGATACTCGGCCTCGGCCAGAGGGTCGGGGACGTCGGCCTTCGAGAGTTCCATCGCGGCAAGCGAGAGGGCTTCCTTTATTGTGGCTCTTTTCTCCGGCAAACTGCGCTCCTGTGCGGCGATTTCCTACATCATAAATAAGAGGAAGGGTCAAGTCAAGAAAAGCACGCCCCGGCTGCCCTCCGTGAAAAGCCCTGAAGCGGAATTCCCGCAGGATGCGTCCCGGAGATTGAGGGTTTGTGTTTTTCAGGTTTTGCTGTATGATTTAAGTGTCTGGAAAGAACCTTGAGGAGGACTTCCTTACATGCCGATACCGGCGGGAGTAAAAAAGGTCTCCGACACCATCTGGGAGATACCCGTATCCTACAAGCCCGGGATGCTTGTCCCGGCGCGCATCTACGCCACGGAAAAGCTCCTCTCGGAGATGGACGCCGGGGTCATCGACCAGGTCACCAATGTGGCGTGCCTGCCCGGCATCATAAAATACGCCTACTGCATGCCCGACGGCCACTGGGGCTACGGTTTCCCGATAGGCGGCGTGGCGGCGATGGACCCGGCAACGGGCGTCATCTCGCCCGGAGGCATCGGCTTCGACATAAACTGCGGGATGAGGCTGGTGCTCACAAACCTCGCCTACGAAGAGGTCAAGCCGCGCCTGCATGAGCTTGTTGACGCCCTCTTCTACAAGATACCCTGCGGCGTAGGCTCAACAGGCTTTATAAAGCTCTCTCACAATGAGTTCAGGGAGGTCGTGGAGAAAGGGGCCGTCTGGTGCAGGAAGAAGGGCTACGCGTGGCCACAGGACCTGCTCTTTACGGAGGAGGGCGGGTGTTTCGAGGGGGCCGACGCCTCTAAAGTCAGCGAGAAGGCGATAGACCGGGGGTTCGACCAGGTGGGGACTTTAGGGAGCGGCAACCACTACTGCGAGATACAGGTGGCAAAACCTGAGAACATCTACGACGGGAAGACGGCCAAGGCCTTCGGCTTTACCATCCCTGACCAGGTCGCCGTGATGTTCCACTGCGGGAGCCGGGGCTTCGGGCACCAGGTCGCAACCGACTACCTCCAGCTCTTTTTAAGCGTCATGGAGAAAAAGTACGGGATAAAGGTGCCGGACCGCGAGCTTGCCTGCGCCCCTTTCAGGTCGAAGGAAGGTCAGGACTACTTTTCAGCCATGAAGTGCGCCGTCAATATGGCCTTCGCCAACAGGCAGGTGATACTTCACAGGATACGCGAAGTCTTCTCCGAGGTCTTCAGAAGGTCCCCGGAAGACCTCGGAATGGACATGGTCTACGATGTGACGCACAATACCGCCAAGCTCGAGACCCACGTGGTCGACGGGAGGAAAAAGGAGGTCCTTATCCACAGGAAAGGGGCCACGCGCGCCTTCGCCCCTGGCATGGAAGGCATCCCCGGCGCGTACAGGGAGACGGGGCAGCCCGTCATCATCGGCGGGTCGATGGAGACCGGCTCATATCTCATGGCGGGCCTTGCCACTGGAGACCAGACCTTCTACTCGACCTCGCACGGAAGCGGTCGGACGATGAGCAGGCATCAGGCCAAGAGGATGTACCGCGGCACGAAGCTTCAGAAGGATATGGAGGCAAGGGGCATCTATGTCAAAAGCGACTCGTGGGGCGGGCTCGCGGAAGAGGCCGGCGCCGCGTACAAGGACATAGACTCAGTGGCTGAGGCCACGGAGCTCGCGGGCCTCAGTAAAAGGGTGGTGCGCCTGACTCCGATAGGCAACATCAAGGGTTAACCGCATGCCTTACCGTTATATCGAGGACATAGCAACGGCCGATATCGCGTTTGAGGCGACGGGGGCCGATCTCACGGAGGTCTTTGTCTCTGCGGCCGAGGCCACCATGGGCGTAATGGTGGACGATCTCTCGACGATAAGGAAGGCAGCCGAAGTTTTTGTCGAACTTACCGGCAATGAGCTCGATATGCTGCTCTATAACCTCTTGAACGAACTCGTCTATTACAAGGACGCCAGAAGGCTTCTTCTGAGGGTCGACTCCATCGGCATAGATGAAAGAGGGCCGGTATTTTCCCTGAAGGCAAAGCTAGCGGGCGAGGAGCTTGACCGCAAACGACACCCCCTCAAGGTCGATGTTAAGGCCGTGACACTCCACCGCTTCGGCCTCATTAAAACCGAAGAAGGCTGGAAGGCGACCGTGGTGCTCGATATCTGACGGAGCGCCGGGAAAGTCTCTTGAGAGAACCTTTTTGTAACAAGGTTCTCTCAAACTTTCTCCAAAAATTTTAGGTCCTTCCCGGAAAACACCCCCCGCTTCACTGAGGTGGGTGTTTTCCGGGAACTTAAAGTCTTTGAAAGGGGTCTGGCGGGACCGTGCGGTCGGCGGATTCAAATATTCCTTCCCGGCAACTGCGGCCGTTCAGGCAAATGGTTCGTATCTTGTCTTCGCCGTCCGCCAGGACCTTTCTACAGAAAGTTTCCACCAGGAGAGTTTTCCGGCGATCTGCCGTCAATGCGCGGCGAAGTCTTCGACCCTGGGTTTAACGAGGCGCGCATAGTCTTTGTAGTCCATCTCCACGGCCTCGTAGTGCGTACCTGCGTTGAAGAAGATATGCCCCTCATTGGTCAGCTTTTTGTCGACCAATGTGTCTAAAGCGTAGAGGTTGCCGAACGGCGGCTCGGCGCCGGGCTCGCAGTCGGGGAAGAGGCTTTTGAACTCATCTTCCGTCGCAAGCCGTACCTCTTTTTTCATGAGGATATCCTTGAGCTTCTCGAAGTCGACCTTCCGGCTCGCCGGCACTACCGCCATCACGAAACTTCCGTCCGCCTTTATCATTACCGGCTTTGCGAGGTCTTTGCCGTGGACATGCATCGCGGCGGCCACCTCCTGGGCGGTATAAGCCTCCGGGTGCACAACTTCTTTGTACTTCGCGTTGTTTTTCTTCAGATAGTCTTCTAATCTTTTAAGGATAGGCATAATATCTCCTCCTTTTTTTTCATATACAAGTATATACCCTTATTTTTGAAACCGCAAAGACGCGCGGCTGCCGGGTGAAAAGCGGTCCAAGACCGGCCCGGTCACCCCCCCGGAGCGGCAAGCCGCAAATAGTTGCGAAAAGATGCTATAATGCCATCAGCAGTCTGATGAATTACCCCGTAGCAAGCTGCGGGGTATACCGAAGGGAGATCTGTTTTTCTATACGCGGCAAGCCGCGCTTAATTAAAATTCTCCGCCATAAATGACGGAGAATTTTGATGGTATGGAAGGTCATTTTTATTTGCCAGCCTTGACCCGCCGCTAAAGCGACGGGATTGCGGAGTGGCACACCCATTCAACC
>JACRCH010000098.1 GCA_016219115.1 Deltaproteobacteria bacterium
AATATATTATCCAATGTCTACACTCAGCTTGAGTACAGAGGACTGACGGATAATGGTCATGCAACAGGAGCCAACGAGGGCGAGGATAAATTGCGGCTTCTCTTTGTAGCAGTATTTTAATATTTCCTTCGGGTTGAATGGGTATGCCACTCCGCAATCCCGTCGCTTTAGCGGCGGGTCAAGGCTGGCAAATACAAATGATCTTCCATACCATCAAAATTCTCCGTCATTTATGGTGGAGAATTTTAATTAAGCGCGGCTTGCCGCGTATATAAAAACAGATTTCCCTTCGGATACCTCGCACCTTGGCTAGCGGGGTGGTTCATTCTTTCCGGATTCTGTAAGCCGCGGCCTCTATCGGCCCGGTTCCGGCAGGCTCCGTCTTTCCGTTGAGTCTAACTCAAAAAAAGGGCGTTTATGGGTATGGCAGAGGATATCGACTTGCTTGACTCGAAGATAGCAAGGCTCAAGGTCGAATACGAGCAGTACTTCATGAAGGTCCTCAAGAGAGAGCCTGTAAAGCTAAGAGACGAGATCGAAAAGACCATCCTTTTCTACAGCAACAAGAACCTGACAAACACATCGTATAAGTTCAAGTACAATAGCGTCGTGGCCAAGTACAACTCCTACAAGCAGTACTGGTCGCGCGTATTGAGGGAGATAGACGAGGGGACCTTTACCCGTAAGGGCGAGGGCGATTCCCTGGGACTGAAAACCTCCCCCGGAAAGACTGCCCCTGAGAGGACGCCGATAGCCGCGGTACCCTCAGCAAGACCCGATGCCCCAAACTCAGAGATCGAAGAAGTCTACAGGCAATACATCGACAAGAGGAAAGAGTGTAACGAGCCTACGGAGGGGATAACCGTGGATACCCTTGCCAGGACCATAGAGAAGTACAAGAAACAGGTCGAGGAGCAGTACAGGACAAAGGAGATCGACCTGAAGGTCTATGTAAAAGACGGCAAGACCAGGCTGACAATAACACCCAGGAACAAGCCCCGGTAAGGCCCGTCTCTATTTACCAATTGGAAATTAAAAAAAGCCGGGTCGGTTTCGACCCGGCTTTTTATTCTCTTTTAGGGTTAAATACCCCGCAGCTTGTCGCGTTTTTGTAAAAGATTTTTTGCGCGCTACCGCACACTTTTCGGGGTATTGGACTGCGCTCTTCTGTCAAGCTCTCTCGCAATAGAGGGCCGAAGCTTGCCCGTTCGCTCTCCTTAAAACGCTACGCAATACCCCTCTGGTATTTTGTTAAAGAACGATACAAAGACCTTCCTCAATGAAATTTGGAGATTCTTAAGATACCCAGCCAGCAAGACTTGCGGGGAGGTTTATTTTGTCATCTTAGGTTTTGAAGGAGCCTCTCCTGCCAAACCCCTCTCAGGCAGACCCTGCCTTACTTGCCGGCGCCAGCCGTTTTGCCCGGTTGAAAAGCCCTTGATAAGACCACGGCCGGGTTAGATTTGCGAGTGCCTGCGCCGACCGTTTTGCTCGGTTGGAGGGCCTCCTCTGTATTCGAGCCAACCACATTTCAGTAGCCGGCTTGTACTTCTTAGCCCCGTTGTCTTTCCTTCACCCTGATGCGCGCCTGCGCCAGTTCATACGCGTCGGATGCGGAGGAGTACTCCGGGTCTTCCGAGTTAAGCTTTTTGAGGGCCTCCTCTGATTTGGCACAGAGCTCTCTGGCGGCTTCAAGGTTTATATCCTCGGCGAACTCGGCCGAATCGACAAGTATCGTGGTCTTGTCCGGCAACACCTCGGCATAGCCCTTTGCCACGGCTATATGGACGGCTTCGCTTCCTTTCTTGAAGGAGAGTTCGCCGGGCTTCAAGACCGTCAGGAAAGGGGTGTGCCCGGCCAGAACCCCGAACTCGCCTTCGGCTCCGGGAGCGGTAAGCTCGTCTACCTCTTTGGAGAGGAGTTTTCTATAAGGCGTCACTATCTCAAGCAGAAAATTATCAGCCATTTTTAAGGTATGTCCTTATTGTCGATTAAAGGGTCGCCTTGATCTTCTCGGCCTTCTCAAGGGCCTCTTCTATGGTGCCGACCATGTAGAACGCCTGCTCGGGGATATCGTCGTACGCGCCGGTGGCGATGGCCTTGAAGCCCTTTATGGTGTCCTTTATGCCTACGTACTTGCCGGGAGATCCGGTGAACTGCTCGGCGACGAAGAACGGCTGCGAGAGGAACTTCTGGATCTTACGGGCCCTGGCGACCACAAGCTTGTCGTCCTCCGAGAGCTCGTCCATACCGAGGATGGCGATGATGTCCTGGAGGTCTTTGTACTTCTGCAGTATCTGCTGGACCTGCCTGGCAACCCCGTAGTGCTCGTCGCCGACGATCTGGGCATCAAGGATTCGCGAGGTGGAGTCGAGCGGGTCGACCGCCGGGTATATGCCGAGCTCGGCGATCTGCCTTGAAAGAACCGTAGTGGCGTCAAGGTGCGCAAATGTGGTGGCCGGGGCCGGGTCGGTAAGGTCGTCCGCCGGGACGTATATGGCCTGGACCGAGGTGATGGAGCCCTTGTTCGTAGAGGTGATCCTCTCCTGAAGGCCTCCGACGTCGGTGCCGAGCGTCGGCTGGTAGCCGACGGCCGAGGGGATACGGCCCAGAAGCGCCGAGACCTCGGAGTTGGCCTGTACGAACCTGAATATGTTGTCGATGAAGAGGAGCACGTCCTGGTTCTCCTCGTCCCTGAAGTACTCGGCCATGGTAAGGGCCGTGAGGGCGACCCTGGCCCTGGCTCCCGGGGGCTCGTTCATCTGGCCGTAGACCAGAGCGGTCTTGTTGATAACGCCCGACTCCTTCATTTCCTCCCAGAGGTCGTTTCCTTCCCTTGTCCTCTCTCCGACTCCGCCGAAGACCGAGAAACCGCCGTGCTGCATGGCGACGTTGTTGATAAGTTCCATGATTAGAACCGTTTTGCCGACTCCGGCGCCGCCGAAGAGGCCGATCTTCCCGCCTTTAAGGTACGGTGTCAGGAGATCGACGACCTTGATGCCTGTCTCGAAGACTTCCATCTTCGTGGACTGCTCGCTGAATGCCGGGGCCTCACGGTGTATGACATAGGACTTTGCGGTCTTGACCGGGCCCATCTCGTCAACCGGTTCGCCGACGACGTTTAATATCCTGCCGAGGACCTCTTTCCCTACGGGTACCGTGATGCCGGCGCCGGTGTCCATCGCCTCCGTGCCCCTCACGAGGCCTTCGGTGGCGTCCATGGCTATGCAGCGGACGGTGTTTTCACCGAGGTGCTGCGCCACTTCGGTCACCAGGTTCCACTTCTCGGAACTTATGGAGGGGTTGGTGACCTTTACGGCGTTAAAGAGCGCCGGAAGTCGCCCCGGAGGGAATTCGATGTCCAGAACAGGCCCGATGACCTGCGTGATTTTCCCCGTGTTGTTATTAGACATTTTAGGAAGCCTCCTTAATGAATGCTTGTTGTCAGTTTATTCTCTCTCAGGGTAAATACCCCGTAGCTTGCTGCGTTCTTGCAATAAGTCTTTTTGCGCGCTGCCGCGCGCTTCGGGGCGATTGCTCCGCTCGCTGTCAAGCCCTCTCGCAACGAATACAGAGGCTTGCTCGCTTGCTTTCCTTTATGCTCGCTTCGCAATGCCCCTGGTGTTTTGTTAAAAAATACAAAAGACCTTCTGAAACGGGACATTGGCTGTTTTCAGATATCCCGTAGTTCGCTCCGGGGAGGTTCATTTTTTTAGCGTTCTTAAAACCCTGGAGTTTTAAGAACGGGGAGGGTTCATTAGAACTATCCCTTGAGGGCCTCGGCCCCTCCGATGATCTCCATCAGCTCCTTGGTGATGGCGGCCTGGCGGAGCCTGTTGTACTTTAGCGTCAAAGCGCCGATCATCTCGGCGGCGTTCTTGGAGGCCGAATCCATGGCGGTCATCCTGGCGCCGTGTTCGCTGGCGGAAGTCTCCAGGAGCGCCCTGAAGGCCTGTACCTCCACATACTTGGGGAGCAGGCTTGAAAGCACCGCGCCCTCCGTAGGTTCAAAGAGGAACTCGCCCTGGTCAGCTTCTTCTTTCGTCTCCTCTGTCCTGGGCGTCGATATGGGCAGGAGTTTCTGGCTGACCGGGGTCTGGGTCAGGGCCGATTTGAACTGGCTGTATATGATATGGACCTCGTCAAGCTCGCCCTTAAGGTAAGCGGAGATGACATCATTGGCTATCTCCACGGCTGAAGAGTAGCCCGGTCTGCCGCTGCCGATCGGACGGGCCTTCAAGGTCTTTATGCCGCGCCTCTTGAAGTACTCCGTGCCGCGTTTGCCTATAAGGTAAAGGCTTATCTCGGAGTCGCCGTGTTCCCTTAAAAACCGCTCGGTTATCCTCAGAAGCTGCGTGTTGAAGCCGCCGCAGAGTCCCCTGTCGGAGGTGTAGAGCAGTACCGCGACCCTGTTCCCGCCGGTGCTCGCCAGAAGCGGGTGGCTGTCCGGGGAGGTCTTGGAGGCAAGCGTTGCGATGAGGCCGAGCATCTTCTCTGCGTACGGGCGGGCCGCCACTATCTCGTCCTGGGCCCTTTTGAGCTTCGCCGCGGCGACCATCTTCATCGCCTTGGTGATCTGCTGGGTGTTCTTAACGGATTTTATTCTCCGTTTTATGTCCTTAAGACTTGGCATAGGTTGTCTCTACACACTTTCGCGTATTTATAGTACGGCGGTGTAATACTATTAAACTGCCGCCTGCGCCCGGAGGCAAAAAGGCGGCCTGTGGTGGATGCGTATAATAGAGCTGTACGGCTAAGAAGGCCCGCCTCGGACCTATTCGGTTACGAAGAGGCCCTTCAATTCGTCAAGCGCCTTGTTGATCCTGGCCTTGAGCTCGTTATCGATGGCCTTCTTGGTCCTTATCTCGTTTATCAGCTCCGGGTGCCTTGAATCGAAGAAACTGTAGAGATCTTCCTCGTATTTCTTAAGCGAAGCCACCGGGTAGGTGTCGACATAGCCGTTTGTGGCGGCGTATATTATAAGGACCTGCTTTTCGACCGGCAGCGGCTTGTACTGGCCCTGCTTGAGTATCTCGACAAGCCTCTGGCCCCTGTTGAGCTGCTTCTGGGTGGCGGGGTCGAGGTCGCTGCCGAACTGGGCGAACGCCGCGAGTTCCCTGTACTGGGCGAGCTCGAGCCTCAAGGTGCCGGCTACCGACTTCATGGCCTTTACCTGTGCGCTGCCGCCGACTCGGGAGACCGAGAGTCCGACGTTGATGGCGGGTCTGACGCCGGAGTAGAAGAGGTCGGTCTCAAGGAATATCTGACCGTCGGTGATCGAGATGACGTTTGTCGGAACATAGGCCGAGACGTCGCTGGCCTGGGTCTCGATGATCGGCAGGGCCGTAAGGGAGCCTCCGCCGAGTTTGTCGGAGAGTTTCGCGGCCCTTTCAAGAAGCCTTGAGTGGAGATAGAATACGTCCCCGGGGTACGCCTCGCGGCCCGGGGGCCTTCTTAAGAGAAGCGAAAGCTGCCTGTACGCGACGGCGTGCTTTGAAAGATCGTCATAGATTATAAGGGCGTGCTTCCCGTTGTCCCTGAAGTATTCGCCGATGGTGCACCCCGTGTAGGGGGAGAGGAACTGAAGAGGGGCCGGAGAGCTCGCAGTGGCCGCGACGACCACGGTGTAGTCCATCGCGCCGAACTGGCGTAGCTTCTCGACTATCTGGGCGACTGTGGACTGCTTCTGGCCGATAGCGACATATATGCAGAAGACATTGAGGCCCTTCTGGTTGATGATGGTGTCGATGGCGACGGCTGTTTTACCGGTCTGGCGGTCGCCGATGATGAGTTCCCTCTGGCCCCTGCCGATGGGGATCATGCCGTCTATGGCCTTGATGCCCGTCTGGAGGGGTTCCTTGACGGACTTTCTGGCAACGATTCCGGGGGCCTTGATCTCGACCCTCCTCATCTCTTTGGACTCTATCGGGCCCTTGTCATCGATGGGCTGGCCGATGGCGTTGACGACCCTGCCCATCAGCCCCTCTCCAACAGGAACCTCGACTATCTTGCCGGTCCTTTTGACCGTGGTGCCTTCTTTTATCGTGTTGTCCGGCCCGAGGATGGCCGCCCCGACGTTGTCCTCTTCGAGGTTCAATACCATCCCGAAGAGCCCGCCCGGGAACTCAAGGAGCTCTCCGGCCATCGCTTTTTCCAGCCCGTAGATCCGGGCGATGCCGTCGCCGACCGATATGACGGTGCCGACTTCCTGGACGTCTATCTCTTTTTCAAAGCCCTTTATCTGATTCTTAATGAGCTGGCTTATCTCTTCCACCTTTATCATTTTAAACCACCCCTTCGAGTATTTTTTCTTTCATCATCGCGAGTTGAGTCTTGAGGCTCCCGTCAAGTATCGTGTTCTCTATCCTTATGACGAGCCCGCCAAGGAGTTCCGGGTTGGTCTTGTTGGTCAAGAGCACCTGTTTACCCGAAGAGCCGCCGAGCTTCTTCCTGATCTCGTCGAGAAGCCCGGCTTCAAGCGGGCCGGGGGACTCTACCACTGCCTTTATCCTTCCGTCCGCCTCGTCTTCGAGCTTTGAGTACGCCGTTACGATGTCATCGAGTATCCTGATGTTTCTGGTCTCCACGAGGATGTTGAAGAACTTGGCGACGTGCCCGGAGAGCTTGAGGGATTCGGAGACCTTCTCCATGAGGCCGCGTCTGACCTCGAACCTGTACATGGGGTTTAAAAGCACCTTGTACAGCTCCGGGGCGCCGGTGAAGACCGCAAGCGCCGTCCTCAGCTCCTTCCCGTAGTTCTCGTAGGCGTTCTCTTCCCGGCCTATCTCCATCAATGCCTTGGCGAACCTTCTGGCTAAAGCGGAACTTTTCATCAGTTAAGCCTCAAATTGTTAAGATATCCCTTGACCAGTCTCTCCTGGTCTTCGGGCTTAAGCTCTTTTTTAAGTATCTCCTCGGCCATACCCACGGCGAGCCTGGCGACTTCTTCCCTTATCTCAAGCCTGGCCTTCTTCAGCTCCTGCTCGGCGACTGTCTTCGTCTGCTCTTTCATCTTGGCGGAAGCCTTCCCGGCCTCCTCTATGATCCGCCGCTTCTCGGCCTCGCCCTCGAGCTTAAGCTCGCTGTGGATCTCGGAGACGCGTTTGTCGAGGAGCGCCAGCTTTTCCTTGTACTCGGCCGCCTTCCTGTCGGCCGCTTCTTTGGCCTGTCTGGCGTCATTGAGGGCCTTTTTTATCTCGGCGCTCCTTTTGTCGAGGAGCCCGGCTATCACCCTTGTCCATACGAGGTAGACGCCGACGGCGAGTATGACGAAGTTTATTATCTTCCATGTGCCGCCGGCCCCGCCGCCGTGCTCGCCTTCGGCGGCGTTACAGAGAGCCGGCAGTAATGCGGCAAACCCGAATGCGATGAGGAAGAGGACGACTTTTCTTTCAAGTATCTTCTCGGCGATGTTTTTGGATATCGTTATGGACTCTTCCTTGAGGCTGGCAAGCGCGCCGTCCTTGCTCTTTGCAAGCTCGGTTCTCATTGAGGATAGCTCTTTGGCGGCCTCAAGGCGGGCGGCCTCAAGGAGTTCTTTTTCCGTGTTGACGCCTTCCAGTCTTATCTTGTTACGCTCCTCGTGCCCCTTGACGGCAGCCTCTTTTATCCTCTTCTCATAGGAGAGTAGCCCTGTCTCGACCTCTTTTTCGGTCTCAGCGGCCTGTTTTACGGCCCCGCCGATTTTCTTATCCCTCTCCTTTAATATGCCGAGCACCGGGTTGTAGAGAAAACGGTTGAGGATGATAAGGAGGATAAAGAACCCTATGATCTGGAAGACTAGAGTAAGGTCGATAGATATCATCTTTTTTCCGTAAAAAATTTATTTTAATTCAGATAGTTATAAGCTTTAAGAGGGACGGCCCAAACTTTCTACCGTGCCCTATGCGTCCTGACGGTTTGAGCGTTTGGGCGCGTTTCAAGTCGTTTTTCTTTTTTAATAAGGGGGTTTGTTGATGAGTTACCTTTACCTAAAACAGAGTATTGCTATCACATGGCAAACTTGGTTGTCAAGCTATTTTGTATGATGGAAGCGGGTGGTTCCGGTCATCCCCGGAGGGTGGGAAGTCAGGGGGCCGGATTATATGGCTTTTCAGCCGGAATAAGGGTTGGCGTATTTTTCAGGTTTTTAAGGCGGGCCGCCCGAGAGGCGTTTTTTTGAAAAAAGATGTGGCGCCGCCCTGGCGGCGCCACATCGGGACTTTCCGGCTCTTTGGTCTTTTTGACCTTTGAAGACCTTGCTGTTTTTTTGATCCATGGAGGGCTCTTTCCCCTACTGCTTCCCGTCTCCCCACTTCTTCATCTGCTCATCGTGCTTCTTCATTATCTCATCGAGCTTCTTTATCATCTCATCGAGCTTCTGTTTCTGCGCCGTTGTCGGGGCATGGCTGATCTCCTTCATCATACCCATCGTCTCTTTCATCATGGACAGGACCTCCTGCATCATCTGATGGCGTTCCGTCATCATCTGCCTTCTCTGATCCATCATCTGCTGTTTGTCCATCATCATGCCTCCTCCCTGGCCCTGCATCATGGGCCCGCCGCCCATCTGGGCGAGGGCTGGAGAGGCCGAAAGCGATAAGGCTAAGACGGCTGAGGCGACAATACCTGATTTCTTCATAAGTACCTCCTGGGGTTTTTAAGGTTCCGGATAAGTATATCCGAAAATATAAAAAACCGCCCGCCAAAGCGATAGATGGACTGATTGTTAAAGCTGGAGATCAAATAAACGAGAAATTGCGAATGGTTAGGCGGACCGGCTCAGGTCCGGCGCCGGCTGAAAGGGCAGGGGCCGGACTTTTGTTAAGTAAAGCGGTCAGTCTTTGCCGGACCCTTTAATGCCCCTTTCCTTCCAGATGGTGAATATCACGGGTATCACTATGAGGGTGAGGACCGTGGAGGAGACCATGCCGCCTACCATCGGGGCTGCTATCCTCTTCATCACCTCGGAGCCCGTGCCGGCGCCCCACATGATAGGAAGCAAGCCCGCCATGATCGCCACGACGGTCATCATCTTGGGCCTTACCCGGTTGACGGCCCCTTCCATCACGGCCTCTCTGAGGTCTTCCTTCGAGTTCATCCTCCCGAGGGCCTTTCTCTCGGCGTAGGCGCTATCAAGGTATATGAGCATCACGACACCTGTCTCGGCCGCTACCCCGGCAAGGGCTATGAAGCCTACCCCGACGGCCACACTCATATCGTACCCGAGGAGATACATGAGCCACACCCCTCCGACAAGGGAGAACGGCAGCGACAGCATCACTATGAGGCTTTCGGGGATGTTGCCGAAGTTGAAGTACAGGAGCATGAAGATGATGGCAAGCGTAAGCGGCACTATCACCTTGAGTTTTTCATAGGCCCTTTCCATGTACTCGTACTGCCCGGACCAGGTGATGTAGTACCCGGCAGGGAAGTCCACTGCCTTTATGACGGCCTTTCTGGCATCGTTTACGTACCCGCCGATATCCCTGCCCCTCACATCGACGAATATCCAGGCCGAAAGCATAGCGTTCTCGGTCTTTATGCCCGCGACCCCCTTGCTGAGCTTTATGTCCGCCACCTGTGAGAGAGGGACGTGCTGGCCCGTCATCGTCGGCACAAGGACGCGTCCTATCTTATCGACACTTTCCCGAAGTTCACGCTTGTATCTTACGTTCACCGGATAGCGCTCTAATCCCTCAACCGTAGTCGTAATGTTCTCTCCGCCTATGGCGGACATGATGATACGCTGGATATCCTCAACCTTGAGCCCGTACCGCGCCGCCTCGTCTCTCTTTATCATTATGTCTACATAGTACCCGCCGAGTATCCTCTCCGCGTACGCGCTCGAAGTGCCAGGGACCGTCTTTAATACGGACTCTATCTCCTCGGCGAGCACCTCTATCGTCTTAAGGTCCTTGCCGAAGACCTTTACCCCGACCGGTGTCCTTATGCCGGTCGCGAGCATATCGATCCTGTTCTTTATAGGCATCGACCACGCTATCGGCAATCCCGGCATATCGAGGGCCTGGCTCATCTCGGTAACGAGCTTATCTACCGTCATGCCGGGGCGCCACTCTTTTTCCGGCTTCAGATTGATCGTCGTCTCGAACATCTCAAGCGGGGCAGGGTCCGTGGCGGTCTGCGCCCTTCCGACCTTGCCGAAGACCAAATCTACCTCGGGGAACGACTTTATTATCCTGTCGGTTGTCTGGAGTATCTCGCCTATCTTTGTGACAGAGATCCCCGGAAGGGTGGAGGTCATGAACATAAGCGAGCCCTCGTAGAGAGGAGGCATGAACTCGCTCCCGAGCTTTTTGATCGGATAGTAGGTTAGAGCGAGGACTATCACAGCGCCTAATATCGTCGCCTTCTTCGCACGTAGAACAAGCGCTATCACAGGCCTGTATATCCATATCACAAACCTCGTTATCGGGTTTTTGTGCTCCGGCATGATGCGGCCTCTTATGAAAAGCCCCATAAGCACCGGCACAAGGGTAATTGATAAAAGTGCGGATGCTCCCATGGCGAATGTCTTTGTAAACGCGAGCGGCTTAAAGAGCCTGCCTTCCTGCGCCTCGAGTGTAAAGACCGGCATGAATGAGACCGTAATTATCAGGAGGGAGAAAAAAAGCGACGGCCCGACTTCCTTTGCCGCATCTGCTATGATCTGCCAGTGTGCCTTGTTGCCCTTATCCCGCTCTAAATGCTTGTGCGCGTTCTCTATCATCACTATGGCGCCGTCTATCATCGCGCCTATCGCTATGGCAATGCCGCCGAGGCTCATTATATTGGCGTTGAGATTCATATAGTACATCGCTATGAGGGAGATGAGGATTCCTACCGGCAGCATCAGTATGGCCACGAGGGCGCTGCGGAAGTGCAGCAGGAATACGACGCAGACAAGCGAGACTATGACGGATTCCTCGACGAGTTTTTCCTTGAGCGTGTCTATCGCCCTGTGGATTAGGTCGCTCCTGTCGTATACGGTCTTTATGGTGACGCCCGGAGGAAGCCCCGCCTGAAGCTCTTTTATCTTCTCCTTTACCCCGTGTATTACATTCAGGGAGTTCTCCCCGAACCTCATCACGACTATGCCGCTTACCGCCTCGCCCTCTCCGTTAAGTTCGGTAATTCCTCTCCTTTCATCAGGGCCAACTTCCACCCTTGCAACATCCTTTATCTTGATCGGGGTCCCGGTTTTATCGACCTTGAGTACAATGTTTTCTATATCCGGGATGTTTTTTATATAGCCGAGCCCTCTGACCATATACTCCCTCTCGCTCATCTCCACGACCCGGCCACCTACATCCCTGTTGCTCATCTCCAGGGACCTGACAACATCACTGATCGAAATGTCATACGTCAAAAGCCTGTTAGGGTCTATATTGACCTGGTACTGTTTTACAAAACCTCCGATTGAAGCGACCTCTGAAACCCCCGGCACCTTGGTCAGCTGGTAGCGGACATACCAGTCCTGAATACTCCTGAGTTCCGCAAGACTGTACCCTTTCCCCTCGACAGTATATTCGAATACCCAGCCCACACCTGTGGCGTCAGGCCCCAGTGACGGCGTAACTCCTCTGGGGAGCCTGCCCGAAGCGAAGTTCAGGTATTCAAGGACCCTTGAGCGGGCCCAGTACATGTCGGTGCCGTCCTCAAATATCACATATACGAAAGAAACGCCGAAGAAGGAATAGCCCCTTACGACCTTAGCCTTTGGCACGGCGAGCATAGCGGTGGTCAGAGGGTAGGTTATCTGGTCTTCCACTACCTGCGGGGCCTGCCCGGGATACTCCGTGAATATTATGACCTGTACGTCTGACAAGTCAGGGATTGCGTCGATTGGCGTCTTATAAATTATCCAGACGCCCCAGCCGATTGCAAATGCTGTAGCAAGGAGTATGGCGAATTTATTGTTTATGGAGATCTCTATAATTTTTTTCAGCATTTTTCAGTGCCCTTCGTGTCCAGCCCGCTGCTCCTCTTTTACCGGCACAGGCTCTTCTTTCTTTGTATTGCCGTGACCGTGCGCCGTCATACCTCCGAGAGCGGCCTTTAAATTACTCTCTGAATCTATGAGAAAATTAGCGGATGTTACAACCCATTCACCGGCCTTTACACCCTGGAGTATCTCGTAATAATTGTCTGCATTTGCCCCTATCTTGACTTCTCTAGGCTCAAACGTGCCGTCTCTTCTGTCTATTATGACCACCTGCCTTGTTCCCGTGTCTAGCAGCGCCGAATCGGGCACCGCTATATCGTTTTTCGCCACATTTACGGAAATCTCCACGTTCAGATACATCCCGAGCTTAAGTTTGTGGTCCTTGTTGGGAAGCTCGAACCTGACCTTCACGGTCCTTATCTCGGTGCCTTGCTCAGGCACATACCTTATCGAGCCAAGATGAGCGTATATGTGTTCTATCTTGCCTTTATAAACCTCGGAAGGGGTATAGGAAGGTGAAAGGCGCGCCTCCTGTCCCAACTTTATGTAAGGCGTTTCGTATTCATATATTTCTCCATAAACCCAGACCATTGAATGGTCTATAATCCTGAAGAGAGGCTCCCCGGCCTCGATCTTCTGTCCCTGGACTATCATCTTCTCGGTAATGCCGCCATGTGCCGGAGCACTTATGACCATGGTGTGGGTAATCTTTCCGGTCTCTTCAAGCCTTTTTATCTGATCGTCCGATATGTCCCAGTTACGAAGCCTCTGCCTCGCGGCATTTAAAAGCGATTCAGCCCCCTTTTTTACTTCAGGGTACGGGCTGTCTTTCATCTTTTCGGTATTTCCGTAAGCAAGGAGGTACTCTTCCTGCGCTGATACGAGGTCGGGACTGTAGAGTGCAAGCAAAGGCTCACCCGGGTGGATCATCTGGTCAGTCTTGTTCACATAGAGTTTCTCAACCCAGCCGGATACCTTCGCGTTTATCACATAGACCTTGTCCTCAACGGGCTCGACCCGCCCGACGGTCCTTATGATACGCTTCAAGGCGCGCCTTTTGACCTCTTCCGACCGCACGCCTATCTTCTGTATCTTCTCAGGGCTTATCCTTACAGTACCGGGAGCTTCTTTAGCCGCGGCCTCATCTTCGTAGACCGGGATATAATCCATGCCCATCTCATCCTTTTGAGGGGTGGGAGATGTGACCTGCGGATTCATCGGATGGCGGTAATAAAGTACCTTATGTTCAGTCTTACGCGGGGCCTCGTCTTCATAGACGGGGATGTAGTCCATCCCCATGTTGTCCTTCATGGGCGCAGGCGATGTGACCTTGGGGTCCATCGGGTGACGGTAGTATAAGACCTTTCGCTCTGTTTTTACCGACGGCCTGAGCCCCGGGGGTTTTGAGGGCTTTGAGTAGACCCACATCACGGCCACTCCGGCGGTGATACCTATCAATAAAAATATGATGCTCGTCATAGCCCGCTTCATCTTGGACCTCCGTATAAGGCGCCGCTTCCGGCCACGGCGGAGTCCCTGATATCCTCCGAGGCGTACTCCAACAGGTCTTCGCCGACGGCGTTTTCAAGGGCCGCCACCCTCTTCCTGTAATCGAGTATTATCTTAAGGTAATCGAGGCGTGTTTTTTTAAGCTCCCGCTCGGTATCCAGAAGCGTCAGGAAATCGACCTTGCCGGCCCTGTAGTTCTTCAGCGCTGACTCTAACGACAGCTCCACCTGAGGCATCAGGCCGGTTTCGTAGAGCACCCTCATCCTGTCAGCCGCCTCTACCCTGAGGGCCGCGCCCTTGACCTCGAAGCCTTTCGCGTTCTTCCCGGCGGCAAGCCTTGATCTCAAGGACCTCGCGTTCGACGCGGCCTCCCGGGAACGGCTGTCGTACTTTGACCTCCACAGGGGGATCGTCACCTGGAACATCACATCGAAGCTCTCAAAGCGCCCGTCCTTCTCGACAGGCCCGGCCCCGACCATGAAGTCCGGGTAGTAGTCCCTTTTCGCGAGCTCTGCCTTGTGCTCGTTGGCCTCGGCCTCGAACTCCACGGCCCTTATCTCCGGGTTTTTCCTTGCCGCCCTCTCCATAAGCTCTCTGGTGTCGAACTTGACCTTCTCCCTGGTAAGCCCAACGGGCTCGCCCAATGGGGAGTCCTGGTCCCTGTTGAGGAGGGATTTGAGCCTTGCGGCGGCCACATCCTTTTCAGCCTCAAGGGTTATTGTCTCGTTAGTGAGCGATGTCAGCTCGACATTGACCTTTATGACATCCTGCTGGGAGGCAAGGCCTGTTGAGTACTTCGCCTCGGCTATCCGGGCCATGTTAGAGAGCACCCCCTTGATCTCCTCGGTTATCCTTATCGACTCGGCGAGGTACGCGTAGTCGAAGTACGCTTCCTTGACCTCCCTTGAGACCTGTTGCTCCTTTGAGCGGAACTCGGACCTTGCGGCGTAGGCCTCCTTCAAGGCGATGTTTTCCTTGAGGGAGAGTTTGCCGGGAAAGGGGATGGACTGGTTGAAGATGTACTTGGTCTGCGAGGCGTTGCCGGGAGTGATGTCCAGCGGGCGGTCTTTGGACAGCTCCATCAGCTCGACCCTGAAAGTCGGGTCTTCAAGAGCGCCCTCGGAGCTTACGCGCGCTTCCATGGCCTCAGCCCGTTCGCCGTAGGCCTTTAGCTCCGGGTTATTCCCCCGCGCCTCGCCGAGAAGCTCCTTGAGGCTTACCGGGCCCCCGGCCATTGACGGGGCCGTGAAATGCGGGGCGAAGAGCAGCAGTGAAACGATGGCGGGGGCCAGAAAAGACCGCTTCAGGTTTTTGTTTTTCCGCGCCATACAAAAGGCTCCGCTTTATCTTTTAACTGTTTAATCACAAAATTCTCCGTAAAACCATCCCCCTCGATCCCCTCGCAATCGAGGGAGGGGAGGTTTAAGGAGATACCACGGAGAAAAGCTCCGGGGTGGTTCATTTTTCGTCGAGGACGAAACTGAATTTTACGGGCGCGCTTCCGGCGTCTACAAGTATGTCGAATTTATATCTGCCTTTTTGAGAGAAGTCCAGGCTATTCATGTAGGAGAAGGCGCCGTCCATCGCCATCCCCATAAGCTCCCGTTCCACTCCGGTCCTGTCCGGAAGCGTTATCTTAGCGCTCACCCGCGCCTCTTTGACCGGCTTAAGCGTCTTCGAGTCGTAGAGGTAGATGTCCACCATGTTTTTACCTGGCGTTGTCTTGAGCGTGGCCTTTATCCCGTGTGAGCTTTTCGTAAGTTCTGTTGCGAGTGAGTCGGTAACCGTGACGGAAACGAGCATCGTGATGATCAAGATCATGACAGAAGATGTTTTTAATCTTTTCATTG
>JACRCH010000097.1 GCA_016219115.1 Deltaproteobacteria bacterium
AATGGTGTACTTGCTCATGGCGGTTGTACTCCTTTCTTTGGGCCTCAAGCCCGGTTCTTGGTCGAACCAGAAGGATACACCGCCTTCTATCTATTTACACACCTTTTTATACTACCTCCGAAAATCAGAAACATGTATATGCTGCAGAGGTCAAATATGAAACTAAATATACAAGTAATGAAAACTGAAAAGACTCTTGAAAAAATGTTTTCGGTTGAATTAACCGGTGACAGAAGTAAGGATTTAGCCTCCTTTGATAAGCTCTCCGTCGAGTTGTATATGTGGGCTTGTGAAGAAGGATTATTTGAAGAAACAAAATGAGAAAACAGTATGTAGAATGCCCTGGTGGAATAATATTATCAAAACGGCCAGAAAACCCTGGCCTTTTAAGGCCAGGGATGAATGGCCGCCTGTAGCGAAGCCAGTTTTTGTTGGCGAAGCGGAGGAGCTATCGCCTTTAGCAGTTTACAGAAACCTTGGGCTAAAGCCCAAGGTAGTTAATTGAAAATTCTGGTGGCGGTGCGTGGAATCGAACCACGGACATGGGGCTTATGAGACAAAAACGGCATTAAACCCTAAGTGGGCCTTCTACCTGCACTTTTAAGAAAACAACTGAATTTTTGAACAGTTGCGCTGTTTCATCCATTACGGCATTTTCCATCCCTTGAGGCCGCTTCAGACGCTTTCGGTTACGTTTTGATTACGTTCTTGGTGTTATCGTCTCATGTGTATGACGAATTCCTATCCAGTAAAGCAGCTATTATGTGCGACTGTTTCTCCTATTCTTCGTATGTGAAATTTTGATGATGAGCAATGAGCCTATCGAATAGAAGAATTCATTTTTAGTCTTCCGGCGGAACAAGCCGTTCAACGGTGGCAATCAAGATAGGGATGTCACTCTTGACCGTATCCCACACCTCATCCAAATCCACCCTCTGATTCGCATGCGTCAGGTCACGCATCTTTGCCATTTTAGACCACGGGATATCCAGGTTTGCCTTCTGGAAGTCCATCGACAATCGCTTGGCGGCCTCACCTATCACCTCAAAACAACGCATAACGGCAGATTGGCATTTATGATCCAAAAGAAAAGCCTTTTTGCTCATATCCGCGGTGAACTCAGCCGCATCTTTTGCATAAAGCAGTATGTCGAGAAGATAAGAGGCGTCACGAGACATAAAGAACCTCTAAAGTGGACAATATCTCCTTCCGACGGATATAATTGCGGCTCTCCTCAACGCCGCGCCTGGTCAGCAAGTCTACCTTGCGGTCAAAGATTTTTTCAAGTTCTTCCGTCATGTCGACCAGATCGAAGAGGCTGGGACGCGAATCCGGCATAAAGTCCACTATGGCGTCAATATCGCTGTCCGGACGGAAGTCCTCCCTTAAGACCGAGCCGAAAAGGGCGAACTCACGCACTTTCCATTTCTTGCAGAACTCGGCGATCTTTTCTCTCGGGATATCTATACGAGCCTTGCCCATAGGGGTATTCCTCCGGCCTCCATAACTTGGCACCATCCGCTCAACTTCAATAATGACTCAAACCAGCGTATACTTTCCGGTCTTATGCCCACCCACCCTTTTTATCAAGCCCTTTTCCAGGAGAGGCTTAATAAGAAAGTGCGCCCCTTGTTTCGTAACATCCAATTGAACTTGTATTTCCCTTATACCGAGCGGCCCAGCCTGTAAGAAATTAAGAAGCAGTTCCTGCTTCGGCGATAAAGTTATACCTCCCTTTTTTTCCGAAATGCGGATCGCCTCGACCCTCGCCAAAACCCGCTCAAGGGTGAGCTCGATTGCCTCTGCCGAGAATTCGAGCCAGCTGGTAAGGTCTCCGTTCTCTTTTCTTACAATATCAAGCGCGTTGTAGTATCTTTGCCTGTTCTCAAGGAAAACCTCGTCAACCGAAAAGATGTGGTGCGTGTCGAACTTCCTTCTGTAAAGCTCCCAAAGAGCTAAAAGCCTGCCAGCCCTGCCGTTACCGTCACCGAAAGGGTGGATATGCTCAAACTGATAATGGAGAATGGCAGAGGAGAAGACAGCTGGCAACGCCTGCCCTCGTCCGTTCAGCCATTCGAGGAGATCGTCCACAAGACGCCCCACGTCCTTTGCCTTCGGCGGGACGTGGTTTCCCACGTACACCTGATAATTCCTGTACGCGCCGAGAGGACCTCTATCCAGCACGTCTTTGCCGATGACTGTGTGTATCTTAAAGAAGTCTTGCGCTGAAATCGTCTTTTTGTTTCCATGTTCAGAGATGAACTTGAGAGCGGCAAGGTAATTCGTCACCTCTTTTATATGCTTGGGCCTGGCGTGCGGGATGTCTCCGCCCTCAGCGAGTATCTGAACTTCCTTCAGGGACAGCGGGTTGCCCTCAATGGCCGTTGAGGAGTGGGCAGTACGGGCAAAGGCGTCTTTTGCAAGGGCAGGCACCCATGCCACCGACACGGTTGAAAATTCAATCCTCGTCTTCAGCGAGGCGATGCTTTCGAGGAGCCTCAAGAGGTGGGTGGTTACCGAATACTTGGGCTCGTATACAGCAGGTTTATTCATTCCATAAGTATAGTATAAGTCAAGTAATAAGTAAAGCAGGGAATTGATTGATCGCGATATTTCTTATGCTCAAGCGTATAAGACCATCATAACTCTTTCATCTCAATCTTGAGCTTCTGTATCCTGTAGGCTATCTGGCGCGGGGTCATCTTAAGAAGCCGCGCCGCCTTTGCCTGGACCCAGCCGCTTCTCTTCAGGGCCTCTATTATCCTGTCCCTTTCGTTCTCAATTTCCAATATCTCAGACTCAGCCAGCTCAGGCCCGTTAAATGACTGGGTATATATGAGCTGGCTCAAGCACTGCCCCTTTGTGCATGGCACATCGTTACGGGTAATGACGGAGCCTTTGCATACTACCGCCATCCTGTGGACGCAGTTCTCAAGCTCGCGGACATTGCCCGGCCATGTGCAGTCCTTCAATATCCGCATCGCCTCTTTTTCGATAGACAGTGGCGTGCCGCGCTCCTGTCCGAACTTGGCGAGGAAGTGCTCGATCAGGTAGGGGATGTCCTCGCTCCGCTCCCTCAGGGGCGGCAGGTATATGGGCATGACATTGAGCCGGTAGTAGAGGTCTTCACGGAACCTTTTTTCAGCCACCGCCTTTTCGAGGTCCACATGGGTGGCGGCGATTATCCGCACATCGACCGAGAGGGTCTCCGTGCCGCCGAGCCTCTCGAACTGCCCCTCCTGGAGCACCCTTAGTAGTTTGGTCTGGAAGTCTGTGGTCGTGTCCCCTATCTCGTCAAGGAAGATAGTGCCCTTGTCGGCCAACTCGAACCTGCCTGCCCTGCTCTTTGTCGCCCCCGTGAAGGCCCCTGTCTCGTGGCCGAAGAGCTCGCTTTCAAGAAGCGTATTGGGCAGGGCCGCGCAGTTGAGCTTGACGAAGGGGCCTGAGCTCCTTACGCTCTGGAAGTGGATGGCCTTGGCCACAAGCTCCTTGCCTGTCCCCGACTCGCCCCTTATAAGCACCGTGGTATTCCATTTGGCTACCTGCCTTATGCTCTCGAATACATCCTCCATGGCCTTGCTTACGCCTATCATGTTGTCGGGGCGGAAGCGGCTCTTCAGCTGTCCGTGGAGGGCGTCTTTTTCCCTTATTATCCTCTCTTTCTCCTTCTCGACCTTCCGGAGCCTCGATATGACGCCGCCTATGAGGTTTCCGAATATGGAGACTAAGGCCGCATGGTCGTCGAGCCTGTATCTCTCGGAGGGCTCGATGGAGACTGAGAATACGCCCTGGACCGAGCCGCCTATCTCTATGGGCACCCCTATGAAGGCGGCCTCTGGGTCGTAGACGGCGAGCCTGTTCAGGAACCTCGGGTCGTTTTTTATATTCGGGACCGCAAGCGGGGCGGCGTTCTCCATGATAATCCCGGTCAAGCCTTCCCCCTTCCGGTAGCGCACCTCCGCGAGGCGTTCCTTCTTTATCCCTTTCGAGGCCTCGACGAGCAGGTCGCCGGTTTCTGAATCAAGGAGCGTTACCGTGCCGTGGCGGTACTCCATCACAGTGTCGAGTATCCCGAATATCTCTTCGAGGTTCTCCCTCGCGTCGCTGTGCCTGGCGAAGCTCCTGGCCACATGGGCAACGGCCGTCAATGCCTTTTGCGTCAGCTCCGGGAGCATGGCGCCTCCGTCGGGAACTGGACGGTGAAGGAGGCCCCGCCCAGTTCAGACACCCCTACTTCCACCGTCCCGCCAGCGTCATTTATCACCTGGTGAAGCAATGTCAGCGACAGCCCCTTCTTCTCGGGAGCGCCTGAATGGAAGGGCTCGAATATCCTGAGCCGCTCAGAGGCGGATATCCCCTGGCCGCCGTCTTCGACCGTAATGCCGATGGAGTTGTCATTAAAGAAGGGGCTTACCCTTACGCGCCTTCTTGGTCCTTCAGAGCCTTCGGCGGCCTCAAATGCGTTGTCAATGAGTATGGCGGCGACCATCTGGGCCGCCTCCCCTGATACCGGCAGCGTTAGATCATCTTCGATCGCCTCGACCTCAAGGGCCACATTATTGGAGGCGAAGCGTTCCCTGTAGAGTATGTCTATGGAATCGAAGAGCTCTTTTAAAGATGAGTCCGTCCCAGTGGGGCCAGCCGTCTTGGTTATTATCCTCAACTTTTTAATCTCAGACTCTATCTCGTCCAAGCGCCCCTTAAGAAGGGCCGCCGTATCCTTCAGCGCCGCGATATCCTTCTGCCCTATCAATGTTTCGATCCTTGCGGCCACCGCCCTCGCCACATTCAAGGGTTGGCGCATCCTGTAGACGAAGGAGTCTGCCAGCTCTTTCACGAGCATCGCCCTCTCCATCCTCAGGGAGGTAAGGTGCCTGTGGCGGGCGAGTATCTCCATATTCTTCTTTTCAATCTCCGTTATGTCAGAGAGGCCTACGATATATAGCTGCCCTGCGGCGTCTCCATGGCCGGGCAGGAGGTACCCCGCAGGTATCCTCTCAGCCTCCATGAGGAAGCAGCCTGTGCGCCCCTTTGCGAGAGGAATCCTCAACTTCAACTTCGCCTCCTTGAACGAGAGGCTGCCGCCTATCTCTTCCAGGAGCATGGAAGCCAGGCGCTTCCTCGAATCAGCCCCCATGTCCGTAAGAAGCGTTTTGGCCGCAAGGTTATCGAGCCACCATTCGCCCTTTTCGCCTATTACGACTATGGCGCTTGATACGAGGTTCATGACCTTTTCGAGGAAGACCTTCTGGCTCCTTAATTCCCCTTCGAGCCTTACCTTCTCGGTAACATCCCTCTGTATATAGACATAATGGGTGACCTTGCCGTTGTGGTCAGTTACGGAGGCGGCATTGACCTCTGTTATCAGGTTGGAGCCGTCCTTGGCCGCGGCCGTAAGCTCTCCCTTCCAGTTCTTCCCTTCCGACAGCGCCTTTTTTAGCTCATTGAGCCTGGTGACGGGGCCGAGGGACAGTAGCGGATAGAGCTCTACGCCTATGGTCTCAGCCCCCGTGTAGCCTGACATCCTCTGGAAGGCGGGGTTGGCGAGCCTTATGGAGCCGTCGGTGGTGGTTACGCAGATAGCCTCGTCTGCGAAGCAGACCGCCGCCTCGATCTGGGCCTCCTGCGACTGCCTCGCTGCCTGCTCGGCGGCGAGCCCCTTCATCATCTGCTTCAGGTCGTAGAGGAAGGACTCTTCAAGTAGCGACTTCACTATCCTCGACGAGTCGTCGTTAGGCTCCCACCTTTTAAGCTCAGCCGTTATGGCGTCAAGCTCTGAACCCCACAGCTTTAAAAGCATCTGCCCTCCTTTTTGACAGGCTGCTGAAAAAGTCCATCTGCTTCGTTGTCATCAAAGCTCGTCATTGCGGCGTACAGACAAAGTACGCCTCCCAGCCCGCTCCTCGACGCCTCGCATCTGGAGCTTTTTGAGCAGCCTGAACAAATTTCGGGTTTCTCAGCAAACTGTTAAAAAGCCTGTTCCGGCCTTTTTATCTGCACCTCTGTCAGAAGGCACAGCCCGTCCGCGCCTTCGAACTTCACCTCAAAGACATATCCCCTTGCCGGGTGGCTTAATACAGCAGTGACCGTCCCATGGGCCCCGGCCTCTGCCAGAAGAGCGCCCCTTGATATAAGGTCAAAGGCGGCTACAACATTGTCTCCCATAGAAAAGGCAGCCGGGCTCCATGGCTTGTCAAAGAGGGCCAGCTCCTTCTCCCTACAGCCTATGATGATATCTTCCTTGACGAAATGGATATCATATATGACCTCGTCCATGAGGAAGTTGCCCCTGCCCTTCACATAGCCTTCGGCCCCGGCGTTAAGGAGCATCTCCCCCCTTTTCCTGCCCTGGACCGTGCCGTCGCTTTTGACGTCGAAGAGCAGGCGCACATGCTCTCCTATCTCATAGGGCGCCATCTTTACTCTCCCAGCTCAATGGATTTGAAGCCCTCCAGGGCAGATGTGGCAGAGCAGCCTGAGCACCCTGAGCATGATGGTTTCTTTATTACAGGGGCGCCATCGCCTTCTATCGTTTCACAATAGGCCAGTTTCAGCGCCTCTTTATATCTTGAGAATCTCTCCTCGTCGGATAGGGAGGGACTGACGGCGTCTATCTCCTTTTTCCTTTCGCCGAACCTCAGCAGTATGGCGAACCTGTGGACCCTTACAACGGATGGGTCATAAGGCATGGCGAAGAAGCTGAAGAACTCTTCTGCAGATTCCATATCCTCAAGGCATTGTTGCTCATTTCCCATGGCCTTCCTTCGTAACTGGCGCTATCGTCAATAGCTTAAATTGAATTGCAAAAAAGGTGCCATGGGCGTAAAAGTGAGTGAATATTGGCTATAATGGGGTTAAAGTGCTTTGTTTGCCTAAGTTTTATGCAAACGCTGATTACTTCTTCCTCCGTTAGGGGCTGTGACCATGGAGGCGAAGAAGGGCAACACTTTGTAGCCTTTTGTAGTAAAGCCCACAGAAAAACGGAGTCTGGATACTGTTGCCGGTAGCTCAAAAAAACAAATAAAACCGAGAAGTTATCTTTTTTGTGGTCAGTTGCGCATATCTTGGCACGCTCTCTGCGTTAGTCATCCTCTGTCGGACAAACCATACTGCGATATCACATATAAGGAGGACTAAACAGATGCTTAGACAGTGTGCCATCTACGGCAAAGGCGGGATAGGCAAATCAACTACCACACAGAACCTTGTAGCAGCCATGGCAGAGGCCGGGCAGAAGGTAATGATAGTCGGCTGCGACCCCAAGGCCGACTCCACGAGGCTGATACTCCACTCAAAGGCCCAGAATACCGTCATGGAGCTCGCCGCAAAGGCTGGAAGCGTAGAAGACCTTGAGCTCGAGGACGTAATGATGGAAGGCTTCAAGGGAGTAAAATGCGCCGAGTCGGGCGGCCCTGAGCCGGGGGTAGGCTGCGCCGGCAGGGGGGTTATAACGGCCATAAACTTCCTTGAAGAGGAAGGGGCATATGAAGAGGACCTGGACTTCGTATTCTACGACGTCCTCGGAGACGTAGTCTGCGGCGGATTCGCCATGCCGATTCGGGAGAACAAGGCCCAGGAGATTTATATCGTCGTCTCCGGGGAGATGATGGCCATGTACGCGGCAAACAACATCTGCAAGGGCATAGTCAAGTACGCCAACTCGGGCGGAGTCCGTCTTGGCGGCCTTATCTGCAACAGCAGGAATACCGACAGGGAAGAAGACCTCATAATGGCGTTGGCCGACAAGCTCGGCACGCAGATGATCCACTTCGTGCCCAGGGACAACACCGTGCAGAGGGCGGAGTTGAGGAGGATGACCGTCATCGAGTATGACCCCAAGGCGAGGCAGGCAGACGAGTACAGGACCCTTTCAGCCAAGATAATAGCGAATAAGAAGCTCGTCATCCCGACCCCCCTTACGATGGACGAGCTCGAAGGGCTCCTCATGGAGTTCGGCATCATGGAGGTCGAGGATGAATCGATAATCGGAAAGACAGCCGCCGAAGAGGCTGTTGCCAAGTAGTCTTATACACCGAGGAGGAGAAGGATTATGCCAGCTTTATCCAAGCAGGAGAAACAGGAGCTCATCTCCGAAGTATTGGCCGCCTACCCTGAAGAGGCCCGGGCCGAGAGGGAGAAGCACCTTTACGTGAACGACCCCGAGATGGAGAGCACCACAAAGTGCCTCACGGCAAACAGGAAGAGCCAGCCGGGGGTGATGACCGCCAGGGGCTGCGCCTACGCCGGGAGCAAAGGAGTCGTCTGGGGGCCGGTGAAGGACATGGTCCACATTTCACACGGCCCGGTGGGCTGCGGCCAGTACTCATGGGGCACGAGGAGGAACTACTCAACGGGCTCCACGGGCATCGACAACTTCGTCGTCATGCAGGTAACGAGCGACTTCCAGGAGAGGGACATCGTATTCGGCGGCGACAAGAAATTAGAGCAGATGATAAGGGAGATAAAGGAAATATTCCCCCTTGCCAAGGGCATAACAATCCAGAGCGAGTGCCCCATAGGCCTTATAGGCGACGATATCGAGGCCGTGGCCAAGAGGATGAGCGCCGAACTCAATATGCCTATAGTCCCCGTCCGTTGCGAAGGCTTCAGGGGTGTATCACAGTCATTGGGGCACCACCTCGCAAATGATACGGTCCGCGACCATGTCCTCGGCACGGCGGAGCCGGCAGACTCTACAGACTACGACGTAGCCATAATAGGCGACTACAACATAGGCGGCGACGCATGGGCGAGCCGCATAATACTTGAAGAGATGGGTCTTCGGGTAATAGCCCAGTGGAGCGGCGACGGCACCTTGAACGAGATGCAGACGACCCATAAGGCCAAGCTCAATTTAGTCCACTGCTACAGGTCCATGAACTACATAGCGAGGCACATGGAAGAAAAGTACGGCATACCGTGGCTTGAGTACAACTTTTTCGGCCCGACAAAGATAGAGGAGTCCGTAAGGGCCATAGCCGCGAAGTTCGACAAGAAGGTCCAGGATAAGGCCGAAGAGGTCATCGCGAGCCACAAGGGGAGGATGCAGGCTGTCCTCGACAAGTACAGGCCGAGGCTCGAAGGCAAGAAGGTCATGCTATATGTGGGCGGCTTGAGGCCGAGGCATGTAATCGGCGCCTATGAAGACCTCGGCATGGAGATAATCGGCACAGGCTACGAGTTCGGCCATAACGACGACTACGACAGGACATTGAAGGAGGCGGGTGACGCCACCCTCATCTACGACGACGTAACCGCCTACGAATTGGAAGCCTTCGCTGAAAATATGAGGCCTGATGTCATAGGCGCTGGAGTGAAGGAAAAGTATGTATTCCAGAAGATGGGCATCCCCTTCAGGCAGATGCACTCATGGGACTACTCGGGGCCTTACCACGGCTATGACGGCTTCGAGATATTCGCCAGGGACATGGACATGGCTGTAAACGCACCGGCGTACAAGTTGATGAAGGCGCCGTGGAAGAACGCATAATGGAGGGTTTGATCATGCAAGAGGCGCTGAATATTAAAGACCATAACGGTCTCTTCGAGCTTGAAAGGTACAAGGAGTCGCAGGAGGCGAAGAAGGCCTTTGAGAAGTGGCCTACTGAGGACGAGATTGAAAAGGTGCGGGCCTACACCTGCTCAGACGAATACAAGGAGAAGAACTTCGGCAGGACCGCCCTTACCATAAACCCGGCCAAGGCCTGCCAGCCCCTTGGGGCCATATTCGCCGCCGCCGGCTTTGACGGCTGCCTTCCCTATGTACATGGCAGCCAGGGCTGCACCGCCTACTTTAGGTCCCATTTCAACCGCCACTTCAAAGAGCCCTTCGCGGCCGTTTCCGACTCCATGACAGAGGACGCCGCCGTCTTCGGCGGGCACAAGAACATGATAGCGGGCTTGAAGAACGCCTACGCGTTATACAAGCCCAAGATGATAGCAGTAAGTTCCACCTGCATGGCGGAGGTAATAGGCGACGACCTCAATGCCTTCATAAAGAACGCCAAGAAGGCCGAGTCGGTCCCGGCTGACTTCCCTGTGCCCTTCGCCCATACGCCCTCATTCGTCGGCAGCCACGTTACAGGCTACGATAACATGCTCAAAGGCATACTCTTCCAGCTTACTCAGGGGGTCGAGAAGGCTCCAGCCGATAACGGCAAGGTCAATATCATCCCCGGCTTCGACGGCTTCGCCGTAGGCAACATTCAGGAGATAAAGAGGATATTGAAGCTCATGGGTGTGGATTCCATCGTCCTCGCCGACAACTCCGACGTGCTGGACACCCCGCTTGACGGCACCTACAAGATGTACGCAGGGGGCACCACGATAGAAGAGGTAAAGGCGGCCAAGAACGCCAGGGCCACCTTCGCCCTTTTGCCGGACAGCGTGGAGAAGGCGACAAAGACGCTCATAAAGGACGAGTGGGCACAGCAGTTCTTTGCAAGCATACCGCTGGGCCTTGCGGGGACAGACGCCTGGCTCATGAAGCTCTCAGAGGTTACAGGCAAGGAGATACCCGCGGAGCTTGAGAGGGAGCGCGGCAAGGCGCTGGACGCCATGACAGACTCGAACTACTACCTCCACGGCAAAAGGTTCGCCATCTTCGGAGACCCTTCTTATGCGGAGGCGCTGACGGATTTCTACATGGAGCTTGGCGCCGAGCCTGTGCACATAGTAGTCACCAACGGGAGCAAGAAGTGGGCGAAGGCCTTTAACAAGAAGCTCTCCGAGTCAAGCTTCGGCAAGGGTGGCAAGGTTCACCAGGGGGCTGATTTGTGGCACCTCCGCTCGCTCATGATATCGGAGCCTGTTGATTTCCTCGTAGGCTCAACCCACGGCAAGCAGATAGCAAAGGAGCTTGACGTACCCTTAATCAGGATAGGCTTCCCCATATTCGACAGGCACCACCTCCACAGGTATCCGACCTTCGGATACAGGGGGATAATCAACATCCTTACTTGGACCGTGAACGCAATATTGGACGACCTCGACAGGAAGGCCACATTCAACAACGACTTCGTAAGGTAGAGCTATGAACCTGGCGGAACTCCGTGAACTCCATAAGGAGCCTGGATGCAGCCATAACGAGAAGAAGAGCGACTCATCCTGTCCGCGGCCGACGCCGGGGCGCGCGGCAGGGGGCTGCTCATTCGACGGGGCCTTCATAACGCTGGTGCCCATAGCAGACGCGGCCCACGTTGTCCACGGCCCAATAGGCTGCCTCGGCAACACCTGGAATAACAGGGGCTCCCTCTCTTCAGGGGCTGACCTTAACAGGATCGCCTTTACCACAGACCTTACCAATAACGACGTAGTATTCGGAGGCGAGAAGAAGCTCTATAAGGCCGTAAGAGAGGTAATAAGTAAGTACGACCCGGCCGCCGTCTTCGTATACCAGACATGCGTGACATCGATGATAGGTGACGACCTTGAGGCCCTCTGCAAGGCGGTATCGGCTAAAACCGGAAGGGCTGTCATACCTGTCGATTCTCCGGGCTTCACCGGTACGAAGAACTTCGGCAACAGGATAGCCGGGGACGCCCTTTTGAAGCACGTGATAGGCACGATGGAGCCCGCTACAGAGCACCCGTACAATGTGAACCTAATAGGGGAGTTCAACATAGCAGGAGAGCTCTGGGAGATGCTGCCCCTCTTCGACCGCCTCGGCATACGTCTTATCTGCTCGTTGAGCGGAGACGCCCGCTTCCACCAGATAGCCATGATGCACAGGGCGCAGGTCAATATGATGGTCTGCTCGCGGGCCTTGCTTAATGTGGCCAGGCGCATGAAGGAGGGCTACGGCATACCATTCTTCGAAGGCTCTTTCTACGGCTCGAAGAATACGGCAGAGGCGATAATAAGCATAGCGAAGCTCATGGGAAGCCCTGAGCTTGTCGAGAAGGCCGAGAGGCTCTGTGGCGAGGAGCGCAAGAAGATAGAGACAGAGCTTGAGGCGTTAAAGAAGAGGCTTGCCGGCAGAAGGGCCTTGCTCTACACAGGCGGCGTAAAGAGCTGGTCGATAGTAGGCGCCCTTCAGGAGCTTGGCATGACGGTCATAGCCACAGGGACCAAGAAATCGACTGAAGAGGATAAGGAGAGGATAAAGGCCCTCATGGGGCACGATGGAACTATAATCTCCGAAGGCTCCGCGCCCAAATTGCTTGAGGTCTACAAGGAATACACAGGGGACATACTCCTTGCAGGCGGCAGGAACCAGTACACGGCCATCAAGGCGCGGATACCATTCGTAGATGTGAACCAGGAGAGGCATACCCCCTTCACGGGCTTCAGGGGGCATGTGAACCTGGCGAGGGCTGT
>JACRCH010000099.1 GCA_016219115.1 Deltaproteobacteria bacterium
CCGCCGGCGCCCGGCGCGTTCACCAGGTTGTCAAAAGTAGTTACACCGTCATGGCAGCTCAGGCAGGCGAGCGAGACGCCGCCTACGGCAGTCACGCTGGTGCCGCCGAGCGTAGTCCCGTAAGCCGTATAGGTCGCTGTAACGTTCACCCTGTTCCAAAGAGGCGCAGGCGCCAGGTTTGTGTTGGTATGGTGAGGGGTATGACAGAAGACGCATATCTCGGTGGTTCCCTTTCCGGCCAAGAACGGACTGGCCTGTTCACCGGTGTGGATCACATTTCCGAAAGACCCCAGATTGTGCCTGGTGTTTCCGATACCGTTGGCGACCGCGCCCGTAGGATAGTCGGAGACAGTAAGCGCCGAGGCCGACCCGGCGACCGCCAGTCCTGCAAGCAAGGACATTATACCGAACAAAAATTTCTTCATATTACCTCTGTACGACTCAATTTTTTTGCTTCAAGTCTAATTAAAAAAAATGCCATGATACAGCCGATCTCGGTTAGCTGTATAATGGCACCCATCGCCTTAGACTTTTAAGACCCCTCTTGAGTCCTACAGTCTCTACTACATTAGCCTCGATTATACTCTACAGGCCATCATTGTCAAGTAGAAATTTAGAGTTTCGCTTTCCGGGGACCCTATGAAACGATCTATTGACATAAAATCGCTGAAAAATCAAATATTTTTGATGTCAGAAAAAATTAATAATTTTTTAATAAATTCTTCTCAACTGCGGCTTTTTTGGGCTGAAATGCCAAAAACATGACCCGGCAGTCACTTCTCCGAGAAGGTCTTAAGCTTCTTGCAGCGCTTCGGATGGCGGAGCTTTCTTAAGGCCTTGGCCTCGATCTGGCGGATCCTTTCGCGCGTCACGTTAAAATAGGCGCCGACCTCCTCGAGCGTGTGGTCCTTTGTCTCGCCTATCCCGAACCTCATACGGAGGACCTTCTCCTCCCTCGGCGACAGCGTGGAGAGGACCTCGTTCATGTGGCCGGTGAGGTCGTTCGTTATCATCTCGTCGTGAGGGACAGCCGCCTCCTTGTCCTCTATAAAATCGCCCAGCATGCTGTCGCCGTCCTCGCCAACGGGGGTATCGAGCGAGATCGGCTCCTTGGCGATCTTCATGATCTTTCTGATCTTCTCCATCGGGAGGTTGAGCTTCTCGGAGAGCTCCTCGGGCGTGGGTTCCTTGCCGGTCTCCTGCACCAGGTAATGGGAGGTGCGCACGAGCTTATTGATGGTCTCTATCATGTGCACCGGGATTCTTATGGTGCGGGCCTGGTCGGCGATAGACCTTGAGATGGCCTGACGGATCCACCAGGTGGCGTAGGTGGAGAACTTGTACCCCCTCCTGTACTCAAACTTCTCTACGGCCCTCATAAGGCCGATGTTGCCTTCCTGTATGAGGTCCAGAAACTGCAGCCCCCTGTTCAGATACCTTCTGGCGATGCTCACCACAAGCCTCAGGTTGGCCTTTATGAGCCTCTCCTTGGCGTCCTCTATCCGGGAGTCCATGGACCCTATGGCGGAGACGACCGAGGAGAGCTCCTCGAAACCTAAGCCGAGCCTGGAGTTAAACAGGCTTATCTCCCTGTTTATAAGCTTGATCTCCTCGGCGTAGTCCGCCATAGCCTCTTTCTTCACCCTGGGACGGGCCCCGCCGCCGTCTTTTACTTCCCTGCCGGCCTTTATGATCTCCTTTTCCGTCATGCCGGAGGTCTTCTCCAGGGAGGCCTTCCTCCTTCTAAGCCGCCTCCACTCCTGCTCACTGGTCCTTAACCTCTCTATCATCTTCTCGTATATATTGGACCTCTTCTCAAGCTCAACGAGTAACTCGACAAGCTCTCCCTCGCGCCCGGTGTCGCCCTTGAAGAACCCGGAGGCGAGCTTTTTCACCTCATCTATCCTCTCGAGCACATCCCTTAAGTCCTGCTCGTCCTCGCTTACAAAAGCCTCATCGTCGTCGAACTCTATGACCTCTTCGGCGCCTCTCCTCTCGTTAAACCTCTCCTTGAGCCTCTCAAGCTCATCGAGTATGACCGGGGACCTGAGGAACTCCCTTGTTATGGAGACCTTGCCGTTCTCTATCTTCCTGGCGAGTTCGACCTCGCCGTCCTTGGTCAGAAGAAAGACCGAGCCCATCTCCTTGAGATACGCCTTGACCGGGTCGGATACGGCCATGGACTGGGGCTCGTCCTCGGCCCTGATGGAAGCCTCCTGGACATCCTCCAGGCGAGACTCATCGATATCGACTTCAAGGTCGAGCTCCGCGTCGTTCTCTCTTGACATGTCTTTCGCGTCTTCCATCCGTCCCCTTAAAGAGTCCCGGAAAAGACCCTTGACTCCGCCCTTGAACACCGCCTGACCCATGCCGTTATTTCTCCGAAGATGTTTTTGCGGTCCTTTTCCTGATATCGGAAGCGACATCGGATATTCCCATATCCTCGAGTCTTTGTATCATCTCTCTGGTCGTTTCCTTGAGCTTACCCCTGTTAAGGACCCTTTTCAAACTGTCTTCGAGCATCTTCCCGGGGGACTCCATGAAGCCGTCGTCCTCCTTGAAGAGAATACCTGCCGCCAGCCCCCTTAAGCCCTCATCCCCGAGCCCTTCTATGAGGGACTCGGCGTCGAGTGTTCTGCCTTCCTTCAGGAACGATGCCGCGGCCGCGCCTATTTTTTTGAGATCAGGGTCCTTAAAAGCCTCTAAGGCTTCCTCAACTTTTTCGTCAAGAAGCGAAGGAAACTTTAGTATTACTTTTAAGACCGTGAGTTCGGCCAAGGAAGCCCCGGCCTCCAGGACCTTCCTCGTCTCACCGGTCCTGACGGATGTACCTGCCCTGTCCCCTGCCGGCATCTTGAGCGCCGAGAAGACCGACTCCGGCGGCAGACCCAAAACGCGAGCGGCAACCCCCGCGTAATGACCCTTTTCGGCGATATTTCTGACCTTTGTCAGGTACGGCGTCGCTTCGTCGAGGTACTTCCTTTTACCCTCCGGGGTCGTAAGGTCGAACTTCTTCTTAAGCTCCTTCAAAAAAAACTCCATCAGGGGCTCCGCCCTGGTCACAGCCTCCCTCATCGCCTCGGGCCCCGAAGAGGCCAAAAACTCGTCAGGGTCCTTGCCCTGCGCGAGAAGCACCGCCCTGCAGGTCACCTCTTCGTTCAGAAACAGGTTAAGACTTCTTATCGCGGCGTTTTTCCCGGCCTGGTCCGAGTCAAAGAGCGCGTACACGGTGGAGGCATATCCCTTTAGAACCCTTATCTGCTCCGGCGTCAACGCCGTGCCCATGGTGGCCACGCTGTTGGTAAAACCGTGCTTGTGCATGGCCAGAAGGTCGAAGTACCCCTCAACGACTATCGCCGAGCCCTCCTTCGATATGGACTGCCTGGCCTGGTAAAACCCGTAGAGCGTCTCGCCTTTTTTGAATACCGGGGACTCCGGGGAGTTCAGGTACTTCGGGAGCGTCGTATCGTCAAGGGCCCTTCCCCCGAACCCCGTTACCCTGCCCTTCGAGTCGGTGATAGGGAATATGAGCCTTCCTCTGAACCTGTCGTAATAGCTTGTCCCGTCCTTTTTCTTTACGACCAGGCCGGCCTTCTCGGCGGCCTCCATCGTTACACCCCTCTTCCTGAGGAAGACCACGAGCCCGTCCCACCTGTCGGGAGAGTACCCGATATGGAACCTTGAGGCTATCTCGCCGTCAAAGCCCCTTTTAATGAGGTACTCCTTGCCGGACCTCCCGTCGGACTCCTTAAGCTCCCTGGAGAAGTACTCGACGGCGAGCTTGAGTGCCTGATAAAGAGGCTCCCTTGTGTCCGCCGCCCCGCCTCTCTCCTCGGGGACCGATATCCCGTACCTTCTGGCTATCGAGCGTACGGCCTCGGGGAACGCGATCCCGTCCTTCTTCATCACAAAGGTTATGGCGTTTCCGGTGGCGTTGCAGCCGAAGCAGTAGAATATCTTTTTTGTCTCGCTGACGGTGAACGAAGGGGTCTTTTCCGAGTGGAACGGGCACAGGCCCACATGGTTGATGCCCCTCTTGGTAAGGGGCACGTATTCCGAGATCACCTGGACGATGCTTGCCCTTTCCTTGACCTCTTCTATTTTCTCCTTGGGTATCATCTGCTATAAGGTTATCTGATTTGAGGTGAAAAAACAAATGACGCCGTGATTTTTCTCAAGCTACTCCATCTCTACCATCGTCACGCCGGCCCCTCCGCGCGCCGGGTCGCCGCGGTAGTACCTCTTTACGGCAGGGTTCCCCTTGAGGTACTCCTCCACAGCTTTGGCGAGCCTGCCGGTGCCCACACCGTGGATTATCTCGACGACATTGAGCCCGTTTGCATGCGCGTTGTCCAGAAACCGAGTCAGATGGCGCATGGCCTCCTCGGCCCTCATGCCGATGACGTTCAAGCTTGACGATACTTCCATGTCGGCCGCGGCCCCGGTAGCTTTAACGGCCCCGGCGGTCTCCCCGCCGCGATGAGCAAGCTTCTCCCACGCTACCCAGACCTTGATGCTCCCCACCATAAGCTCTGCCTTCTTCTCCGTCAAGGCGACCTTGAGGACCACCCCTTTGGAGTTAGACCCGGAGATGGTAACCTTATCGCCCTCAACAGGTATGTATCTCAAGGCGCGCGGGGCGGGGGGGCCGAAGGCCCTCGCTCCGATCCCCTCGACCGAGGCGGCGGCGCGGGCGGAAGAGGCTTTTTTAAGCCCCTCTTCCCTGAGCTTTTCTATGGTCTTACGGATCTCTTCCCTGGCCTTTTTGACCACCGAGTCGACCCGGGCTTTCGCCTTCTCGATTATCTCTTCCCTCTTCTCCCTCAACCGGGTCAGGGCCTTGTCCCTCTCACCCTCCAGATAAGACAACCTCTCCCTGAGCTTTCTTACCTCTTCCCTCTCCTCCTCGATCATCCTCACCGACTCGATGAAGGCGCTCTCCTTCTCCCGGATGTTTTCCCTGGCCTTCGCTATTATCTCCCCGGGTATCCCGAGGGACTGCGCGATGGACAGACCGAGAGAGGGGCCGGGGGCGCCGTAGTGGAGGTTATACAGGGGCTTCAAGGTCTTCTCGTCGAACTCAACGGAAGCGTTCAGGTACGCCGCGTCCACCTGAGCCTTGGCCTTGAGCATGTTAAGATGCGTGGTTATTACCGTGACCGCCCCTTTTTCGCGGAACGTATCGAGGGCCGCCAGGGCGAAGGCACCTCCCTCGGACGGGTCGGTCCCGGCGCCTATCTCGTCTATCAATACAAGGGAGCCAGCGCCGGCTTCGGCGAAAAACTCCTTTATCCTCTTTATGTGCGCGGAAAATGTGCTCAAAGACGCTATAAGGTCCTGTCTGTCGCCGATGTCGGAGAATATCGATGTGAATGCCACGATGGCGCTGCCCTCCTCGGCCGGGATAGGTATCCCGGAGAGGGCCATCAGGGTAAGAAGCCCCAGGGTCTTCATCGCCACGGTCTTTCCTCCGGTATTCGCCCCGGAGATGACAAGGACCCTGCAACCCTCCGGTATCGCCACTTCCACCGGCACGACCTTCGTTCCGCCCCTCTTCTCCTTCAATATAAGGAGAGGGTGGCGGGCCCTTTTGAGCCTCACCTCGCCGGAGGCACGGACCTCCGGGACTACCCCGTCGAGGTCTCTTCCGATGATGACCTTGGCCTGGATGAAGTCGAGCTCCCCGAGCGTATCGAGGTCGGAGAATAGCTCCTCCTTTTTCCCGGCGACCCCGGCGGTGGCCTCTTTAAGTATCCTGATCTCCTCGGCCGTCTCATCCTTCCTGAGGATAGCCACCCTGTTGTTGAGCTCCACAAGCTCCAAGGGCTCGATAAAGTAGGTGGCGCCGCTGCCGGAGCGGCCGTGTATGACGCCCCTGAACCCGGAGTGCATACCGGCCTTGACGGCGAGCACGTAACGGTCGTCCCTTATCGTTACGAAGTCCTCCTGGAGTATCTCCATGACCTTCTTGTCGGTAGAGACCTCTTCTATGATGGAGCGGGAGCGAGAGCGCATCAAGCGTATCTCTTTTCTCAGGCGGAAAAGCTCGTAGGAGGCGTCGTCCTTTATCCCGCCCTTCTCGTCGAATATGCGGTTGAGTTCGGACAAAAGCCGCCTCTGGTCCGAAACACCTTCTATCTTTGAGGATATCAGCGGGTAGGCGCGCGAAAAAGACTGGTCGGGGATCGATTTAAGCCTCACCGAGGCTTCGGTGTTCGAGCGTATCAGTATGAAGTCCTCGGGCAACAGATACGCGCCGGCGGGCTCGACCCTCTTGAGCATCGGCCTTATGTCGGAAACCCCGCCGAGCGGCAGAGTACCTGAAGCCTTTACGATATCCCTGAGTTCGGAGAATTCCCTGAAGGCCTCCCGTATAAGGAGGATGTCGCCGGAGGCCCGAAGGCCATCAGCCCTCGCGCGCCCCATTGGGGTGAGGGCCCGGCTTGAAAGCTCTCTTAAGACCGCCGGCCACTCGAGTGTTTCTAAGGTAGTATCATCCACGGCATCTGCTTCTTAAACAGACCGCTAGAAGGCCTGTCAGGTTCTTATTATTCTCGTGAAGCCGGAGGTCCCGACGACCTCTACGTCTTTGTTGAGTATATCGTCGAGCAAGAGGTTTATCCCGAGCGTGTCGCTTGAGATGTGTCCGGCTATCACGACATTTACGTGGTGCTTCTCCGCCTCTTTCCTGTGGTCTTCGCTTATGTGCATGCCCACTACCGTGCCCACCCCCGCCTGCGAGAGCTTCTCGAAGGCCTTTTTGCTCCCGCCTGTGCCTCCGGTCATGTCTACGAAGACTTTACCGGCCTTCCTCTTCTTCGAGCCGCATACGACCTTGGGGCCAGTCGTCTCTTTAGCGGCGGCAGAGTACTCGGGGATCTCTTTGAGCATGTCCATTATATCCGATACGTAGTCGGGCTTTTTGCCGTCGATGAGCCTCTGCAGGAAGTCCGTCACGGCGTTGTCCGTGGGGGTGTGTATGCACATTATCGGGATGTCCAGGAGCCGGGCGGCGTCCACGGCCCTTGTGTGGTTTACGGGCATGAGCCTTCTTTCGACCTCTTTTATCCTCTCCTCCATGATGTCCTCGGCGACGTTTATCGGCACGCCGTACTTGAGGAGTATCCCCGACTGCATGTCCATGACACCGTAGAGCCGCGCCATGGCCCTGCCCTCCGGGTGGTGGGCCATTATGAGGTCTATCTTCCTGCCGCGCTCCGAGAGCCTGTCGGCCAGGAGCACCTCGCCGACCTCCATGTCCACTCCAAGGAGTATCCTTTTCACCTCCCTCTCCGGGTCACCGTAGAGGATGCGGCTGTCGGAGTAGGGGTTCGTGAGGGCGGCTGGGTCGAAGTTCTTTTTCTCGTCGTCCTTGAGCTTCTCGTACTCCTTTTTCGCGTGCGCGAGCTCTTTTTTAACCTCTTCGGGGCCGCGGGGGTCAAGCTCGATGCCCCTCTTTATCGCGCCCTCGTATATCTCTCTTATCTTCATGCGCTATATCCTTTATAAAGTGTGGTCTTTAGCGCGGAGCCGGCTTAAGCGCCGAGCGCTTCCTTGACTATGTCGTTTACGAGCTTGCCGTCGGCCTTGCCCTTTACATGCGGCATTACGGCCTTCATGAGCTTGCCAATGTCTTTGGCGCCCGAGGCCGCGGTCTCCGCGGCCGCCTTCTTCACTATCGCGCGTATCTCGTCGGGCGTAAGCTGCGCCGGCAGGTAGACCTTGATGAACTCTATCTCCCTCTGTTCCTTGTCGGCGAGTTCCTGCCTGCCGCCCTTTACGAACTGCTCGATGGAGTCCTGCCGCTGGCGTATGAGCGTGGAGGCCACCTGCTGGAACTCCTCGTCGTTAAGCTCCCTCTTGAGGTCGATCTCCTTGTACTTGGCGGCGCTCAGCAACATCCTGATCGTTGAAAGTTTCTCCTTTTCGCCCGCCTTCATCGCGGCGGTGATATCCTTCGTGATATCGGATCTTAAGCTCACGGTATATGTCTCCTTAATGTATGGTAGTTGAAAACAGGACGGACAAGGGCCTGATGAACCACCCCG
>JACRCH010000100.1 GCA_016219115.1 Deltaproteobacteria bacterium
CTCCCGAAAGGCCTCTTCCTCGCTTATCGCTCGGCGCAAAAGCGCCGTTCGAGTCCCCGCATCAGATATCAAATTAAAAAACCGGCCTGAATGGCCGGTTTTTTTAATTTTGGTGCCGAAGGGGGGACTCGAACCCCCACGGGTCTCCCCACCACCCCCTCAAGATGGCGTGTCTACCAATTCCACCACTTCGGCTTTGGACAGTGTGCTGCGAGTACGACTTTTCGGGCCGCCGGGGAGAAGGCCGCCCGATCTTTCAAACGGTCAAGAACCACTGGGGCTCCGGACCGGTGAGGGTTAAACTCCGCTTATCAAACCAATGCCGCCCTAAGGGGCGGCATCTTGAACGGGTGCTCACCGCAAACCCGCCGCTACAGAGGCGGGTCAAGGCGAGCTATGAAAATGACAGGCACCTTGCCGTGAAGAATCCCCGTCATTTATGGAGGGATTCTTCAATCATCCTCTCTATCTAACATGAAGCCTTGAGTCAAGTCAAGGTATTACTGATTTTAAGCGTTTTTCAGGCGAACAAAGCCTCTCACTGCTTGCTGGCGGCCGGAATTTCCGGGGCCTTCCCGGCCGGGGTCGCCGTCGCAGGGGACTTTCCAGCCGGTGTGGCGCTCTGGGGCCCTGAAGGCAGGGCAGCCGGGGAGACCGCCGCCTTCGTGGCCGCCGCGCCTTGCTCAGGGGTCTTGGCCGGAGCGGTGAGCGCGGGCACGGAGCTCATTATCGAAGACTTCTTCGCACTCGCCGAAAGATGCGTAAGGTAGACCGATGATATGAGGAATATTACGAGGCATACCCAAGTGATCTTCGCCAGAAGCGTGGCCGGGCCAGCGCTGCCGAAGACCGTCTGGCTTGAAGAACCCCCGCCGAAAGTCGAGCCCATCGTGGCGCCCTTGCCGACCTGAAGGAGCACCGCTATTATCATGACGATACTAACTATAAGCTGGATTACTACTACGGCAGTGTACATAACGCCTCCGGGATAAAATATGACAAACCCCTCTGAAGACCCTGTTTTTAAAGGTTTTTAGAGGGAGTTTTAAACGATTCTGCGGCCTGACATACCGAGCGGTTCAGGCCGAATATAATATTTTACTTATTTATTAAAAAAAAGCAAGCGAAAAACGGAATTTCCGTCATTTGAAAATGCGTCGCGGGCGCGTTCCACGCGGCTTGTTGCGGGGAGATTAAAATTCTCCGCCATGAATGACGGAGAATTTTGATGGTATGGAAGATCATTTGTATTTGCCACTCCTTGACCCGCCGCTAAAGCGACGGGTCAAGGAGTGGCACACCCATTCATTCCAGTACCTTGTTTTACGCCTGTTTTAGATGGGCTGGAACTTTACGATCCTGGCGAAGTCCTCTGCCTTGAGGCTCGCTCCGCCTACAAGCGCGCCGTCGATATTCGGCTGAGCCATGAGGCTGTCGATGTTGTCAGGCTTCACGCTCCCGCCGTATATGATGCGCACATCCTTGACGGCGTCCAGGCCGAAGAGCTCGTAGAGCAGCTCCCGTATGGAGTTGTGGACCTCCTCGGCCTCCTGCGGTGAGGCGTTGAGGCCGGTGCCTATCGCCCAGATAGGCTCATAAGCCACGGTTATATCCCTCATGGCCGCCCCGCCAAGCCCCTTTAAGGCGTTTCTTACCTGGAGCGTCACCTTCCGGAGGGTCTTGCCGCTCTCTTTCTCGTCGAGTGTCTCGCCTACGCAGACTATCGGCTTCAAGCCCTCCTTGAGGGCGGCCAGCGTCTTCTTGTTTACCGTCTCGTCGGTCTCCTTGAAGTACTCCCTTCTTTCCGAATGGCCTATTATGACGAACTGGCATCCGGCGTCCTTTATCATGGCGCCGGAGACCTCGCCGGTATAGGCGCCTTTCTTCTCCCAGAAGATGTTCTGCGCCGCGAGCTTTATGGGGCTGTCGGCGATAAGGTGCTTGAGGTGGTATATCGAGGTAAAAGGCGGGGCGATGACTATATCGGTCTCATCTACCCCTTTTATTAGGTCCCTGAGCTTCAATACCAGGTCCACGCCGTCGTGGATAACGGTATTCATCTTCCAGTTGCCTGCTATTAGAGGTCGCATATTCCTCCACCCCGGGTTAGCGGGCCGCTTGACGGGCCCGGGTCTGAAAGGCCGATGAAAGAGGGCCTCTTAATAAAAAAGTCCTGGCTGACGGCGGGTAAAAAATATGTCCCGCTAAATGCTCGCGGCGGCCTTGCCGCCCTTCTTGTGCCTTAGCGCGGCTATGCCCGGCAGCTCCACGCCCTTCAAGATTTCGAGGAAGGCCCCGCCGCCCGTGGATATGTAGCTCATCTTGGCGTACTCGCCCGCCCTGTGCACCGCGACGTCGGTGTCTCCCCCGCCGACTATCGTCATGGCGTAGGTGTTCGCCACGCTTGTGACAAGGGCGAAGGTGCCTCTGCTGAAGGCGTCTATCTCGAAGACCCCCATGGGGCCGTTCCAGATGATGGTCTTGGCGTTCTGTATCGCCTCGGTAAAGAGGGTGACCGTAGCGGGGCCGATATCGAGCGCCATCCAGTCTTTGGGTATCTCCTGGTAGGTCACGACCTTGGTCTCGGCCTCGGGGCTGAACTTGTCGGCCACGACGAAGTCGACCGGCATGTAGAGCTTGATTTTTTTCTCCCGCGCCTTTTCGATGACCTGCCTGGCCGTCTCCAGGGCGTCGTTTTCGCAGAAAGAGTTGCCGACCTCGTAGCCGAGTGCCTTGAAGAAGGTAAGGGCCATGCCCCCGCCTATGATGAGCTTGTCGACGCGGTCGCACAGGCTTGAGAGCACCCCGACCTTGTCCGATACCTTCTTGCCGCCGATGATCGCGACCAGCGGCCGGGTGGGTTTTTCCATGGCCATCGAGAAGTAGGTGAGCTCCTTTTTCATAAGGAAGCCGGCACCGAACTCCTTTACATAGTTCGTTATGGCGACGTTCGATGAGTGGGCCCTGTGGGCCATGGCGAAGGCGTCGTTTATGTAGACATCGGCCATCTCCCCGAGTTTCTTGCCGAACTCCTGGTCGTTTTTCTCCTCTTCGGGATGGAACCTGAGGTTCTCAAGGAGCAACACGTCGCCCGGCTTCATGGCGTCCACTGCCTTTTTGGTCTCTTCGCCGATAGAGTCCGGGGCGAGCGTTATATCTTTTTCCAGCAGCCTGCCGAGCCTTTTGGCGATAGGCGCCAGGCTCATCTCCGGGATCCTCTTGCCTTTGGGTCTGCCCAGGTGCGAGGCGAGTATCACCTTTGCGTTCTCGTCGAGGGCGTAGTTGATCGTAGGCAGAACGCTTCTTATGCGGGTGTCGTCGGTTATGTTCTGGTTGTCATCGAGGGGGACGTTGAAGTCGACCCTGATAAGCACCTTCTTGCCTTTAAGGGATATCTCGTCAATGCACTTAAGACCTTTATCCAATATCCCACCTCCGAAAAAAAGCGTTGTCCTTGCCCTGTATCTGTTTCCTGACTAACCGGAACCTCCGTTGTTTCAGCCGCCCGAGGGCTTATATGCCCTTTGAGGCCATATAGAGGACTAGGTCTCTCATCCTGCTGGAGAAACCCCATTCGTTGTCGTACCACGAAAGCACCTTGACGAGGTTCCCGCCTATGACCTTGGTGGATGGGGCGTCGAGGATGGAAGAATGCGGGTTCGCCTTGAAGTCCACCGACACGCACTCCTCGTCGCAGTACTCAAGTATGCCCTTTAGCTTGCCCTGCGAGGCTTCCCTGAAGGCGGCGTTCAGTTCCTCCGCCGTTGTCGGCCTTTCAACCTCGACCACAAGGTCCACAAGCGATACCGTCGGTACAGGCACCCTTACGGCCAGGCCGTCAAGTTTGCCCTTGAGCTCGGGCAATACCAGGGAGACGGCCTTTGCGGCCCCGGTGGAGGTCGGTATCATGGAGAGCGCGGCGGCGCGGGCCCTTCTCAAGTCCTTGTGCGGCAGGTCGAGTATCTTCTGGTCGTTCGTGTAGGCATGCACGGTCGTCATAAGGCCCTTTACGATCCCGACCTTTTCGTGGAGGACCTTGGCCACAGGCGCCAGACAGTTCGTCGTGCATGAGGCGTTCGATATTATACGGTCTTTAGCCGGGTTATACTTTTCGTGGTTTACGCCCATGCATATCGTTATATCTTCGTTTTTGGCCGGAGCGGAGATGATGACCCTCCTGGCCCCCGCCGTAAGATGCCCTTCGGCCTTTTCGCGGTTCGTGAAAAGCCCGGTGCACTCAAGCGCTATGTCGACCCCCATCTCCTTCCAGGGGAGCTTTGCCGGGTCCCTCTCAGCCACTATCCTGATCTCTTTCCCGTTAAGTGTCAGGGAGTTGTCAGTGGCCTTCACGTCGGCGTCGATCTTTCCGAAGACAGAGTCGTATTTGAGGAGATGGGCAAGGGTGGCCGCGTCAGTGATATCGTTTATGGCGACGAACTCTATATCCTTGTTCCTGAACGAAGCCCTCAGGACATTCCTTCCGATTCGGCCAAAACCGTTTATTGCGACCCTTACCGTCATCTTTACCTCCGAAAAAATAGTTTTTGATCAGCGAGACTTTCGCAAAAGAATCATTATTTACGCACAGACTCACTCCGTTGTCAACAGGGCGAAAAAAATCCGCGCGGGTAAGACCGATGAACCGCCCCGGAAGCCTTGCCAGCGGGGTTTCCCGAAGGGAGGTCTGTTTTTATATACGCGGCAAGCCGCGCTTAATTAAAATTCTCCGCCATGAATTGCGGAGAATTTTAATGGCATGGAAAGATCATTTGTATTTGCCAGCCTTGACCCGCCGCTAAAGCGACGGGATTGCGGAGTGGCACACCCGTTCAACCCGAAGGAAATATTAAAAGCCGTAGCGCCTCAATTCTTTCTTGATATCCTTGAGCGTAAGCTGGCCCGGAGCTGTGCTGCCGGCAATGGAGCCGTATGTGAGAAGAGAGCCGAGCATCGGGAAGAAGACCCGTGAAGCCGCGCCCTTCTCCCCCATTCCTATGACTATCAAATTATTGAAATCAGAAAGTATCCTGGCAAGATTTCTAAGGTCTTCAGGACCCTTGACGAGGGTCGCGACTTTCACGATCTCCCCGCCGTTTCTGATCCCCTTTTTAACGATCTCCCGAAGGACTTTGACCCCGGGCGTGGATTTAAAATCATGGTAGGAGATAATGACCTGTTTTCGGTGCCTCCTGGCAGAGCTTACCACATTTTTGAGTATCCCGCCGGAACTCAACTCTATATCAATCATATCGGCAAAAGGCATCAGAGCTTCAAAGATATCGACCCTTTTTTTATCGGAAATAGGGTTACGGCCCCCTTCCTTCATGCTTCTGACGGTTATAAGGAGGGGAAGGCGGCCGTGGATGGTCTTTATGGTTTTTTTAAGGCGCTCCGGGTCTCTGTCTTCGAAAGTATCTACACGGAGCTCCAGGATGTCGGCGCCGTCCCGCAGAGCCTTTTTGACGGTCGAGTCCGTGACCTTTCCGACTATGACTCCGGCTACCCTGGAGCCCGGCGCTATAGAGCCTTTTTTCATCTAAGACCCAACCCCTCTTTCCATGCGGCGAGACCCGCAAAAAATAATAAAATTTTACACAGGGCAAAAAGTATATCCCCCAAAAAACAAATATACCTTTACTGAAGTAGGCATGAAAAGTCAAGAAGAAATACTCATTTCCGGTACTTTTCGGCTCTCCAGGCTCTTTTGGCATGGGGCAGGTGAAAAAAAAGAGAGGGGAAAGACCCGGCCTTTAATAACACCGTTACGGGGGTCCCGGGATAGGGCTTTAAGGTAGTGAATGAAGAGCGGTTTGCACGAGGCAAAAGCGAGTGAGCCGGGTGATTGCGGATAAGCAAAGCTTCTCGGATTAAGTTGTTTTAATAAAAGGCGCAGTTTGATTTTAATTTTTAAAATCTATAATTATCTGGAAAACCATCTCTCAGGCAATTCCCCGTCTTCCAGGCATGAGGCCGTCAAGGGTGCTTAAAGGGGTCTTCTTGATGATACGAACGAGGTTTGGGGGGCAGCCAAGAAATGTTTTTGCTGGTTTTTTGCATTGAAAATAAAGGTATTTTAGGTTATAATTTTGCCACTTTGTTAAGGGCAGGTCAACACCGGGTGAAGTTTTTAAAAGACAACAGGGGTATGCCATGGGCGGCGTAGGCGTAATCATAGGAGTATTTTTATTGTTCTCGCTCTCATTATCCTGGATATCCGGGGATAAGGAGCAGGCAAGGCTCGAGGAAAAGGTCACCGAGACAAAGACCAACAAGATGCAGTTGGAAAGGGAGATCACCCTTGCCAAACAGCAGACGGAAAAAGACGCCGAGATGTTGAAGGACCTCGAGAGCAAACTCAAGGCCGAGCTGGCGGAAAAGAAGAAGCTTGAAAGGGCGCTGGCGCTTGAGGAGAGGCAGAAAAGGCTGGCTGAGGCCGCGGTGACGACGGCCCCGGGCGGCGTCGTGCCCGATATCGAAAAAGAGCGTGAAAGGATAAGGGCCGAGGTAGAGGCGAAGGCCAAAAAGGAGATAGCCGAACTTGAGGCGAAGCTCGCGGCCATAGAAGAGGCGAAGAAGAGGTTTGAGGCGGAGACCCGCCTGAAGCTTGAGGAAGAGGCGAGAAAGAAGGCCGAGGCCGCGTGGACTCAGGCCGAGCTTGCCAGGGCCCGTGCCGAGGAGATCTCCGCCAAGAGCCTGGAGCTTGAGCGCAAATTCAAGGAGATGGAGAAGTCCAGGAAGGCGATAGAGGACTCCCTCAAGTCGCAGGAGGAAGCCAGGCAGGACGCCGAGCTAAAGCTGAAGAAGGAAAGAGAGGCGAGAGAACTTCTTGAGACGAGGCTTAAAGAGGCCGAGGCGTCCGTTGTCTCGGCCAAGTCCGCAACCGATGCAGTAAAGGAAGTGCCGATCAGCAAGGCCGCCGGGGAACCGGCCGCGGTCGAGGCCGCCGCCGTGACGGCTGCCGGGCTTGAGCGCTCCAGGGACGAGGCTGAAAAGAAGGTGGACGAGGGCCGGCAGGCGATAGTCTCGCTCGAAGGCGAGATAGCGGGGATAAAGGCCGAGAAGGATAATCTCCGTAAAGAGGCCGCCGGGAGCGCCGAGAAGATAGCCTCTTTGACCGAAGACCTCAACAGGGCGAGAAGCCGGGAAGAGGATATCAGAAAGGCGTTCGAGGCCCAGAAAAAGCTTGTTGCCCCCGACTCCGTGGTAGTGAGCGAGGAGTTCAACAAGAAGCTCTTTGGCCTTGAGGCGAAGCTCAAAGAGGCCGAGGAGACGAAGAAGAACTCAGAGGACAAGGCCCGTGCCGAGCTTGAGGAGCTCCGCGGGAGGTCCGAAGGGCTTGTGGCGAAGAACAGGGACCTCGAGGCCAGACTCAAGGAGTCGCAGATAGCGTTCGCGAAGGCCGACGCCGCCAACGAGATGGCAAAGGACCTTATAGCGAAGAACGCCGAGCTCGAGGCGAAGCTCAAGGAGGCGGGCCTTGTGGACCTTCAGGGAAAGGCCGCCAATTATGTCGCACGGAAGCTGATCGAAAAGAACGCCGAGCTTGAGATGGGCCTTAAAAAGGCCGAGCTTGCTTTAGCGCGGTCAGAGGCCGCCAGGACGCAGGCCGAAAGCATTATATCCGAGAACAGGGAACTCGCCTCCAAACTTAAAGACGCCGAGGTGACTCTGGCCAGGACCCAGTCCTCCGGGGCCGTGCTCGAAAAATTAAACCAGAGGAACGCCGAGCTTGAGGACAGGATAAAGGATGCCGAGCAGGCTATCGCCCGGGCCGACGCGGCGCGCTATATGGCCGAGGAACTTAACGCCAGGAACAAGGAGCTTGAGAAGCAGCTTAACGACCGGCAGACGGTCAAGGGTGGAGACACCGTGGCCGTAGAGGCCCTCAAGCTCGCCAGGGAAGAGAGCGAGGCGAAGCTCAGGGCGGCCGTACAGGCGAGATCAATCCTTGAGGCCCGGCTTAAGGAGGCGCAGACCGCCAGGGCCGCCGGAGAGGCGGCGATGAAGCAGGCCGCGCTTGAGAAGGAAGAGACCGGGGCCAGACTCAATTCAGAGGCCGGGGCGAGAAAGACGCTCGAGACCCGCTTAAGCGAAGCCGAGGCCGCTAAGGCTTCGGGCGAGGCCGCGATAGACGAGCTAAGGCGCGTGAAAAAGACGATAGAGGAAAAGCTCATCTCCGAGACGGAGTCAAGGAAGGTACTCGAGGCCCGTCTGTACGAGAACGAGAAGGTAAGCGGTTCGTCGGGCGCGGCTATCGAAGAGCTTAAGAGGGCGCTCGAAGAGACCCGCGCAAACCTTGAGAAGGAGAGGGAGGCGAGAAAGGCCCTTGAACTCGATGTCACAAGGGTCGGCAAGGAAGCGGAGGCCCTGAGGCAGGGCGGTGTGGAGTTCAAGGACATCAAGGACCTGGGCGCTTTGCGTAACGCCTTCAACGACCTTAAGGGCAAGATCGCCGAGAAGCTCATGAACGGCGAGGTAAAGCCCGAAGAGATAGTACGGCTCATGTCCATAGAGGACGTGCTCGGGTTCTACATAGTGAAGAGGGGCGACAGCCTCTGGAGGATAGCCGGCAGGAAAGATGTCTACAACAACCCCTTCATGTGGCCGCTCCTCTACAGGTACAACGTATCGAAGATAAGCGCCCCGGACATGATCGAGCCGAGGCAGATATTGATAATATACAAGAAGATAGGGGAGAGCGAAGCCAGGGACGCCGTCAGAAAGGCGATGCTCCGCGGAGACTGGAAGAAGTGGAGCGACCGGGACAAGAAGAGCTGGATAGAGGACTGGACGAGATAAGAGACACCGGCAGAGCGAACCTTCAAAGGGAGCCCCGAACGGGCCCCCCTTTTTTTATTTTTATCACTTTGCTCAAGAGTTTTTTCCGCACTGCCGTGCGGTTCTTGGAGGTAGGGTTCTGGCCGCTTTCCGCCCTTGATGGGAGGGCTGGGCTCCCGTTGCGCTCTTCCGATGCAACGGGAAGCGGGGAGGTTGAGGGTTATTTTTAATAAGGGTGAAAACTGTTGGGTTACGCTTCGCTAACCCAACCTACCATGCTACAGGGAATTTTGTGATTAAGAGGTTGTTAGGAACAGGAAAAATCGCTGTATTTAGTTTGGCGGCTGGAAGACCGAAGGCTTAACCGGAAGGCGTAGTGGGGTAGAGAGTAGTTTTAACCCATCTCCTCTTCTATCTTCTTTATGGCCCGTCTCGACTCGAAGAGGGTTTTTCCGATGGGGCGTCTCTTCTCAAGCGCCACTACGAGGTAGTAGCCCTCTTTGATTGAAGAGATGGAGAGTTTTGCGCTGTCGGTTGATATGGAGACCGAGCTGACTTCCGGGAAGTCGCTTCTCGTCGAGGCGTCCTGTATTATATTGAGTATTATGCCGTGATGGGCGCCGATGAGGTCTATCTGGAGCGAGTCGTTTTGCGCGCAGGAGGCTACGACCTCGCCTTCCCGGTCGAGCATTATCGCGCCGGTCGCTCCGGCTTTTAGCGCCAGGTCCTGTAATATGGCTTTAAACGGCATGAGAGAGACTCGACTTTTACAGTGTTGACCTGCTGAATACAACGGCCCCGCTCGGGGCCGTTGTATTCAGAACTTTACAGATATTACCTTCGACACCCCCGGCTCTTCCATCGTTATGCCGTAGAGCGTGTCGGCCATCTCCATCGTCTTCTTGTTGTGCGTTATGAGCATGAACTGGCTCAGCCGCGCCATGTCGTGGACGAAAGAGTTGAACCTGTCGATGTTCGCCTCGTCAAGCGGCGCGTCGACCTCGTCGAGGAGGCAGAACGGGCTCGGCTTTATGAGGAAGATGGCGAATATGAGGGCCGTGGCGGTCAACGCCTTCTCTCCTCCGGAAAGAAGCGTTATGTTCTGAAGCCTCTTTCCGGGCGGCTGCGCCGCGATCTCTACTCCGGCGTCGAGTATGTCGCCGTCGTCCGTGAGCCTGAGCTCCGCCTTGCCGCCGGCAAAAAACCTCGGGAAGGTCTCCTGGAACTTGTTGTTTATCTCCTCGAAGGTCGTCTTGAACTTCTCCCTCGTGGTCCTGTTTATCCTCGTTATGGCGGACATGAGGGCCTCTACGGAACTGTTCAAGTCCGTCTGCTGGTCGATGAGGAACTGGTGCCTTCTTTCAAGGTCGGCGTACTCCTCGAGGGCCGAAAGGCTGACCTCGCCGAGGGAGGCGATCTTCTCGCGTAAGTCGTTTTTCCGCGCTTCCAGAGAGCTTATGTCGGGTCCGGCTTCATTCTCGGATGTTTCGTTCCTGTAGGTCGAGATGTCGGTAGAGTACTTCTCCAATATCTTCTCTTTGAGGTTCCCGATGGAAAGCTCCGTCTCCTTAAGCTCTATCGTAAGCTCGCCCTTCAATTCCTGCGATTCGGAGTAGGCCGATTTCAATTCCTTAAACTCGGCCTCTATCCCCTTTATCTTCTCGGAGAGCTCTGTCAAAAGCTCCGTCTTTTCGACCTCGAGCCTCTTTACCCCCTCTGTTTCCCCTAAAAGCCTCTCAAGCCTCTCCTTGACGGAGTTCACCTGTTCGGTCTTCTCGGCGGACTCTTTCCTGCCGCGCTCTATCTCCGCCTTTTTAAGCTCCAGTCTTCTGTCGGTCTCCTCGATGGAGCGCTCTTTTTCAGCGACCTGTTTTGCCAGCGACCCGTGACGCTCTTTTGTCTGCGCGAGGGTGACCCTGATTTCGGTGACGACCTGGTTAAGGGCCTCCTTCTTCGCGGCAAGTCCGGATATCTCTCCGGCAAGCGCTCGGCTGCGGCCTTCCCTTTCGGATACGGACTTCTCAAGCGCCTCTCTTTCGGAGGAGAGGGAGTCCTTCCTGACGGATATCTCGGAGAGCCTTTTCGCGGCCTCGACGATGTCCGAGGCGAGGGTATCGCGAGTCCTGGCAAGCCTTGCGAACTCTTCTTCGTGCCTCTTGAGCTCGCTCTCCAGGTTTACCTTCTCTATGTCGGCGGCGTGGAGCCGGTCCCTGCAGTCTTCTATGGCCGCCTTCGTCGAGCGGAGCCCCTCTTCGGTCTCCTTGACCTCGGCCTCGACGGCGCTTAACTTCCCCTGAAGCTCGGCCACCCTTGTCCTTATCTTTTTAATCTCGTTTTTCTTCTGGAGTATGCCGCTTTCCGAGCCGCTTGCGGCCCCTCCGGTTATTATGCCCTGCGGGTCTATGACGTCCCCGTCGAGGGTGACTATGGTCTTGTAGGCCCCCTGTTCTTTCCAGACGTCAAGGGCCGCCGCGAGGTCATCCACTATGAGGGTGTCCCCGATGAGGTAGTTTACGATCGTCTCGTACCCGTCCTTTATCCTTATCTCGGAGATGAGCTCTTTGGCCCCCGAAAACCGCATGCCGCCGGCGACCGCCACCGGGTTCGCCGAGGCCCTCAAGTCCTTTACCGGAATGAACGAGCCCCTGCCGCCGGAGTTGGCCTTCAGGTACTCAATGGCCTCCACTCCGGCCCTCTGGCTCTCGACTATTATGTACTGGAGCCTGTCGCCCATGACGGCCTCGACGGCCTTCTCGTATCCGGGGTTCGCCTCTATCACATCGGCTATGAGGCCGTGGACCCCGCCCCTCTCGCCCTTGAGCATGATGGCTTTGGCGCCGCCCTTGATGTTCTCGAAGTTCTTCTCCATCTCCTCAAGGGTCGTAAGCATCGCCGAAGCCCTGGAGTATTCGTCTTTAAGTCCGTTGAACGCTTCAACGCTCGCGGCCCTGGAGGACTCAAGGGCTTCAAGGCGTTCCCTGATGGACTTAAGCTCGGCCTCTATCGAGCTCTTCTTCTCCGCCGAGGAGCCTATATACGCGCGTACAGCCCTCAAGGGATCCTCTTTCGCGGCTATGGCCCTCAAGACCTCTTCCTTTTCTGAGGCGGCCCGCGCCTCTCTGACCCTTAAATTCTCCGAATCCCTGAGGAGCGTCTGTATGGAGTGCCTGATATCGGTGAGGCGCGTTACGGCCTTTAAGGTCTCCGCCTTTTCTGTGCGCTCGGATTCTTCCTTGGACTTCAGCTCGGCCACAAGTGCCTCAAGGAGCCGCGTGTTCTCGTTCAGTTTTCCGCTCTCGCCCGCTATCATGGAGGCGAGGTCGGTCAGCGAGCCCCTGAGGTGGTCTATGAGCTCTATGGAGTCGGCCTTGCTTTTCTTGAGGTCCTCTATCTCTTCCGTAAGCCTCTCTTCGGTCCTTGTAAGCTCGTCTATCCGGACGTGCGCGAGTTCGCTCGCGCGTTCCTCGTTCCCGATGAGCTTTTCAAGCTCGAAGACCTTATCCCTTACGGCCCTGAAGGCGTTTTCGGCCTCTATGTGCTCGACCTTCACCGAATCGGCCATGGCCTCCTGCGCGGTTATCCGGTTTGAAAAGGCGATCTCCTGGTCCTTTATCTCCTCAAGCCGTCTGACGAGGTCATCGAGCCCTTCTTTCATCCTCCGGAACTCCAGGGTTGAGAGGCGCAGGTCTACAGCCTGAAATTCATCGCGCAGAGCCTTGTACCGCTCGGCCTTCTTAGCCTGACGGTTCAGGGAGTTCAACTGGCGTTTTACCTCGCTTATGATGTCGGATACCCTTGTGAGGTTCTCTTTTGTCGCCTCGAGCCTCCGAAGAGCGGCTTCCTTCTTGTGCTTGAACTTGTTTATGCCGGCCGCCTCTTCGAAGATCACCCTTCTCTCTTCGGGCTTGGCGTTGATGAGCCAGCCGACCTGGCCCTGTTCTATGATGGAGTACGCCCTTGAGCCGATGCCGGTGTCGGTGAAGAGGTCTACTATGTCGCGCAGCCTTGAAGGGACCTTGTTGATGTAGTATTCGCTCTCGCCTGACCTGTAAAGGCGTCTTGCGATCTCTATTTCCGTGAAGCCAACGAATTTGGAGGGGGCCGTGCCGCTGTCGTTGGAGAATGTGAGCACTACCTCGGCCATGCCGAGCGGTTTTCTGGAGTCGCTCCCGTTGAAGATGACGTCTTCCATGTGCTTGCCGCGAAGATGCCTTGCGTTCTGCTCTCCGAGAACCCACCTGATGGAGTCGACTATATTGCTCTTCCCGCACCCGTTCGGGCCGATGACGGCCGAGGTGCCGACGGAGAAATTCAGCGAGACTTTATCGACGAAGGATTTGAAACCGTGAATTGTAAGTCTTTTTATCTTCATCCGCTTCCCCTGTGGTATTGGCCACAAATCGTAACAAAGTTTAGAGGGTTTGTAAAGTAAAAATCACACTATAGAAAGTATAAAAAATAATACCAAAACACTACATGTAGATAAATGGCGAAATCCAGGCACTACGGGCAGAGGGGGTTTACACCGGGTTAAAACGCACGAAAAAAAGGTCATACCCGGCGGCCGGGCGCGCTTAAGCGCACTGTAATGGGCTTGCGGTGATAACAGGGCCGCGGGTTGTCAGCAGGTAAATCCTCGAAGGCCCACGGGGAGGTTTCGATACCGTGCATCGGGGAGAATAAAAAAAGACGGCCTCGTGCGGGATGCCGTCTTAACGAGACCCCCCCTCTCCTCTTCCGGGAGAAGGGGGGTCTATTGCGTCTCCATGGAAGCGGCTCTTCTTATTTCTTTCTGGAGTACTTGATGGCGGCCTGCGCCGCGGCAAGCCGCGCTATCGGCACCCTGAACGGGGAGCATGAGACGTAGTCGAACTTGTTCCTGTGGCAGAACTCCACGGAGGACGGGTCCCCGCCGTGCTCTCCGCATATCCCGATCTTGAGCTTCTTCTTTACCTTCCTGCCCTTGTCGATCGCCATCTTTATAAGGAGCCCGACCCCGTCCTGGTCGAGTGACTGGAACGGGTCGCTCTTCAGGACGCCGGATTTCTTCTCATCGACATAGTCCGGCAGGAACCTTCCGGCGTCGTCTCTGGACATGCCGAGCGTCATCTGAGTGAGGTCGTTCGTGCCGAACGAGAAGAACTCGGCCTCCTGCGCGATCCGGTCGGCCAGGAGGGCGGCCCTGGGGACCTCGATCATCGTCCCGATGAGGTAGTTTATCTTCACCCCCATCTCCTTCATCACGGCATCGGCCACGGCGCGCGCCCTGTCGGCCAGCACCTTAAGCTCCTTCGCGTCTATGATGAGCGGGAGCATTATCTCGGGGAAGACCTTTATCTTCTTCTTCTTGCACTCGCAGGCCGCCTCCATGATCGCTCTTACCTGCATGTCGAGTATCTCCGGGTAGGTGATCAGAAGCCTGGAGCCCCTGTGTCCGAGCATCGGGTTGGCCTCATGGAGCCTGTCTATCCTTCTTTTTACATGGTGGAAAGGCAGCTCAAGCCTCTGGGCAAGGTGTTTCTGGTCGTTTTCGGTGTGCGGCACGAACTCGTGGAGCGGCGGGTCGATGAGGCGTATCGTAACGGGTTTGTTGTCCATCGCCCGGAGTATCCCGACGAAGTCCTTCCTCTGGAAGGGCAGGAGCTCGTCGAGGGAGCTTTTGCGCGTCTCCTCGTCCTCGGCGATGATCATCTTCTGTATCGCGATTCTCCGCTCGTCGGTATCGAAGAACATGTGCTCGGTCCTGCAGAGTCCTATGCCCTCGGCGCCTAGCCTTATGGAGTTCTCGGCGTCGTAGGGGGTGTCGACATTGGTCCTTACCTTGATCTCCCTGAACTCGTCGGCCCACTTCATGAGGGTGTTGTAGGCGTCCGGGAGCTCGGGTTTCTTCAGAGGCAGCGCGGTCCTGAAGACCTCGCCGGTGGAGCCGTTTATCGTTATCTCCTCGCCCTCTTTTATGACGGTACGGCCTACCGAGACGGTCTTGTTGGCATAGTCTATAAGAAGGTCCTCGCAGCCCACTATGCAGCACTTGCCCCATCCTCTGGCCACCACCGCCGCGTGAGAGGTCTTGCCGCCCGTGGCCGTCAGTATGCCCCTGGCGGCGTGCATGCCCCCGACGTCCTCGGGGCTCGTCTCCTTTCTTACAAGGATGACATTTTTTCCCTCGGCGGTCCAGTCCTCGGCGTCCTTGGCCGAAAATACGACCTGTCCGGCGGCGGCCCCTGGTACGGCGGCTATGCCTGAGGCGAAGAGGTTCTTTTTAAGGTCGTCCTGTTTGATGTGCGGGTCTACTACGGGGTAGAAGAGTCCTTCGATGTCCTTGTCCGTAAGCCTCAAGAGGGCGTCTTTTTTGGTGATGAGCTTTTCCTTCACCATGTCCACGGCTATCTTGAAGGCCGCGTGCGGAGAGCGTTTTCCGGTCCTGCATTGCAGTATGTACAGTTTCCCGTTCTCGATCGTGAACTCTATGTCCTGCATCTCCTTGTAATGCTTTTCCAGCTTTGTCCTCACTTCGGTCAGCTGCCTGTAAACACTCGGCATGATGTGCCCGAGGTCGCTCAGGTGTATCGGGGTCCTGATGCCCGCCACGACGTCCTCGCCCTGCGCGTTCATCAGCAGGTCGCCGTAGAATATGTTCTCCCCGGTGTTGGGTTCCCTGGTGAAGCATACGCCGGTGCCGGAGTTGTCGCCCATGTTGCCGAATACCATCTGCACGATGTTCACTGCCGTGCCCTTGAGCCCCGTGATCTTTTCGACCCTTCTGTATGTGACGGCCTTCTCGGCCATCCATGAGCCTATGACGGCGTCTATGGCGCCCTCGAGCTGCACGCCGGGGTCCTGCGGGAAGTCCTTGCCGGTATTCTCCGTGTAGACGGCCTTCAAGCGCGGGATCAGCAGAGCCAGCTCATCCTCGTTCACATCGGTGTCGAGCACCGGGCGCGTCCTGTTGTTGAGCCTTGTCCTTGTGACCCGCTCTTTTACGTCGTCGAACTCGTAGTCGAACTTGGCCCTGGGGATCCCCATGGCCGTGGAGCCGTACATGACGATGAAACGCCTGTATGCGTCCATGGCGAACCTTCTGTTGGAGGTCTTCCTGGCGAGCCCCTCCACGCTCCTGTCGTTAAGCCCGAGGTTCAGGACCGTCTCCATCATGCCGGGCATCGAGCGCGCCGCTCCCGATCTTACGGAGACAAGGAGCGGGTCCTCGGGGTCGCCGAGCTTTTTGCCGGCGAGCCTCTCCAGCCTTCTCAAGTTTTTTTCGACCTCGGCATGGAAGCCGCGGGGGTACTTCCTGGTGTCTTTATAGTAGTAGTCGCAGACCTCTGTGGTGATGGTAAAGCCGGCTGGCACCGGAAGCCCGATGTTGGTCATCTCGGCGAGTCCCGCGCCTTTGCCGCCGAGGAGGTCTTTCATGTCACCCTTGCCCTCGGCCCTGCCGTCTCCGAAGAAGTACACATACTTTTTAGCCATAAACAATCCTCCGCTAAAATGAATCGATTAATTCTAAAAGTCCCCGGAATACAAAGATAATTTGGGAATTTACAGGCAATAAGAGGGTCTCGGAAAAAGTTTTTAAGCAGTAAGACTAACAAAAAAGGGGGCGGATGTCATCAAGTAAATTACTCCGGGTTTTATACCCTTGACAGGACCTTCTCACTTTAAGTATTATAAAATATTAATTTAGTTAACGGCCTGAGACCTCCGGGGCTTTTATTCCCATCGGCTCCCGGATCATACGCGGAATCTCAATCGGCGCAGAGCGTCCAGCCCCGTCCCGTTGCGGGAGGGGTAGAGCGCGCGCAGAATAACTGAAAGGTGACAAGACTGACATGGCCCACGAACAGATACCGGTATATATAGAAGACGAGATGAAGAAGTCCTATCTGGACTACGCCATGTCGGTAATAGTCGGCAGGGCGCTTCCGGACGTAAGAGACGGTCTGAAACCGGTCCACAGGCGGATACTCTTCGCGATGCACGAGATGGGGGTGGAGTGGAACAAGCCCTACAAGAAGTCCGCTCGCGTCGTCGGAGACGTCATAGGTAAGTACCACCCGCACGGCGACACCGCCGTCTACGACGCCATAACGAGGATGGTGCAGAGCTTTTCCTTAAGACACCCCTTGATCGACGGTCAGGGAAACTTCGGCTCGGTCGACGGAGACCCGCCTGCGGCCATGAGGTACACCGAGGTAAGAATGGCGCGTCTGGCCGGCGAGCTTTTGAAGGACCTCGAGAAAGAGACGGTCGATTTCCAGCCGAACTACGACGAGTCTTTAAAGGAGCCTGTCGTCATGCCGGCGGCCTTCCCCAACCTGCTCGTAAACGGCAGCTCGGGTATAGCCGTCGGCATGGCCACGAACATGCCTCCGCACAACCTCGGGGAGGTCATCGACGCGCTCATCTGCATAATAAAGAACCCGGAGGCCGGGACAAAGGAGCTTCTGAAGCTCATCCCCGGGCCTGATTTCCCCACCGGCGGCTTCATAAACGGAAGAAAGGGCATAAGGGACGCCTACGAGACCGGCAGGGGCGTCATACAGATCAGGGCCAAGGCGTCTATCGAGAAGAACCCCAGGACCAACCGCCAGTCGATAGTCATCACCGAGATACCCTACATGGTCAACAAGGCGCGCCTCATCGAGAGCATCGCGGACCTGGTGAGGGACAAAAAGATCGAGGGCATCTCGGACGTGAGGGACGAGTCGGACCGCGAAGGGATGAGGGTGGTGGTGGAGCTTAAGAGGGACGAGGTGGCCGAGGTCATCCTGAACAACCTCTATCTCCACACCCAGATGAAGACCTCTTTCGGCATCATCAACCTCGCCATAGTGAACGGCCGGCCCAGGGTGCTGCCGCTTTCCAGCCTGCTTAAGGAGTTCGTTAAGTTCAGGAAAGAGGTCGTGGCCAGAAGGACCGCCTTTGACCTCAAGAAGGCTAAAGAGAGGGCCCACATATTGGAGGGCCTCAAGATCGCGCTCGATAACCTTGACGCCGTCATCAAGCTCATAAGGGCGTCAAAGAGCCCGCAGGAAGCCAGGGCGGGCCTCATGAAGAACTTCAAGCTCTCGGAGATCCAGTCCCAGGCGATACTCGACATGAGGCTCCAGAGACTGACGGCCCTGGAGAGGGACAAGATAATAGAGGAGTACAAGGAAGTCCTCAAGCTTATAGCGTCGCTTGAGGAGATACTCGCCAGCGAAAAGCTCCTGATGGAAGTCGTCGTCGACGAACTGAAGGAGATAAAAGAGAGATACGCCGACGAGAGGAGGACCCAGATAGTCGAGGAGGCCGGCGAGATCACCCTTGAGGACATCATAGCCGAAGAGGACATGGTCGTCACCATCACCAACGGCGGCTACATAAAGAGAAACCCCACGAGCCTCTTTAAGATACAGAGGAGGGGCGGCAAGGGCAAGATGGGCATGACGACCAAAGAGGAGGATTTTGTCTCTAACCTCTTCATCGCCTCCACCCACAGCTACATCCTCTTTTTTACGGACAAGGGCAAGGCGTACTCCTTGAAGGTCTACGACATCCCGCAGGCGGGAAGGGCCGCCAGGGGCAAGGCGATAGTCAACATCCTCAATGTCGCGCAGGGTGAGAATATAACGGCGTTCCTGCCCGTAAGGGAGTTCGTCGAGGACAACTTCATAATAATGGCCACGGCCCAGGGCGTCATCAAGAAGTCCGACCTCATGAGTTTCTCCAATATCCGTTCCGGAGGCCTCATAGCCGTAAGCCTCGATGAGGGCGACAGCCTCATAGCCGCGCGCCTCACGAACGGCAAGATGGACATATTCCTGGGCACGCGCCTGGGGCAGGCGATAAGGTTCAATGAGGAAGAGGTAAGGGAGATGGGCCGCCAGGCAAGGGGCGTAAAGGGCATAAAGCTCGCAGACGACGACAGGGTCGTCTCCATGGAGACCGTCGAGGAGGGTTCCACCGTTCTTACCGTGACCGAGCGCGGGTACGGCAAAAGGACGGGCTTTTCCGAGTACAGGGGCCAGGGCCGGGGCGGACTCGGCATCATAAACATAAAGATCACCGACAAGAACGGCCCCGTCGCGGGTATCGTCAAGGTAAGGGACACCGACGAGCTTATGATATCCACGAGCGTAGGCAAGATCATAAGGATAGCGATGAACTTCGTCTCGGTCATCGGCAGAAACACCCAGGGCGTAAAGCTCATGGATATCGAGAAAGACGAGGAGATAACGGGTATCGCCCCCATAGCCGAAAAAGAGGAAGAG
>JACRCH010000101.1 GCA_016219115.1 Deltaproteobacteria bacterium
CGCGGCCGTTCAAAAAGGCCTCACGAAGGCGATGATAGACAGACTCAGCCTCTCCGACAAGGTCATCGCGGGCATGGCCAACGGGCTGCGTGAGGTGGCGGCCCTGCCCGATCCCGTAGGCGAGGTCACGAAGATGTGGAAGAGGCCCAACGGCCTCGTGGTCGGACGGATGCGTATCCCCATCGGCGTCATCGGGATAATCTATGAGTCGAGACCGAATGTGACGGCGGACGCCGCCGGGTTATGCCTTAAGTCCGGCAACGCGGTCGTCCTGAGGGGCGGCAGCGAGGCTATAAACTCAAACACGGCCATAGCGAAGGTCTTAAACGGCGCCTGCGTCTCGGCGGGGGTCCCCGCAAAAGCCGTGCAGGTGATACCGGTAGTGGAGCGTGAGGCCGTACTGGAGATGCTCAAGCTCGAGGAGTATATCGACCTTATAATCCCCAGAGGCGGCGAGGGGCTTATAAAGTTCGTCGTGGAGAATTCCAGGATCCCGGTCATCAAGCACTACAGGGGGGTCTGCCATGTCTTTGTCGATGAGTTCGCGGACCTCTCGATGGCGGAAAATATCGCGTTTAACGCCAAGGTCCAGAGGCCGGGCGTATGTAACTCGATGGAAACGCTCCTGGTCCACAAAAACATTGCCGACAGGTTCCTGCCGGGCATGTATAAGAAGTACAGGGACGCCGGGGTGGAGCTGCGCGGTTGCGCCAGGACGGTTGCGATACTCAAGGATATAAAAGAGGCGAAGGAGGAGGACTGGTCCGCGGAGTATCTGGACCTTATTCTGGCCGTCAAGGTCGTAGATACCATAGACGAGGCGATAGACCACATGGCGCGCTACGGGTCGCTCCATACCGAATCGATCGTGACGAAAGACTATTCCAACGCCCAGAGGTTCATCAGCGAGGTAAACTCTTCCACCGTCCTTGTCAACGCCTCGACGCGTTTTTCCGACGGGTTCCAGCTGGGGCTCGGCGCCGAGATAGGCATCTCCACCACCAAGATACACGCGTTCGGCCCGATGGGGCTTGAGGAGCTTACCACCCAGAAGTTCATAATCTACGGCGACGGCCAGATAAGGGAGTAGCAAGCGAGCGCGGCCCCGTTTGACCTCGTTTCAAAAAGACGGACCCGCGCCTTACGGGCCGGGTCTTTTTCCGCTTTTTCGTTTAAGACCTGTTTTTTATAAAAAACACCGTGACTGACAAAAGTTGGAAGGGGTGTGTAAAAAATGCGGTTTTTTTACGACCCCTTCAAAACCAAAACATAGATAAATCAAATAGTTAGACTTTGGCATAAAGATTGCTTATAATTAAGGTGGAGTATAAAAACCCACCCCGACCTTGCTCAAATCCGCATTAAATCGGCTTTGTTGTTAAATATTCCCGGAAGTTGCCGATATAATAAACTGATAAAACCCTTTAGACGGAGGCTATAGTGGGAGTAAAAGGCAGATTGAAGGATATGGGCCTTGTGGATATCATCCAGATATTCAACGCCGAGCGCAAGACCGTGGCCATCCACCTTGGCTCGGAGATGGGTTACGGCAGGGTCTACATCAAGAGCGGCAATCTCGTGCACTCCTCTTACAGGGAATTTTCGGGCCCGGAGGCCCTCTACATGCTTCTTGCGTGGAAGGACGGGGAGTTCGAGGTCGAACCCGAGGCCTGTGCCCCGGAGGTCTCCATAAACGAACCTCCGGAGGCCCTTATACTCGAAGGCTTGAGAAGGCTCGATGAGGCCGCCAGAGGCAGGGGCGGAGACGCGGGCGCCTATGTAGGCGACATGGAGTCGATACGCCTTATAAACAGACTGCTGGAACTCGGGATACTGGAGAAGTTCTAAAGGGACTATGTCAAGCGGGATCAAGAATATAGCCATAATCGGCGCCAACAAGGAAGGCCTGAAGCTTCTGCCCATCATCCTGAAAGACAGGAAGAGCAGGGTGTGCGTCATAGCCGACTCCAACAAAAACGCCATGCTCTTTAAACTGAACGAGCTTGGCTACCGTCTCGGGCAAAAGTTCAATATCAGGATCACCTCCGACATCAGCGAAGTTAACAGGATACCGGACCTCGACATAATAATAAACGCGCTGCAGGATCAGGCCACCGAGAAGTTCCTGGAGAGCCCCGATTTCAAGGACGTGGAAAAGCTCGGTCCGCTCTCCACGCGGCTTATCTGGGGAGTGAGGGCCTCGGCGCCCATGGGCGGAGGGGACAGGGGGGGCGAACAGACGACCCTTCTCTCATCCTTCAGAGAGATAGTCGACGCGGTCCGCCTGACGATCGACAGGAAAGAGCTCCTCTCCGTCATATTGAAGCTCGCCTCGGAGTCCACGCGGGCCGAGCGGGGCTCGATAATGCTCATCTCGACGGATGAGCGGATGCTCAGGGTCGAGATAGCCAAGGGCATGGACGAGGAGGTCGTCAGAAAGATCCGCGTGCCCGTAGGCGAAGGCATCTCCGGCAAGGTCGCTCAAGACGGCAAACCGCTTCTGATCTCCGGCAAAGCCAGGGACGGGGAGTTCGCCCGTCCTATGGAGAGAAGCGACGTCAAGAGCGCGATGTGCGTGCCGCTCCTGGTAAACGGCGAGATAATAGGCGTCATAAACGTAAGCTCGAGCGAATCCACTCATGTATTCACGAACGAGGACTTAAGCTTCCTCACGAGCCTGGCGGCCCTTGCCGCCGAGGTCATCCAGAGGTCCAACGAGTACGAAAGGCTCAGGGTGGACTCCGCCAAGTTCAGCTTCTGGAAAGAGATCGACTCGATAATGTCCTCTTCCGTGCCGCTGGAAAAACGCCTGAGCACGGTTGCCAGGAAGCTCGTCGATATAATCCAGGGACTCACATGCTTCATATATATTTATGACGATGAGAGGGGCAGGCTCTTTTTAAAGGCCGCGAGCGTCAAGGACTCCAAAGGGCTGGGGCTTTTGAGCCTGCGCCCCGGTGAGGGGCTCGAGGGGGCGTCCATAGAGGCGTTAAAGGACGTCTTTCTGGTAGACAGGACCGAGCAGGGGAATATCAAACGGGTCTACATGACCCTGCCGATGGTGTCGAACGGGACCCTCGTCGGGACCCTGAACGGGCAGATAATCTCCCAGCACGGTCTGTCCGTATACCACGAGTCGTTCCTTAAGGACATCAGGACGCTTGTCGCCGAGAGCGTCTACAAGTACAAGCAGCACGAGAAGGAGAAGCTCAGGGCCAGGAAGATGTTCGCCGTGGACGAGGCGGGCCTTGAGATGATATCGATAAAGGACCCCAAAAGACTCGCCACCATCATCACAACCACTCCCGCCGCCATCCTCGGCGCAGAGGGGTCTCTGCTGAGGATAAGGCAGAACGGGAGGTTCCAGACGGCCGCCACATTCGGGCTCGACGACAAGAGCGTAAGGGAGTACTTCCTCCCCATAGAAAAAGAGACCGTCATGGAGGCCCTGAGGAAAAAAGAGGTCGTTTGCAGGGAGTTCTCCGAGGAGGCTAGCCCCTACATAAGGTCGGTCCTTGCCAGGCCCCTTTTCGTGAACGAGGCCATAGCCGGTGTCCTGACGCTCTTTAACAAGACGAGCGACGTGACGGTCTATCCGTGCGGGTTCTCAAAACCCGACTCCGAGATACTGGCGCGGTTCTCCGTTTACGCCGAGAAGGCGTTGGCGAATGTCGTAAAGCAGGAAAAGCCCGAGCCCAGAAAGGAGGCCCATGAGCCCGCGAGGTCGCCTCTGGCGCTCTTTGAGACGCGGGTGGAGCAGGAACTGAACCGCGCCAGAAGGCTCGATAAAAGCATGGTGCTGGCCTCCGTGAGGATCGCCGGCCTCAAGGAGATCTCAAACAGGGTCGGCTTCGAGACGAAGCTTGTAAATTTTATAAGGAAAAAGACACGGAGTTTTGATATAGTAGTAAGGCTGAACGACGAGACCTTCGGTTTTCTCTTCCTCGACACCAACGAGAAGATAACAAGGCTTCTCGGGGCGATAACCGAGGTGATAGCAAACGACGAGGCCTTCCACAAGGCTTTCCTCGAAGGAAAGGCGGACATACTCTACGGGTACGCCGGTTTTCCGCACGACGGCGATTCGTTTGCCGAGCTTTTCGCCAGGGCGTCGAACAGGGCACGGCTCGACATGAACAAGGGCTACGACGCCAAAGAGTTCTGAAAAATCCGTAACGGCGGAGGACCCGCCAGGCAGGGAAATGGTAACCGTAAGATTTTTCGCGATGCTTAAAGGCCTGGCCAGGACTGAGTCCAGGCAGTACGAGATAAAATCCCCCATTAAGATAGAAGAGCTCAAGAAGATGATAAAGGGCGACTTCCCGTCGCTCTCAGGCGTCCTCGACAGCCGCTCCGTTCTGATATCGGTCAACCAGGAGTTCGCCACAAGGGAGACCGTAGTAAAGGACGGGGACGAGGTAGGGCTGCTGCCGCCTTTCTCGGGCGGTTAGTCTCTTATTTTTACGGTCTGAAACCCATGCGGTTTTTAAGCCCGCTCGGGGTTCGGCGGGGGAGGTTTTTGCGCCCTTCGTCGATTAAATATTTCCATCCGCAAAGGAAATCAATCCGGAAATGTCCAGAGAGCTTGTAAGGATACAGAGAGAGAACTTCTCCATCAACGAGGTCGTGGAAGATGTCAAGATGGCCTCCACGGGGATAGGCGCCGTGGTGGCATTTCTGGGGGCCGGGCGCGATATCTCGAAAGGGACCGGAATAACGGGCCTTGACTTCGAGCACTACCCCGGCATGGCCGAGAAGAAACTCAGGGATATCAGACAGAGGGCCCTGGAGAACTTCAACATCGTCGAGATGGCGATAGTCCACAGGATAGGCCATATCGACATAGGCGAGGATATCGTCCTCATAGCTGCTGCCTCCGCCCACCGTAACGACGCCTTCATGGCGTGCGAGTGGGCCATAACCGAGCTTAAAAGGACTACACCCATCTGGAAGCGGGAGACCACAAAGACCGGAGAGGTCTGGGTCTCCGAGACACCTTAAGAGTAAAAAGGGCGGGCGATGATAAAGGCCGGGATACTCACGATGAGCGACAAGGGCTCAAGGGGCGAACGCGTTGACTTAAGCGGCAAGGAGATCGAGCGGATGATAAAAGAGCTCCCCGCCGAGGTCGTGGCCTACGATGTCATACCCGACGAGACCGCTGTCATAAAAGAAAAGCTCATCGAATACGCCGATGTAAAAAAACTCGACCTGATACTTACTACGGGCGGCACTGGCGTGACGCCAAGGGATGTCACGCCGGAGGCTACAAAGGCCGTGATAGAGAGGGAGCTGCCGGGGATGAGCGAGGCGATGAGGGCCGAGAGCTTGAAAAAGACCCCCAACGCCATGATATCGAGGGCCGTATGCGGGATAAGGGGGGAGTCGCTCATCATAAACCTCCCCGGAAGCCCCCGCGCCGTAAGAGAGAACCTCGCGGTCGTGATGCCCGCTCTCGTCCACGCCGTGGAAAAGATAAAGGGAAGCCCGGCGGAGTGCGCCGTGCCTTGAAGGCGTAAATGAAATCGGTCCGGTTTTTAATATTTCCTTCGGGTTGAATTAAGCGCGGCGTTCACCCGTTCAATCACACGCAAAACAAAAATATTGACCGGACCTTCCGTTTGATGTAAAGATAGACTGGTCTCAAAAAATCCTCCCTGTTGAATAGGTATGCGGATGTGCAGAGCCGTTTTTACATTAGTCGTGCTCGTCACGATGGTAGTTTCCTTTATCTGCACGCCGTCATCTGCCTCCTGTTTTTCCGACCTGTTCAAGCGGGATTCCGGGCTTTGTAAAATAGCGGACCAAAAAGTGTGCCATCACAAGGCATGCCCTATGAAGACAGAGGCGCACAGCCACCGTCATGTTGGTCCCCCGGCCCATACCTGCAAGACTTTTATCGAATGCGCTGGCGTCGCGCATAACGCTCTCAATCAAGCATCTTCCGACAAGACCGTATTTCTCATCTCTGACGCCGTGCCTTTAAGAGTTCGGGGTGGCGTATCTTTTGTCCCTGAGTACATCGTCCCATGTCTGCAAGACCCGTCCTTGCCGGTCGAAATACCTCCCAAGCTATAGCCATGTCTTCACCTTAAGCCGCTGATACGGTGTTTTTCAAGCATGCCGGAGCGGCACGGTTGCGCGCGGGCCGGGGGCGTATCGCACGCTATGTCAGGATGCTGAAAAGGTCCTTCCCGGAGTTTTTCAGCCATGACCTCTCCGAAGTGAACGCGGGAACGCCGCGATCCCGCCGCCCGGATTTTTCGTCCGTGGAGCGCCGGGGGGCCGCCCGGCGGGTGCGTCGGGCTGTTTTCCAACGGCCTGCTGATGATTCACACTACTAGAAATGCTATGGAGGTTTTCCAGTGAAGAAAAATTTTTTGTCGTTTTTTCTTGTAATCGGTCTTTTCCTGTCATACGCGGGTTCAGTCTTTGCGTGTGACTTCTGCCTTTTATCCCAGGGCATATCCCCTCTTGAGACATTGAACGGAGCCGGGGTGCGGGTGAACGAGAGATATACCAGTCTGGATAAGGTTTATAATGGAACCCACAAGATATCAAACCCGGGTGCGAAAGAGGAGTTCTGGACTACCGAGCTTACCGGGTTTTACGCGGTAACCGAGGACCTGATGGTCCTTGGAGTCGTTCCTTTGAAAAAGACCAGGATGAAAGGGGAGCTGATGGTAAACCCGGACGGAACAGTGGACCTTGACCCTATGAAGGGGCGTGAATCCGGTCTTGGTGATGTGGCTTTGATAGGGCGGTACAGCTTTTTTAAAAAACACACCCTCGATACGACCACAACCATTGCCGGCCTTCTGGGAGTGAAGTTCGCCACCGGTAAAACGGACGGAAAGGCCGATAACGGCGAGTACCTCGACAGCCATATACAGCTCGGCACAGGCTCAACGGATTACATAATCGGAGTTTCGCTCAGCCACTCCGTACAAAAAATTTCCCTGTCCGCCAACCTTCTCGGGACCTTGACCACAGAGGGGGAGTTCGGGAATAAAAAACACCGCTTCGGCAACGCCGTCAACTATGATGTCACCGCTAAATACAGGGTCTATCCGGCGGACCTCGGTTCGAGGGGCCCGCAGTTTTTCATCGCGCTCGGGGTTAACGGCGAATTAAGGGAGAGGGAAAAGACCGATGGCGTTAAAGACCCGAATTCAGGGGGCAACACGACTTACCTGTCTCCGGGGATACAGGCCGTCGTGGCGCCGCACTGGGTCTTTGAGCTATCCTATCAGCAGGCGATATACCATAACCTCTACGGCATACAGCTGGGAGAAAACCACAAGGCGACAGGCGGAGTCACATATCTGTTCTAAAGGCCGTAATCAAGCCGTCTCGGTACCCCGAAAGGAGAGAGTCCCGATGAAAATCGCCGCATCGATTATCGCAATCGCGTTGACGCTGTTTTCAGGGTCTCTCTCCTGGGGTCTTGAGAAAAGACTGCTTGACGCGGCAGGGGTCCAGGAGCTGAATGAAGAAGCCCCTGAGTTCGCCCTGGTAACGGAGGCCGGCAAAAGGATAAGCCTTAAGGATATGAGGGGCAAGGTGGTGCTCCTTCATATCTGGGCGACATGGTGCACTCCGTGCAAAGAAGAATTCCCGCTCTTCGAAAAGGTCTACCGGAGCTTTAAGGACAAGGCTTTGGTTCTGTTGCCCGTCGCCATAGACAAAAGGGCGACCCATGAAGAACTGGCGTCTCAGGCGAAAAAGTTAGGCGCCAACTTTCCGGTCTATCTTGCGAGTGAAGGGAGCATAACGGAGAGATATTGGACATGGGGCGTGCCCGTGACGTATTTCATAGACAAAGGGGGCTGGATACGGGGCAGGGCGATAGGCCCGAGGGATTGGTCTTCAGATGGCGTCTACGCGTTGATAAAGACCATGATCGAAGAAAATAAAACCCTCCCCCATCGAGGGGGAGGGTAGGGTGGGGGTGAAAAGTGGTTCATTCGGCTGTAAGCCGACTAAAGCTAAGAACGTAAGAGACCACCGTCTTCAGACGGTGGTAGTTCATGCTTGGCTCGATAAAAACCGCCGGCTTTAGTCGGTGGATTTTCAGATACTGAAGTCTTCGGCTGAAGGCGAGGTTTTTTCTCCCATTCCCCGAAGGGGACAATAAGACGCGCCGCGCTGTCGGATATTTTATGCGGTGATCGTCATGTATCGATTCTATCGGTTCTGAGCGGCAGGTGCCGGCGACAGCGGCCTCTTCTTTTCAGAGCCGCGCAGTCGTAGACGCGATCCTCTCAATCGAAGATATTCTTCAGGACGAATATCCAGTTCTCCTTCCTCTCCCCGAGCCTCCTCAAGGTATACGGCAGCCACTCGGCGCCGTAGGGGATATAGACCCTTACACGGTAGCCTTCGGAGGCGAGCCTCTTCTGCAAGGTCCTTTTTATGCCAAAAAGCAGTTGGAACTCGAATCTCTCTTTCGAGATGTTATTCTCTTTAGCGAATCTTATCGCCTCCTCTATAAGGGCCGTGTCGTGCGTGGCTACGGCAGTGCGGCTCCCTTTGAGTAAAAGCTCCCTCATAAGAAGAGAGAAATTGGCGTCGACATCTTTTTTGTCCTTGAAGGCTATCTCCGGCGGCTCCCTGTAGGCTCCCTTGACGAGCCTGACGGCGGCCCTGTGCTCGATGAGCCTTTTGACGTCGCCGGCGCTCCTGAAAAGACAGCTCTGGACCGCCACGCCGACATTCGGGTATTGTTTCCTCAAGGCCAGCAGTATGTCGACAGTCCTCTCCGTGTAAGCCGAGGACTCCATGTCGAACCATACGAAGTTGCCGTACTCTTGCGCCTTTTTGACGATGACCCCGGCGTTCTCTGCCGCCAGCTCTTCAGAGATGTCGAGCCCCAGGTGCGTAAGCTTGAGCGATACGACGGAGTCCACCCCGGACTTTTTTATCTCGTCCAAAAGGCCGAGGTACTCCGTTACCGGGGCTTGCGCCCCGGAGGCGTTCCTGACATTCTCGCCGAGGTTGTCTATGGCTGCCGAGATATTGAGCGCGTTAAGCCTCCTTGCCGCTTCTATTGCGTCGAGTTTGTCCGTCCCGGCTATGTATCTTTTGGCGAAGAAGAAGAGAAAGCCTTTCATGGCATCCTCTTGAGGAAATCGATTACGGCGTCCCGGAGCCCCGGGCTTTCGACCTCCTCTATCCAGTAGCTTACCCTTACGGACGGCTTCCTTATTTTTATAATATTGGCGAGGTCCACGGGTGTGGCTATGAGGACGGCGTCGGCAGGGGTGGAGTCTATCGTCTCTTCGAGTTCTTTCATCTGGACGGCGGAGTACCCCAGGGCAGGCAGTATGTCTTTAAGCCCAGGGTATGCGGAGAAGGTCTCTTTTATCGTTCCCGCGGCCCAGGGGCGGGGGTCTACCGGGGTGGCCCCGTAAGCGCGGGCCGCCATTATCCCCGCTCCGTAAAACATCCCGCCGTGGGTGAGCGTCGGGCCGTCTTCTATGACAAGGACCTTTTTGCCTTTTATATCTCCATCGACCCTGACGGTGGAAGCGGTCTTTATTATTGCGGCCTTAGGGTTCAACGACTTTATGTTTCTCACGACCGTTTCGATATCACCGGGTGCGGAGGCGTTGACCTTGTTGATGACAACGATGGAGGCCGTCATGAGGTTTACCGTCCCATTGTAGTAGCGGAGTTCGTGACCGGGCCTCAAGGGGTCGGCTACGACTATCGAGAGGTCGGGTTTCAGGAACGGCAGGTCATTGTTCCCTCCGTCCCAGAGTATGACCCCGGCCTCCTTTTCGGCCAGCTTGAGGACCTCTTTGTAGTCCACCCCGGAGAAGACGACGACCCCGGCGTCGATAAGCGGCTCGTACTCCTCCATCTCCTCGATGGTACAGCGCGCCTTTTTAAGGTCTTCGGGCCTCTCAAACCTCTGGGCCCTCTGTTTTTCAAGGTCGCCGTAGGGCATGGGATGGCGTATGACGACGACCTTCCTGCCCTCTCTTTTCAGGACACCGGATAAGTACCTGGTTACGCCGCTCTTGCCGCACCCGGTCCGTACCGCCGTGACCGAGATGACCGGCAGATGTGATTTAAGCATCGTCCTTCCGGCGCCGAGCAGCACGAAGTCAGCGTTAAGTGAGGCGCACAGGGCCGAGCGCTTCATGATGTAGTCGTTGTCCACATCGCTGTAGGAGAATACGACGGTATCGATATTTTCCGACCTGATTATGTCGGTCATTTCCTCTTCCGGGTGAATGGGGATCCCGTTGGGGTACAGATGTCCTGAGAGAGCCGGGGGGTAGGTCCTCTTCCCGATGAAGGGTATCTGGGCGGCGGTAAAGGCTACGACCTGGAAGGAGGGGTCGTCCCTGAAGACGGTATTGAAGTTATGGAAATCGCGCCCGGCAGCCCCCATGATCAACACCCGTTTCCTCATCCGCAAAGCTCCTTTATGTCAAAAGACCATTCTTATAATATCGGTGTCGGCGGCAAAAATCAAGACGGCGCTTTATATCTTCCCGCTCTGGCGGGCCTGCGCTGTGGTGCTGCGGGAAGCGGTGATTTTTGTTTTTTTCGGCAGCCTTAAGCTTGCGTATAGGCCTGAAATCTGCTAATTTCTCATAATGGAGTACATTATGGCGTTTGGTTCCACTCACAAGGCGCTTAAAGCGGAAAGCGTTCTGAGGGATGCGTCCGTCCCGTTCAGGCTTTTGCCGGCGCCCAGGGCCCTGGCCGCTTACTGCGCCCTCGTTATCTCAGTCGATGAAGGTGAACTGTCCAGGGCTGCCGTTGCGCTCGACTTTGCCGGGTCAGGGCCGAAATCAATATACAGGAAGGAAGGGGAAGACTATGTTAAAGTGTGATTTCTGCGGGGCCGAGACGGATTTCGTTTCAAGGGTGGTCCTTGACAAGGACTACGACAGGCTCACCGTAAAACATGTGAAGAGGTACGCCTGCAAGGGCTGCGCCGAAAAGAAGGATAAGCAGAGGGTAGAGAGGCTCAAGGCGGAGCACGCGGGCAAGGGCGCCTGATTGGAGCCCAAAGCCCTCGTCATAATGCTTAAGGTCCCGGAGCCGGGCGCGGTCAAGACACGGCTTGTCCCGCCGCTCTCCTATGAGGAGGCGTCCGGGCTTTATACCTGTTTCCTGAAGGATATCTTCGAGAAGGTCTCAAGGCTCAAGGGTGTCCGCGTCTACGCCTCGTATACTCCCGCGTGGGCCGCTGAGTCGATATCCGGGATGGTCCCGGATTCCATCGAGATTTTTCCACAGGAGGGCGTGGACCTTGGCGAAAGGATGTACAACGCCTTTAAGACGCTCTTTGACAGGGGGCATAAGCTGGTCTCTTTGATCGGTTCCGACAGCCCGGATATGCCGCTGGAATTCATCGAGGAATCTTTCAGGCTCCTTGGCCCGGCACGGGTCGCGCTCGGGCCCGCCGAGGACGGCGGGTACTACCTTATGTCGATGGATGAGCCTATAACCGCCCCCTTCGTCAATATGCGCTGGTCCAACAACACGGTGCTCAGGGAGACGCTCAAAAGGCTTGATGAAAAATCCGTCAGGTACGAGTTGTTGGACCCATGGCATGATATAGACAGGGTGGAAGACCTCCCTTTGCTCAAAGAGAATGGTTTGGCCCCCCGCAGCTGCGAGTTTCTCAGGGCGCTCAAAATCCTGTTCTGATACGCCGTTTGAAAAAGCTCGCAGCCGTTTGCCGGGACTTTTTTATGAAAAGTCCCTCCCGGGAGTCCTTTTCAGCGGCTTGCAGGCAAAAATCCCCCTAAAATTGTCAGGTTATCGGATTTTTTTAAGAAATCTAACCGGTTATTGTAATTCTTAAGTCAAAATGGTAGATTGTGTTATTATTCTCACTCCGAAAACCGGAAAAAGACCACTGGACAATGACGATGAAAAGACTCCCGCCATGGGCTAAAAAGAGATTGGGGCCGGCAAGTTCGCTCCACGAGATGAAGGCCGTCTTAAGGAAGCGTAACCTTCACACGGTATGCGAGTCCGCGCGCTGCCCCAATATCGGGGAGTGCTTCTCCAAGCCCACCGCTACCTTCATGATACTCGGTGACGTATGCACCCGCACATGCGGTTTCTGTTCAATAGACAAGGAGGCAAAGCCGCTTTTTGTAGACCCTCATGAGCCGCAAAATATCGCTATAACGGCAAAGGAGCTGGGGCTCAAGCATGTGGTCATAACCTCCGTCACCAGAGACGACCTCCCCGGGGGCGGAGCGGACCAATTTGCCTTGACAATAAAGGCGATAAAGGATACCATTTCGGGCATTTTGGTGGAGGTCCTGACCCCGGATTTCAAAGGGGATTTCGAGGCCCTTTCGATAGTCCTGGAGGCCAGTCCGGACATATTCAACCATAATCTCGAGACGGTACCGTCCTTATACCGGCAGGTGAGACCGCAGGCCGACTACAGGACGTCTTTGACGGTATTGAGGAAGGCCAAATACAGCGGGGTCATGACGAAATCCGGGATAATGGTCGGGCTCGGAGAGACTGTGGACGAGGTCAAGGCGGTCTTGCGGGACCTCCTTGAGGCGGGCTGCGACGCCGTCACCATAGGGCAGTATTTAAGGCCCACGAGGAATAACCTCGAGGTCGTCGAGTATGTCGCCCCGGAGGTCTTCAAGGAGTATGAGGAGTACGGCTTGGCGATAGGGCTTAAATATGTGTATTCAGGGCCTTTTGTAAGGAGTTCATATAACGCGGAGAAATTGATGGGTCCCAGGTAATCTTTCACGGAAGCCCGCGCGGGAATAAACCCCCCGGTTTTTCAGAATATTAATCCCCTTTCGGGGTTTAATTAAGCGCGGCTTGACGCGAGAATTTCTGAACAGAGTTTCTAAGAATACCCCGCTGCTTGCGGCGGGGTAGTTTATTAAGATTTTCACTCAAAAATCCCTCAACTCTGCCGTAATAATAATAGGGGCGCGCACAGAACATGGCTAATGACGAGTTTTACAGGATAAAAAGGCTTCCGCCGTATGTCTTCAATATCGTTACCGAGCTGAAGATGGCGGCCAGGAAGCGCGGCGAGGACATAATAGATTTCGGTATGGGAAACCCTGACCAGCCGACTCCGAAGCATATCGTGGATAAGCTCATAGAGGCGGCCCAGAACCCGAGAAACCACCGGTATTCGGCCTCCAAGGGCATCTATAAGCTCCGGCTAGCTATATCGGATTGGTACAAGAGGCGCTACAATGTAGACATAGACCCGGATGGCGAGGCCGTTGCAACTATCGGCTCGAAGGAAGGGCTTGCCCACATGGCCCTTGCCATCGTCGAGCCGGGCGATGTCGTTTTTGTCCCTAACCCGACATATTCGATACATACCTACTCGGTCGTCATAGCCGGAGGGGATGTAAGAAGCATTCCTCTTTTGCCGGGGGTCGATTTTTTCGATGAGCTCCTGAAGGCGACAAAGCAGACCTGGCCGAAGCCGAAGCTTTTGATACTGAACTTCCCCCACAACCCTACCGCGGAGTGCGTGGATAAGGACTTTTTCGTAAAGGTCGTGGACTTCGCCAAAGAGAACAACCTGATGGTCATACACGACCTCGCCTACGCCGATATCGTATTCGACGGCTACAAGGCCCCGAGCTTTCTGGAGGTCCCCGGGGCCAAGGACGTGGGCGTGGAGATATTCACCCTCTCCAAGAGCTACAACATGCCCGGCTGGAGGGTGGGCTTCGCCGTAGGCAACAAGAGGATAATCTCGGCGCTCACGAGGATGAAGAGCTATCTCGATTACGGGATGTTCCAGCCGATCCAGATAGCCGCCGTCATAGCGCTTAACGGCCCGCAGGACTGCGTAAAAGAGATATGCTCGGTCTACGAGTCAAGAAGGAACGTCCTCATTGAGAGCTTCGGCAAGGCCGGCTGGGATATTCAGAAACCGAAGGCGACGATGTTCGTCTGGGCGAAGATACCCGAGCACCTGAGGCACCTGAGATCGCTGGAGTTCTCCAAGTTTCTGCTCGAGAAGGCGAAGGTCTCGGTCTCTCCGGGCATAGGCTTCGGCGAGTACGGGGACGACTACGTTAGGCTCGCGCTCGTTGAAAACGAGCACAGGATAAGGCAGGCCGCCAAGTGCATAAAGAAGGCGCTTGAGATACCTAAAAATGTAAAGGCCTGACTGGCAAGGGCGCCGCGGCGGTCCGTGATATTCGGACTGACCGATTAATATCTTGATTGAAAGGTTTCCGGTATGACATCTGACAAAGGGAAAAAGCTCAAGAGGATAAACGCCGGCCTTATAGGTTTCGGTACCGTCGGGACCGGGGTCGTAAAGGTCCTCAGGGAGAACGCCGGGGTCATAAAGGATAAGCTCGGGTGCGAACTCGTCCTCAAAAAGATAGCCGACAGGGACACCGCGAGGGACAGGGGCGTAAAGGTCGATGAAGGGGTGCTGACGGCCGACGCGATGGATGTTATAAACGACCCGGAGATATCGATAGTCATAGAGCTTGTGGGAGGCACCGGCATAGCGAAGACCTTTATCATGGAGGCCCTCGAGCGCGGCAAGCATGTCGTCACTGCCAACAAGGCGCTCCTTTCGACCCACGGCAAAGAGATATTCAGGAAGGCCTCGGAGAAGGGAGTAGACATATACTTCGAGGCGAGCGTGGCAGGGGGCATCCCCGTCATAAAGGCCCTGCGCGAAGGGCTTGCCGCCAACAGGATCGAGTCTCTCTACGGGATAATAAACGGCACGGCCAACTACATACTCTCCAAGATGACCAACGACGGCGGGAAGTTCGAGGACGTCCTGAGAAGGGCGCAGGAGAAAGGGTACGCCGAGACCGACCCGTCTTACGACGTGGACGGCATAGACACGGCCCATAAGCTCGCCATACTCATAAACCTCTGCTACGGGACTTACATCGGGCTCGGAGACATCTTTACGGAAGGCATAAGGGACATCAGCCAGCTCGACATCAAGTTCGCCCGCGAGTTCGGCTACCGGATAAAGCTTCTGGCGATCGCCAAATCGATAGACGGACGGGTGGAGGCGAGAGTGCACCCTACGATGATACCCGCGGCGCACCCGCTGGCCATGGTCGACGGCGCTTATAACGCCGTGCACTTAAGGGGGGATGCCGTAGGCCCGGTCATGTTCTACGGGCTCGGGGCCGGGATGATGCCCACCGCAAGCGCCGTGGTCGCGGATTTGATGGACATATGCAGGAACCTCAACAAGGACATCTCGAACAGGCTCTCCCCTCTGTCATATACGGATGAGGCCGTCAGGGAGATAAAGATAAGGGACATAAACTCCCTGGAGATACCCTACTACATAAGGTTTCTGGCAGTGGACAAACCCGGCGCGCTCTCAAAGATATCGGGCGTCCTCGGGAACCACAACATAAGCATATCTTCCGTCATACAGAAGGACAGAAAGATCGGCGGGGCCGTTCCCCTCGTGATACTGACTCACAACGCCCAGGAGCGGTCGCTTCGGGACGCGATAGCCGAGATACAGAAGATGGACATAATACACGACAAGATCGTTTATGTCAGGATAGAGGAGAACCTTGGTGCGGCTAACTAGAAAAGGACTATGGGGCGGGATCATAAGGGAGTACAGGGAGTACCTCCCGGAAATAGAGGACGGCGCCATAACCACTCTGCTGGAAGGGAACACCCCTCTTATCGAGACCGTCAACCTCAAGGACATATTCGGGGACATCAGGCTTCTTCTCAAGTACGAGGGTTTGAACCCCACGGGCTCCTTCAAGGACCGCGGGATGACGATGGCGGTATCGAAGGCGCGCGAGGAGGGCTCAAGGGCTATAATCTGCGCCTCTACCGGCAACACCTCGGCTGCGGCCGCCGCTTACGCCGCCAGGGCCGGCATGAAGGCCTATGTCCTGATCCCGGACGGGGCCGTGGCCCTCGGGAAACTCTCTCAGGCGATAATGCACGGCGCGCTGGTACTGCAGGTCAAGGGCAACTTCGACGAGGCTTTGAGCCTCGTAAAGGAGATAACAAGGAACTACCCCGTTAAGATGGTCAACTCGATAAACCCGTTCAGGATAGAGGGCCAGAAGACCGGGGCCTTCGAGGTCTGCGAGCACCTCGGGCACGCCCCGACCTATCACTTCCTCCCGGTCGGCAACGCCGGCAACATCACGGCGTACTGGAAGGGGTACAAGGAGTACGAGAAGAAGGGGGTCATCTCGAACCTTCCGAAGATGATGGGCTTCCAGGCCGAAGGCTCGGCCCCGATAGTGCTCGGCCATCCGGTGGCCGACCCGCACACGCTGGCCACGGCCATCAAGATAGGCAACCCGGCGAGCTGGCAGGGGGCGCTGGCCGCGAGGGACGAGAGCGGCGGCGTCATAGACGCCGTATCCGATGAGGAGATCATCGAGGCGTACAAGCTTCTCGCCTCCAGGGAAGGGGTCTTCTGCGAGCCGGCTTCGGCGGCGAGTTTGGCGGGGGCCGTCAAGATGAAAAAAGAAGGGGTCTTGAACGACGGGGACACCATCGTGTGCACCCTTACCGGGCACGGGCTTAAAGACCCGGATAACGCCATCAAGGCCTCCCCGAAGCCTCTCAAGGTTCCGGCGGAGCTTAAAAAGATACTCGTGGCGATGGGCCTGTAAGACGGCCTTGCGGCGCCACGGGTCATGGCTTCCTCCCATTGACAAAACCTGAGTCTGATAGGATAATTAATGCTGATTTGGCATACTCCATAGTCAATAAAGCCGACAGGGGACCTGACTAAAAAGATGAAATACATCATACTGATAGGCGACGGGATGGCCGACAACCCGATGAAGGAACTGGGCGGCAAGACCCCGCTTGAGTTCGCCGATACGCCGAACATGGACAGACTGGCGGGAAGAGGCAAGTTCGGTCTCTTCGCCACTGTCCCTCCGGGGTACTCGCCCGGAAGCGATGTCGCCAACTTGAGCGTCCTCGGATACGACCCGAAAAAATACTATACCGGCAGGGCCCCGCTTGAGGCGGCCTCCATCGGCGTGAAGCTCAATGCGACGGATGTGGCCTTCAGGTGTAACCTCGTGACGCTCTCGACCGGGAACGGACCCTCCGTCATGGCGGACTACAGCTCCGGGCACATCTCAACGGAAGAGGCGAGGGCGATAGTGCTCGATCTCGACAAGGCGCTCTCGAAGGAGGGCGTGAGGTTTTATCCCGGCACAAGCTACAGGCACCTGATGGTGTGGAAGGACGGCCATAAGGACGTCAAGACCACCCCGCCGCACGACATATCTGATAAGGCCATAGACGGCCACCTCCCGAAGGGGGAGGGCGCTGATAAATTGAAAAAGCTCATGGAGCTTTCATGGGGGGTCATGTTGGACCACCCCGTGAACAGGTTGAGGGCGGCCTCCGGCAAAAAGCCCGCCACCTCGATATGGCTCTGGGGGCAGGGGGTGGCCCCGGCCATGCCCACGATGAAGGAGAGGTTCGGGGTCGATGGCGCGATAATCTCGGCCGTGGACCTGATGAAGGGTATTGGCATATACGCCGGTCTGGAGGTCCTGAAGGTCCCCGGCGCAACAGGTTATATCGACACCAACTACAAGGGCAAGACCGAGTACGCTCTGGCCGCCCTTGAGAAAAAAGATTTCGTCTGCGTCCATGTGGAGGCCCCGGATGAGGCCGGACACAACGGAAGCCTTAAGGATAAGCTCAAGGCCATCGAGGACTTCGATAAGCTCGTAGTCGGGCCCATCCTCAAGGGGATAGAGAAGTTCGGTGAGTACAGGGTGCTGGTATTGCCAGACCATCCGACCCCGCTGGCCCTGAAGACCCATACAGGAGACCCTGTGCCTTTTGTGCTCTTCTCGGGGAGCGATGCCTCGAAAAAAAGGGCAGGCGCGATGTTCACCGAGAGGCATGCCAGTGCAACCGGTGTGCTTGTTAAGGACTGCACACTGATGATAGAGGAGTTTTTCGGCAAGCACGAGGAGTTGTCGGGAGTTTAAACATGAGCCCGCCGAAAAGCCGGTCAGCTTATTTTACAGGAAGAGGCCCGTTGGACAGACCGTCCAGGGCCTCTTTTGATATTGTAAGCATTATGCCGCGGCACGCGTGGAGCTACGGAGCGCAAGGAATATCCTTTACTATCCGCTCGTTTTTCCCCGCGGCTTTTTTGAGGCGAGTAGACGCTACGCGTTTTCCATGAAGAAACTATTATATATATTGCCTGCACTGGCTTTTTCGGTTGCGGCTCTCTACTTTTTCGCGGTCCCTGACGTCTCATTCCTTGTAAAGGAGAACCCGTTGAAGACCTCGCTCATGCGTTTCAGGGAGGCCGAGTGGAAGGCTAAAGGCAGGGAAAAAGATGTTTACCAGACCTGGGTCCCGTACTCGAGGATATCGCCCTATCTTGTGAAGGCGACCCTAATCTCCGAGGACGACAAGTTCTGGAGCCACGAGGGTTTTGACTACGACGCCATACAGAGGGCGATAGAGAAGGACATAAAGGCCGGGAAGTTCAAGGCCGGCGGCTCCACCATCAGCCAGCAACTCGCCAAAAACCTCTTCCTCACCCCCGAGAAGTCCGCCTTCAGAAAGTTCCGTGAGGCCCTGATCACCTGGAAGATAGAACGGACACTCTCGAAGAAGAGGATCCTCGAGCTCTATCTGAATGTAGCCGAGTGGGGCGACGGCGTGTACGGGGCCGAGGCGGCCTCACGCCACTACTTCGGGAAATCCGCTTCCGGCCTTACCGCGATGGAGGCGGCAAGGCTCTCGGTGGTGCTCCCGAGTCCGAGGAGGTTGAACGCTTCCGGGGACCAGAAGTATGTGAACAGCAGGGCCGAGATCATCTATGACATCATGGTCAAAAGAGGCATCGTCGTCCCGGAGTTCGAAGAGGTTGAAGCGGAGACGAAGGCCGAGGCGGCGAAGGGTCCGGGCGCTTCCGGGATCATCGCAGGCGGCCCTTTAGAAGGGAGCGCGGCATGGCCGCAAAAAGACGAGGCCGCGGCCCCTGCCGGTACTCCCCTCAAGGAGCCGGCATCCCGGGATGAGCCGCGGCCTGCGGATTTTGGCAAGCAGTAAAAAGTTTTTAAAACCGGACCATTACGCTATTACATTAATCACAAAATTCCCTGTAGCTTGCTACAGTGTTTCCTTATAAAAACCCTCCCCCATCGAGGGGGAGGGTAGGGGTGAAAACAGGTTTTCACCCTCCCCGCTTCCCGTTGCATCGGAAGAGCGCAACGGGAGCCCAGCCCTCCCGTCAAGGGAGGGGAGGGTTAAGGAGATACCACGGAGAAAAGCTCCGGGGTGGTTCATTATCCGACCTTAGCCGTGTCGATGCTAAGCGGCCTTGGATTTTATAAACTCACCGAGCTTCTTATCCACGCTTCCGATATGGTTTATCAGCCACCTGGTACTCTGCTGCTGGAGTGCTATGACCGTTGCGGGGTTCACTCCTTTTTCGACCTCTTTCTTTATGGTCGCGATCTTCTCCTTGAAGACCCTGTGCTCGGCCATGTGTGATACCTTCTCGCTGTAGTTGAGCCTGGTCATCGTCTGGTCCTCGGCCCCGAAGTGCTCCACCACGTATCTGTCGAGGAACTTGATCAGGTTTGTGAGTTCCTCTTTGCCCCTGTTGTCAAGCATCGCTTTAAGAAGCTTGTCGATACTCGCAAAAAGGCCCTTGTGCTGAGTGTCCTGCCAGTCTATCCCTGTCTCCAGACTCTTCTGCCATGTCAGTGCCATAAAACCCCTCCTTAGAATAGTATATGGTAGTGCCTTGTGCTTAAGCACATATCATCCTATCGGCTTATTTCAGGTAGACCTTTAGGCGCTTGACAGGGAAGGTGTTTTAATCTATCATAGGGTAACAAATGTAACCCTATGAGGCAAAAAGAGCTTACCGTACGCCAGAGAGAGATACTCGGCTTCATAAAGGACTATATCGGCGATAGAGGATACCCGCCGTCTCTACGGGAGATCTGCGGACACTTCGGCATAAAGGGACCGAAAAACGCCGGAAAGCACCTGGACGCCCTGGAGAAGAAGGGCTTCATAAGGAGGGGCTCCAAAATATCCAGGGCCATAGAGGTCGTTGACAAGGCTTTTAAAAACGCGGTTTCCATCCCCATAGTCGGCCAGGTCAGGGCCGGCACTCCCCATCTCGCGGTAGAAGACATTGTCGGGCACATGGTGCTCGACACCCGGTTCTTCAAATGCACTGACGCCTTCATCCTGAAGGTCGTGGGCGAGAGCATGACCGGCGCCGGGATAGACGAGGGGGATTACCTTGTCATAAGGCCGCAGAAGGATGTCTCGAACGGGGATATAGTCGTGGCCTTACTTGATGGAGAGGCGACGGTCAAGAGGTTTTGCAGGGGAGACGGCGAGGTCACACTCAAGCCGGAAAACCCGTCGATGGAGCCGATAAGGGTCCGTGAAGGGGGGAAGGAAGTAAGCGTCATCGGAAAAGTCATATCGGTGCTGAAAAAGCTGGAGTCAGGGTTTTAATCACAAAATTCCCTGTAGTTTGCCCTTGTAAAATCCTCCCCCTCGATGGGGGAGGGTAGGGGTGAAAACAGGTTTTCACCCTCCCCGCTTCCCGTTGCATCGGAAGAGCGCAACGGGAGCCCAGCCCTCCCGTCGAGGGATGGCTGGGTTTTGGTATGGTTGTTAATTTTTAGCATTGAGCCCCTTTGAAGGGCGTCTTTTCAAGTACCCGGCTTTGCCGGGGGTACATGACTTTGAGGTTTCATTCATGGCAACCGACATCAACGACCACATACAGGTCATAGCGGTATTCGACAACGGAGTAAGGCCAGCCAAGTTCAAGTGGAAGGGGAGGACCTATCCGGTAAAGGAGATAACCTACGCCTGGGGGTCGAAAGACGGAGAGACAAGCCTTGTGCACTTCTCCGTCACCGACGGCGTAACGCTCTTTGAGCTAGTATACAATACGTCCACGATGAAGTGGTCGCTTGAGAGGACCGAGTGACAAGGACGGTCATGCACCTGGACATGAACGCCTTTTTCGCCTCGGTCGAGCAGATGTGCAACCCGGAGCTGCGGGGCTGTCCCATAGCCGTAGTAGGCTCGGCGAAGAGGACGGTCGTCACCACGGCCTCGTACGAGGCGCGCCGGTCCGGCGTCAAGACCGGCATGAACAGGTACGAGGCGAAAAAGGCGTGCCCTTCGCTCATATTCGTCATAGGCGACAACCGCAAATACATCGATACATCCGCGCGTGTTCTCGAAATCCTCAAGAACTACTCCCCGAACGTAGAGGCCGGCTCCATCGACGAGGCGTTTGTGGACCTCACGGGATGCGCCTCCCTTTTCGGCTCCGCCGAGGGCGTGGCGAGGTCCGTAAAGGAGAAGATAAGGGCCTCTTTAGGCCTTACATGCTCCATAGGCATAGCCCCCAATAAATTACTGGCCAAGCTCGCCTCGGACATGAAAAAGCCAGACGGGCTCGTCGTCATAAAAGAGGGGGATGTGGAGGCGGTGCTCCGCGACCTGCCGGCGGGCGAGCTCTGTGGCATAGGCCACAAACTGACCGCGCACCTCGCTTCACTTGGCGTGAGGACCTGTGGTGAGCTCGGTGACTTTCCGGCAAGTGTTTTAAGGGAGCGGTTCGGGATAATAGGCGAAAGGCTTAAATTGATGGGCCGCGGCATTGACAATAGCCCCGTGGTCCCCATAGGCGAAGAAGAAGAGGCCAAAAGCGTCGGCCACTCGACGACGCTGCCGAAGGATGTCTCCGACAAGGAAGAGATAAAGAGGTATCTCCTTAAACTCTCCGAGATGGTCGGAAATCGAGCACGCGGCCACAAGCTCAAGGGCACGAAGGTATGCCTGACGCTCAGGTACCCGGACTTCTACACGTTCAGCAGACAGAGAAGCCTACAGCAGCCGTCCAACGACACGAAGGTGATATTCAACAGCGTCCTGTCGATACTCGAAGGGCTCAGGCTCAGGACCGCGATAAGGCTGCTGGGCGTGTCGATATCGGATATGACGAAGGATTCAAAGCAGATGCCTCTCTTCGATTACGAGAGGAGAAGGGAAAAGCTCCTCGATACCCTCGATTCGATAAACGACCGCTTCGGCGACTTCACCCTGACATGGGCCACGCTCCTTGAAGACAGTGAGCCAGCCTCCGGCGTCATCTCCCCGGCGTGGAGACCCGTGGGCGTGAAGAGGGTGAATGTGCGGTAGCTGAAAAAGTTTTTTAATATTTCCTTCGGGTTGAATGGGTGTGCCACTCCGCAATCCCGTCGCTTTAGCGGCGGGTCAAGGCTGGCAAATACAAATGATCTTTCCATGCCATCAAAATTCTCCGCAATTCATGGCGGAGAATTTTAATTAAG
>JACRCH010000008.1 GCA_016219115.1 Deltaproteobacteria bacterium
AAAAATGCTCACATATTAGCATATATGCTCCGCTTTTTATTTTCACCCCGCCTCGACCTCGGAAAAAATATCTAATTTTTAGAGGCACCCTTATGTTATGGTCTTTGCTAAGATTATAATAAACCCGCCCCCTCAGGCAAGTTGTTTTAAATTATGGAAGTTCTGATTAATTCTTTGTCATTGCGAAGAGCGCACGCGATGAAGCAATCTCCAACATATTGATTTATCAAAAGATGAGTTTGCTTCGCTTGCTCGCAATGACGATCCGAGGAATTACTCAGAGATTCCTTGGATTACCGCATATGGCTAAACTATTCGGACATATAAGGCTTGAAGGTAAGGCAAGCCTTCAGGAGACGTATACTCTGACCGGCGCGGCGCTCGACGCGCTGTTGTCCTGGAGGCCCCGGCCCGGCACTGCCGTCACCGTCTCGGACGCATCGGGCGCGCTTTTCAGGGCGCGGCTGATCGGGGTTGAAGAAGGCATGGCGCGCATCCTCGTCTTTGAAGAGGCCGGGGTTCTTAAAGACCCTTGCAGGGAGATATGCCTCCTGCAGGCGCTTCCTGAAAAGGAGCGGATGGAGCTGATCATCCAGAAGACGACGGAGCTTGGGGTTACGCAGATAATCCCCTTCAGGGCAAAGAGGTCAATATCCCTTGAGCAGAGGGAGGCAAAGCAGGGGAAGGCCCACAGGTGGCGTGATATAGCCCTCAGCGCGGCAAGGCAGTCGAGGGGGTTTTTCATCCCCGTGGTGCTCCCCTATTGCACATTTGAAGATGCGCTCGACACGGTAAAGGACGCCGGTTTCAAGATAGCCCTCTGGGAGAGGCCCGGCATAAGAGGCCTCAAAGAGGTCTTGAAGGAGAGGGCCCTCCATGACGCTGAAAAGATAGCGATACTTTCCGGGCCTGAGGGCGGCTTCGGGGAGGATGAGATGGAGAGGGCGGCCTCGTGCGGCTTTACCCCGGTCTCCCTCGGCCAGAGGGTATTGAGGGCCGAGACAGCCCCGATAATAGCGGTGGGGTTGCTGAGGTATGAACTGGAGAGTTGAAAACACTATAGGGTGCTTCTAAAAATTAGATATTTTTTTCCGAGGTCGAGGCGGGGTGAGTGAAACCTCTCAGGACTCAAGAGCCGATGGGTTTCAGAACGCTAAAATAAAAAAGCGGAGCATATATGTCAATATGTGAGTATTTTTATTTTCACCCTAACAAAGAGATCGGGGAAAAGAGCAATTTTTAGAGGCACCATATAAGGAGGCACGTCGTGTCAGGGCTAATATGCATAAAGTGCGGTCACGCGGTCTTTCTCGACCCTAAAAAAGAGATATGCTACAAGACGGGCGGCCTGTACTGCAAGAAGCTCAAGGCCATCGTCGGCAAATACGACCCGTGCAGGGCGGTCAAGAAGGGGAAGAAGAAAAGCGGCGAATGACATGGTTGGCGCTGTTTTTTCAGGCAACGCCTGTGAAGCCGGATGAGGGAGCCGGGGCTATTCAACGCATCCTTGAACATGCATAGCGAGCGGCCCAGCCCGCGGCTTGCTACGGGGAGCTTCAATCCGAAGGTAGAGCTGGAAATCGCAAGCTCTTCATAAAAAACAACGGCTTTGTCTTTGTATGTGCCTGATCTTGCCCTCTATGCGCGGTATCAATTCCACGGGATACGGCCAGTATGTCCGGTATATCGTAGGATAAAAATCATCTCTGACCTCCAACCTGTAACCCCATCGCTCTTTTGTGTTGAAAATTTCCGTCCCCGGGAAAATATATAGAAAATTGTGATAATACTCGTCCACATCCAGCCTGCACACCATATCCAGCGTATCGATGGAGTCTTCCAGCCTCTCTCCCGGCAGACCGAAGACCGCGCCCGCCACGGTGTGAAAGCCGATTTTTTTCGCGAGCCCCACAACCTTTTGCAATTTGTGAAGGTACTCCTTCTCGGCGGCATATCCGTCGCGGCTTCCATCCTCCGCCCTTACTTTTTTTATGATGTTCAGGACCCGTGGATTCCCCGACTCAAGGCCGAATTTCAGATAACGAAAACCCGCCGCGTACATGACGCGCAGGACCTCTTCATCCAAATGCTCTATGCGCGTCTCGCATCCAAAAATGAGTTTACGGGGGGGAGAAGCGGCGATCTTTTTACAAAGCCGTTTTGTCCTCGCCAGATTGAGCGCGAAAGCATCTTCATTAAACAGTAATAACCTCGGGCCTTCCGCGACACAGGAATCCATATATCGAAGCTCCTCGATAACGCGCTCGTCGGAGTGGTACATGACCTGATGTCCGTGCATCGAGGTCGGGTTGCAGAAAGTGCATTTGTAGGCGCACCCCCTGCTTGTGCTTATCCCGACGTCCACGGCAAGGTTGTTCGGTATTATTCCGCTCAGGTATGGCGAGGGAAAAAGGTCTAGGTCGCCGGGCCCCTTGCGCCCGTAAGGGTTCCTTATCGTTTCGCCGCCGGAAAGACGGCTCAGTCCGGGCGTCCTTGAATAATCCCCGGAATTGAAAAAGGCTTCGACGAGTTCGAGGAAGTTGGATTCGGAGTATGAGCGGAGGCATCCGTCAATTGAGCTGTTTTTCAACAAGAGATCATCGGAGAACGTCGCGGTCAGTCCGCCGAGTATTATCAGGATGGACGGGTCGATTTTCTTGATGGACTCGGTCAGCCATCGTACCGCATAGAAGTTGGCGTCATCCACCGACAGGCCGACCACGCGGGTCCCGGCCCGCGCAATCCTGCGCGCGAATGAATCCGGGGATTCCGATTTTACGATAAAGAAATCGGATTCATACCCATGCTGTTTCAAATACGCGGACAGATACGCGCAACCGAGATGGCAGCCGGTCGTTATTCTCCTTGAAACAAAGTCGGGTTCTGAAGGCGTGATCCATGCAAAGCCTATCGGGATATCCATCCAATTCAATCCTCGATGAGTCCATACGTGGCGGCGATTTTGATTTTTTCGCGCACCATGCCTTCCTTGAAGTGGTAAAAAGCCGAAAAAAGCCCGGGCCAGCTTCCAATAAGGCCCTGAACTTCACCGGTAAGCGCTTTAGAGCAGACCTCGCCGGCCTTTTTTGTGTATTCCCCGTATGCCATCCCGCTCAATGTGTCAGGGTCGAAAATCTTCTCGTATTTTGGCATCTGTGTCAGCTCGGCGTTCGGCAGAGGGCTAAGCACGCAGATCTGCGGTTGCGCGCCCTTTTCTTTGCAGTAGATCATCAGAAAAATAGTCTCCCTGAAGTCATCGAGGCTTTCAAACGGGAACCCCATGATAAAGGAGGCCGTCACCTGAAAACGAGACGCGGCCCTGGAGATCAGGTCCTCGACATTTTTTATTCCGAGCCCCTTGCCGGCGGTATCCCGCACCTTCGGCGAGCCTGATTCGATGCCCAAAAACATCTTTCTGCATCCGGCTTCATGCATCAGGTCCATCAACTCATCGCTGAGGTGGTCGACCCTGCACATGCACCCCCATTCGAACCGCATTTTTCTTGCGAGCACTCCGAAGCAGAACTCCTTTACGCGGTTTTTCCCCAGACTGAAACTGTCGTCGAGGATGGAAATCGACGCGGCCCCGAAATCCCTCCGCAACATTTCAATCTCGTCGATGACGTTGACGATTTTCCGCCGGCCTACGGCGTAGCCGTTGCGCCTTGAGATATCGCAGAAAGTGCATTTATAAGGACAGCCCCTTGCGGTCAAAACAGGAAAGCCGCGATAGCTGGCGAGGTCCAGACGGTGATACGCGGGGTAGGGGACCAGGTCCAGGTCCTGCATCCCGGTCCTTCCCGGGTTGGACCGGACGCCGTCTTTTCTGTACGTAAGCCCCCTGATGGACTCCCATTTGGTCTTTCCTTTGAACGCCTCGATAATCTCTACGACCGCCTGCTCGCCCTCTCCGTTCAGGATCGCGTCCACTTCCGGAAAATGAGCGAAACTCTCCGCTGAAAAACCGCCGACCCCGGCCCCGCCCAATACGACGAAGGCGTCTTTTCTTTCACGCTTGAAAATGCGCAAACCCAAAAGGAGGTACGGTAGCATGTTTGACATGATGCTGATCCCGACAAGCCGGGATTCCGTCTTTAATAAAAACCGGGCTATCTCCCCGGGGCTATAAGGGTTTGTGGTCGGGTAAAGTTGATAGTCGTGGAAGTCCAGGGAGTAGCCCGCCTTTTCGATAGAGCCGCACAGATACATCGTTCCCATCGGTATGCAGGCGAATGGCTGGCTGTCAGGAGGGCGATGAAGGAAAAAATTTACAATGGATATGTCGTTGCTCATTGTCTTGCAAGGCGTTCTATCTCAAGCCCCATGGAGCAGAGATAATCGAGTTTTTGCTCGAAAAGGTCGTCTTTAAAGGTATAAAACCCGGGGAAGATATCGGGGTGCGCCCGGATCATATCGACCAGCGTTGAAGGTTTGCCGTCGGCGAGTTCGCCCGATGGCTGGAAGAACCGGCTTGATACGACGCTGGATTGCAGGTCTTCATGCAATACCAGGCCGTACCGCCCGCTCTTATATAAGGTGCTGAGCGGCAGGGGGGAGAGCATGGCGATGCTCACGTCGCACTCAAGCTCCTTGAGATAAAAGAGCAGTTGGACCGTCTGCTTCAGGTCCTCCATCGTCTCGAACGGAAAGCCCCAGATAAGGTTGCACCGTACAATGCATTTTCGCGATATGTTTTTTACCGTACGGACCAGGTGCTCGAAGTTTATCGGCTTCGCGATTTTTTTGAGGACCTCGTTCGAGCCTGATTCAATGCCTAAAAAGGTGCGATAACATCCGGCTTCCACCATCCTGTCTATCAGCTCTTCGGAGAGCAGGTCCACGCGGCAGTAAACGCTCCATTTTATGGAAAGGCCGTGCTCAACCCATGCCTTGCAAAAATCCTTCACCCTCGCGCTGTCGATGGTGAACGTGTCGTCCAGGATAGTGATTTTATCGAAGTTATATTTTTTCTCGATTAAATCCAGCTCCTTGACCACCGACGGGATCGACCTGTACGTGACCTTCCTGCCCCAATACGCCGAGACATCGCAGAATGTGCACGGGAAAGGACACCCGCGCGCCGTTTGTATCCCGACGGTCTCGTAACGCGACATATCCAACAAGTGGTACGCGGGTATCGGGAGTTGATCGAGGCTTTTGACCCTCGTGCGCGCTGGTGTGGCGCATACGTCCCCGTTTTTCCCCCGGTAGTAAATTCCCTTTACATCCTTGAGCGCGCGGTTGCCCTCGAAAACAGACAATAACTCGCAGAACGTCTCTTCGCCTTCGCCTACGGCGATGACATCGATATGGTCGAACTCCTCCATTAATCTCCTGGCAACCCCTGAAGGGCCGATCCCGCCGAGCACCACGGTTTTCTCCGGATGGCGCTTTTTTAAAATCTCCGTGCCGGCGAGCACCAGGGGCATGAGATTGCTCATGGTGCTTATCGCCACCACATTTGAATCGTCGCTTATGAACTTGATGAAATTCAGCGGGTCTGAGAAGTCCTCCAATTTTTCGAGTTGATAGTCCCGGAAATTCACCTTGTACCCGGCTTCTTCCGCGGCCGCCAACAGATAAAGACAACCCTGCGGAGCCCTCGCGCCGCCAAGTTCCTTTGTAGTTTTAACACTGCAATTTATCAACGTTATCATTCAGGTGAGCTCCGCGGTCGGTCTCGGTGTGTCCAGGGGGCGGGAGCCGCCGGGACAATTACTGGAAGTCTTCTGTTTTTCACGGGCGGTCCGGCGATATCCCGGCAGAGGCGTCTACAGTGGCTGGCGTCGTCGCTGAGGCAGGCCGGTGCGTGAGATAACCGCTGTGCCCGGCGGCGCCCGGCGCATCTGTCAAGGGCCGGATACGCGGCCGATTGCCGCCGCGCTATCGCCTTTCGGGTTCGGCCAGGCAAGGGCTCTTTGCCGTTTACTCAGGCTTATTCATATTGTGAAACGGTCGAGCGGGAGAGGTCGAGCCCCTTGAGCGCCGTTTTAAGGTCGCGCACCTTGATAGTGGGGTTTTCATAATTCTTTTTTGTCAGGATCACGTTCGCGGCCAGGAGTTCAGTGCGGACGGATTCTATCTGCTCGGCGATGTTCACCCTTTTTTCAAAGACGAACACCTCCTCCAGGCTCTTCTTGATCTGGTCATTTGTGGCGCCGCTGAGCAATCCGTTGAGGATCTTGCGCGCGGAAGCGTTGAGGATCACAACCTTGCCGGCCTCCTCGTTGACAATAACAACGTCTTCGCCCATGGCCCTGAATGTTACCCTGGGGTTCGAAAAAACCGTCGTTGCGCTTTTTGCCATATCAGCCTCCTTATGAAAATTTTTTTGATCTGAAGCGGATCGGGTTCAATACGCATTTAAATACCTTAAACGTTATTTATTGTCAATAATTTTAAATAGCAACACTTGCGGTGATTTTATGGCCGGTTTTCGGGAGGCGCGCCGTTGACCGGCCGTGCGGATAAATTCGGAGTTGTTTTTAATCACAAATGCTTTGACAAGCAGGGGTGTTTGTATTTAGAATTCCAAATATACTTCAAGATGCGCGGCGATGACGGCCAGGGCGGTCTGTCAGAGCCACTTTGAAGCTTCAATCCACAGGATGCGCCTTTATATATGAAGACCACATTGATAAATTGCGCGGCGAAAGCCAGCAAGAAGTTAGACGGCACCAGAGTCCCCCTGGGCTGTCTGTATCTGCTTGCCGCGGCGCGCGAGGCCGGCTTTAACGTCAGGTTTCGTGATTATCAGTTGCAGAAATTGAAAGACCCGCTCGACCCGATAAGTTTTTTCAGGTTCATTGAAGACGATTCGGAGGTTCTGGCGATCAGCTGCATGAGCAACCTCCTGCCGTTGGTGCTTGCGGCTACAAGGGTTTACAGGTCCAGGCACCCTTCCAGGAAAATAATCCTTGGCGGCATCGGCCCCTCAGGCGTAGCCGAGAGGCTTATGGCCGAATTTCAGCATATAGACGTCGTCGTAAAAGGCGAGGGCGATGCCGCGTTCCCGGAACTGTTAAAGGCGCTCGAAAAAAAGAGGCCGCTTAACGGCGTGGACGGCCTTGTGATGCGGGATTTGAATGGCAAGGTGCATGCCGCAAAACCGGTGAAAAGGATAAGGGACCTGGATAAATTACCCTTGCCCGCTTACGACCTCGTAGATATGAGGGCTTATGAAGGCACAGGCATCCAAACGGCCCGCGGGTGCACTTACCCGTGCACATTTTGCGACGTATCGTCATACTGGGGGTTTAATACGTGCTATCGTTCGCTTGAGCCGGTCATGAACGAGCTTGAATTGCTGGAAAAGAAGTATCACTTCGATAAGGTCAATATACTGGACGATACGTTCGTCATCGACCCGCAAAGGGCCTTGAGGTTCTGCGACGCGTTTTTGAAGCGCAACCTCAAGGTCGGGTGGAGCGCATATTGCCGGGTGGATTCGCTCACCGATGAAGTAATGGAAGCCTTTGCAAAAGCCGGCTGTTATCGCCTGTTCCTTGGCATAGAATCGGGCTCCAACGATATCCTTCAAAGGATATCTAAACCGATAGACCACGACATGCTGTTCAGGACCGTAAAAAAGGCGGCCGGATATTTTATTATCAGGACAAACCTCATATGGGGTTTCCCTTTTGAAACGATGGAGGACTTGAAGGCGTCAGTCGACATGCTCCTGTATCTCAAGGTTTTGGGGTGTGACGTAAGCCTGTCTCTTCTTTCGCCCCTGCCGTTAAGTCGGCTTTACAATGAATATATGCACGATATCGTTTTACGGGAGGGTTTTCAATCAGGCATGGTATCGAGCCGCTTCTATCTGCCTGACGGAGGCGATATAGTGGACGGAAAGCCGGACGAACTGGTAAGCCTGATCTGGAAGCATCCCGACATATTCCCGGGCTTTTATACTTTCAAGGACGGGCTTTTTAATGAGAAAGTCGATTATCTGATATCTTGCGGGCTTGAGATCGAGAAGTTGGCCCGGTAATAGACATGCAGTGGCTCCCCTATACGCTCCTGACCGCGCTCTCCCTGGCGAGCGCCGACGCGTTGAGCAAAAAGGCGTTGCGGAACGCCGACGAGCTTGCCATAGTCTGGGTGAGGGTGGGGTACGCGCTCCCGTTCCTCGCCCTGACGCTCTTTTTCGTCCCGTTTCCGCGGCTCGACCGGACCTTCTGGGCGACGGTTGCGGCCATGGTGCCGCTTGAGATAGCCGCTATGGCGCTTTATGTAAAGGCCATCAGGCTATCCCCCCTGTCCCTGAGCGTGCCCTTCCTGGCGTTGACCCCGGTCTTCATCATATTCATCGCCTTCTTCCTGATCGGGGAGCGTCCGAGCACAACGGGGGTCGCGGGGATAATAGTCATAGCCGTGGGCGCGTATATGCTCAACGTGAACTCGTCGAATGAGGGGCTGGCCGGGCCCCTGCGGGCCATAGTCAGAGAGCCGGGCTCGGTTCTCATGACGGTCGTGGCCCTGATATACGCCTTTACCTCCACACTCGGGAAAGTGGCCGTTATGCACTCAAGTCCGATGTTCTTCGGCTTTTTCTACCCCTTCATACTTACCGCGGTGCTGACCCCGTTCATGGCCGTGAAGGGGACGCTAAGGACGGTTGCGTCCAGGCCGGGGATATTCCTGCTCATAGGCCTATGCACGGCCATGATGATATCGACCCACTATGTGGCCATAAGCCTTACGAACGTCTCCTATATGATAGCCGTAAAGAGGATGTCGATAATCTTCAGCGTTATCTACGGGAAGGTCTTCTTCAGGGAGGCGGGCATCCGGGAGCGGCTCCTCGGAAGTTCCATGATGGTTGCGGGGGTCGCCCTGATAGTGGCATCCTGACGCCGTGTAGAAAAGCGCCCTGCCCGGCACAATTATAATGAAATAAATCCTCTCTTATTATATATTGATATATATTCCGGCAATTTGCTGAAAAACGCCGTTTTTTTAGCGGGCTGACCCCCCCTTGGTTTCTAAAAGCCGGGGAGGTTTCTTTTTTAGCGTTCTTGAACCCCATGGGTACTAAAAACCGGTGAGGTTTCACTTTTTAGCGTTCTGGAACCTCTTGGGTACTAAAAGCCGAAGAGGTTTCATTTACGCGGACAGATCATCTATCGATGCGTACCAAAATTAAAGAGGAACTGAAAAAATCGTTGCAAGCCGCCTGGACGCTAAGGAACCTCATCGTCTTTTTTTTCCTGGCGCACACGGTATTCCTCGCCTTCGGGCAATGGTCCGTGTACAAGGGCTTTCCGGGCGTATTGGCCCTGAAAGAAGAGCTTATCAAGGAGATACAGGGGCTTCCGTACCTCAAACCCCTCACAGGCGTCCTTGCCGACAGCCTCGCCCTGAGGGTACTGTACACCTTTGCATTCAACCTCATATTCGGCGCCTTCCTCACCACCACCCTTACCGGGGTGCTGTTCTTCCTCCCTTACGTCATCGCCGTATGGAGGGCGTTCACCATAGGCATCCTGGTGTCAGAAATGGACCTGAACTCAAAGACGATGGTGGTGTTTTACGGCACGTACATCCTTGAGTTCGGCGCGTATACCCTATCTTCCGCGGTAGGCATGGATATAGGGTTATCGCTCCTGTGGCCGGGGCGCAAGTCCAGGACGAGCAGGAAGGACGCCGTATCGGACGCGATCCTCAACGGCAAAAGGCTCTATCATATAGTATTGATACTGCTTTTTGTCAGCGCCGTTTGGGAGATCTCGTGGTTGCAGTACCTCGGCCCACTCTTAAAGCCCGGCAGTATAAACGTCAAGTAGGGACGGGGTCGGCCCATATGTACGTCTGAGTAAAATCCTCTAAAATTTCGCTTGGAGCTGTCCGGCATTATATGCTATAAGGTGTACACAATTATGAGGCGGCCCCTCACTCAGAGTGATGCGAGATTTTCCTCAAGACTTCCAGCCAGTTACAGGTTTTGACGGGTCTGCGCCCGTCTAAAAGCTCATTTTCTAAATCCCACCTTATGGGGCCTACAGATGGAAGGAACGATCTCTGAAAATTTGATGAGCGTTATGGACCGCATCAACAAAGCCGCCAGGAAGGCGGGCCGCGACCCAGGGGAGGTAACGCTTGTAGCGGTCACGAAGTCCGTCGAGACCAAGAAGATAAAAGAGGCTGTAGCCGGCGGGGCGCGTGTCTTCGGAGAGAATTACGTGCAGGAGGCCGAGGAAAATATCCCGAAGATAAAAGACCAGACCGTTAGTTGGCACTTTATCGGCCATCTGCAAAAGAACAAGGTGAAAATAGCGGTCGAGCTCTTCGATATGATACAGACCGTTGACAGCGTGGAGCTCGCCGCGGAGATAAACAAGAGGTCAAAGGGGCCTATAGACATACTCATCGAGGTAAACCTGGCCAGGGAGAAGACAAAGAACGGGGTGGACGTTCCAGGGGCGATAAAGCTCGCCAGGCATATCTCCGGGCTTGAAAACCTGAGGCTCAAGGGGCTCATGGCCATCCCCCCCACGTTTGAGGACCCGGAGGGCTCGCGTCCCTATTTCGTGGCATTGAGGAGGCTTGCGGAGCGTATAAACAAGGAGGGGCTCCCCGGGGTCTTTCTCCGCGAGCTTTCAATGGGCATGTCGAGCGACTTCGAGGTCGCGGTGGAGGAGGGTGCGACAATGGTCCGGGTCGGGACGGCTATATTCGGCCCCAGGTCTGTTGCTAAAAAAGGTGCGAAGGCCGGTTGAACATGCATAGCGAGCGCCCAGCCCGCGGCTTGTTGCGGGGTCAAGCGAGCGAATAGAAATATATACTCCCTTATATGTCGAAGATTCCCCGCGGCTTGCCGCGGGGAGCTTCAACCACCCCGCCTGGATTTTAAGAAGACCGCCGAAGGGGGGGGCGCTCGGATAAAGTCTTCAGAGGCCAGTCGTCGTCCGAAGGCGCATCGAGACGGGTTTTCAAGGGGCGCACCCGAAGGAAATACTGAAAATGCTTATAAAGAAGTCCATCGGCTTTCTCGGCGCTGGAAACCTCGCCGAGGCGCTTATAAAGGGGTTGCTCGCCTCCGGGAAGTTCAGCCCGGCCCGGATATCAGCCAGCGACAGGATAAGCGAAAGGATTTCGCGCCTCGCGGAGACCTATGAGATAAAGGTCTATGCCAGTAACTGCGAGGCGGCGAGGAATGCCGATATAATATTCCTGACGGTAAAGCCCAACGACGTCAGGGGCGTGTTAAAGGAGATAGCCTCTGATATATCCCCGGACAAGCTCCTGATATCGGCGGCCGCGGGCGTTACGACAACGGCGGTGGAGGAGACGCTCAAAGAGGCTGGCTCATCCGGCGTCATCCCGGTCGTGAGGGCCATGCCGAATACCCCGGCCATAGTCCTGGAGGGCGCCACGGCGATATGCGCCGGCACAGGGGCGGGCCAGGCGGAGTTGAAAGCCGCCGGGACGCTCTTTGAATCGGTGGGCAAGGTCGTGGTCATAGACGACGAGTCCCTGATGGACGTTGTAACGGGCTTGAGCGGAAGCGGGCCGGCGTATGTATTCCTCTTTATCAAGGCGCTTGTCGAGGCCTCGGTGGACGCCGGGCTCCGGGAGGATTGCGCGAAATTGCTCGCGGCCCAGACAATGCTCGGCGCCGCGAAGCTTGTGTTGGAGAGTCCCAAGACCCTCGATGAGCTTGTAAGCATGGTGGCATCCCCTAACGGCACCACCGTGGCGGGGATCAAAAGGCTTGAGGAGGGCGGGTTCAAGGGCGTTGTCGCCGGGGCGGTCGAGGCCGCGGTAAAGAGGGCGAGGGAGCTGTCGGCGGCCGGTTAACGGCGTGTCTCTGAAACGCCGTGGTCTTTATAGCCCCGTAGCACCCACGCCGCCGGGAGCTTCAACGGCCTTTATATGAATATGAGTGGCGAGCGCATTCCCCGCAACTTGTTGCGGGGAGCTTCAATATGCATGGCGAGCGCGAGGCACGTCTGGCTTTGGGGTCAAGCGAGCGAATAGAAATGGTTTCTTTTAACAGAGAAGGAACCTCTGATTAATTCATTGATTCGTCATTGCGAGCGCGGCGAAGCAATCTTGTCTTTAGGTAAATCAAGTAGTTGGAGATTGCTTCGTCGCTTCGCTCCTCGCAATGACAGTAAAACGAGAATTAATCAGAGGTTCCATAACCGATAACGGATAACAGATAACCGTTACGGAGTTCATGTCGATGCTGTTATGAGGCGGTTAATAACATTAAGGAGATATAGATGTTCGTCTTCACGCACCTGATAGAGGCTATAACAGACATACTCAGCTATGCCATCGAGATATACTTCTGGATAATAATCGCCAGGGCGATACTGTCGTGGGTAAACCCGGACCCTTACAACCCGATAGTCAGGTTCCTCTATCAGGTGACCGAGCCGGTGCTCGGCAGGGTGAGGAGGTTCCTGCCGTACATGGGCGGCCTCGACCTGTCGCCGTTAATAGTGTTGCTGGCCCTGATGTTCTTGAAGAGGTTTTTGATAGCGACGCTCGTTGATGTCGCGCTAAGGATCGGAACGGGGAGACCATGAGGTTGACCGCCCTTGAGATAAGCAGCCACCATTTCAATAAGGCCATGAGGGGCTATGACACGAAGGAGGTGGACGCCCTCAAGGACCTCGCCGCCGAGGCGCTCGCGGACGCGGCAAGTGAGATAGCCGAGCTTGAGGGCAAACTGAGGGACTCCGCGCACCAGCTCGCGGAGCATATCGAGCGCGAGAACATGCTCAAGGGCACGATAACGACCGCCCATAAGATGGTCGAAGGCCTCAAGAACAACGCCGCGAAAGAGGCGGAGCTGATAGTGGCGGAGGCGCGGGTCAGGGCCGACGAGATAATAATGGAGGCTCACAAACGCGCCACGGCACTGCAGGAGGATATCTACAGGCTCAAGAAACAGCGGATCGAGCTGGAGACCGCGATCAAGGCTATCATAGATTACCATTCCTCGACTCTTTTCCTGGAGGATGAGCCTGAAAAGCCCGATGACACGCCAGAAATTACCCCCCTCCCGCCGGAGGAAGAGTAGATACCCATTTATCGAGAGCTCTCCAAAGGGCGTGTCCCTGAGGGTAAGGCTCCAGCCGAGGGCGTACAGGAACGCTGTGGAAGGCGTCATGGAAGGCTCCCTCAGGATAAGGCTCACGGCCCCTCCTGTCGAGGGGGAGGCGAACAGGGCCCTTATCGCGTTCCTCTCCGATATCCTGCGCGTCAGGAAGAGCGCTCTCAAGATCGCCTCGGGCCTGAAATCAAGGGACAAGACGGTCAGTGTGGACGGCATGGCCGTTGAGGAGGTAGAGCGGGCGTTTGAGGGCATGGTTTCTTCTTGACGCTAAAGAGTATTCTATATACTCAAGGTACCTCTGATTAATTCCCTGGCTCGTCATTGCGAGCCCTTCGCCTTGCCAAGGATAGGCGCGAAGCATATCGTTCTTTGGCGCAGGACAGTCTGCGCGAAGCAAATCTCATCTTGAAACGGATCAACCAATTGGAGATCGCTTCGTCGCGCGCGCTCCGCGCAATGACATCGAAAAAAAGAACCAGTCAGAGGTTTCTTGCCCTTATATCAGCGCGATACGGAAGCGCCGGACGCGCCCAAAAGGCGTTAGCCCTGGGGCTTCCTCGACGTTATCGCGTCCTTGACCATCTTTACCCTGACGTTATCGGCTATCTCCACCGTCACGGAATCGTCGTTGACCGAGGTGATCCTGCCGAATATCCCCGCGCTTGAGACTATGCTGTCGCCCTTTTGCAGGTTCGAGAGCATCTCCTTTTGCTCCTTGGCCTTTTTCTGCTGGGGGCGTATCAGGAGAAAGTAGAAGATTATGAAGAGAACTGCTATCGGCGCTATGCTGACGAACTGGGACATCCACGGCGTCGTTGATGCGGCGGGGGCCGCGTCTTCGGCGAAGGCCAATGCTACGGGTAGGAATAACACTTTAAGTCCCTCCTTATTTCTTTTCCGCCGCTTACGGCGTTTTGTCCTTATGCGGGGGTCTGCTCCCGCGCCAGGTAAAACCTCTTCTTGAATTCATCGAAACAGCCGCCGGATACCGCCTTTTGCATCTCTTTCATCAAGGACGTGTAGTAAAAGAGATTGTGTATGGTATTGAGCCGGGAGGAGAGCATCTCCCCTGACATGTAAAGATGCCT
>JACRCH010000102.1 GCA_016219115.1 Deltaproteobacteria bacterium
AAACCCGTGTATCGGGAAGACCATCTCGCCGGTCTGCTCCATCGGGACCCTCTCGAAGTCCTCCCTGAAAAAGAGCTTCTCTATCGTCTTTTCATAGCCGGGGTGCAGGTCCATCCCCTTGTTGTCGAAGAACTTCAAGTCCAGGAGCTGCGGGTCGAACGGAGACCTTCTCGTGTGTATGCCGCCGAACTCGCTTCCGCCTCTGGCCAGGAACCTGCATACCGGCATCGGAGTAACGCCATAGTCGTGGACATTGACGCCCGTTGAGAGTATCCCGGTCATGACGGCCCTGTTTATCATCCGCGAGGTCTTGTGCGCGTCCCTGCTCGTGGACACGAACGAGCCCTTCTTCAAAGAGGCCCCGTAGGCCGCCCCGAGCTTGGCGGCGAACTCCGGGGTGAGCTCGATATTGGCAAGCCCGGTGACCCCGTAGGTCGAAAATACCGACCTGCTCCATTTTTCGCCCCAGATGAGCGAGGAGGCGAGGATGGCGTCGTCCTCGACGATCTTTTGAGGCCATACCTTGACGTTGGCCTTAACGGTGGCGTTGCGTCCTATCCTGCAGTGGTCGCTCACGATGACGTTTTCGGCGAGGTGCGCCCCTTCGAGTATCTCCGTGGAGTTGCCGACGACGTCCTCCTGGAGATACGCGCCGCTTGCGACCCTGATCTTCTCCCAGAGGACGGAATCTATTATCACGGCGCCTTCCTCAACGACCGTGCCGGAGCCTATTATCGAGTTCGATACCCTGGCGTCGGGGCCGATCTTGCAGTTCTCGCCTATCACGATGGAGCCTTCGAGCTTTGAGGTGAAGTCGATACGGGAACCCTTGCCGACATGTACCCCCTTGCCGCCGATCTTTTCACCGGGGATGTTGACGACGACTTTGCCGAGGAGTATGTCCATGTTCGCCTGCCTGTACTCCTCGAGGCTTCCGACATCCTTCCAGTACCCCTCGGCGATGTAGCCGTAGATCGGCTTTTTGTTCTTGAGCAGGGCGGGGAAGAGGTCCTTGCTGAAATCGAACTCCTTGTCCTGCGGTATAAAATCCAGGACTTCATTATCCAGTATATATATGCCGGTATTTATGGTGTCGCTGAAGACCTCGCCCCAGCCGGGTTTTTCCAGAAACCTTATTATGCGCCCTTTCTCATCGGTTATGACGATACCGAAGGCGAGGGGGTTTTCGACGCGCGTCAGCACGATCGTGGCCATCGCCTTGCTCTTCTTGTGGAACTCTACGGCTTTTTGAAGGTCTATGTCCGTAAGGACGTCACCGCTTATGACGAGCGTGGTGTCTTTGCCGCCGAGCTTGCGCATGGCGCTCCCGACGGCCCCGGCCGTGCCGAGGTCCACCGTAAGAGTAATATAGTCGAGATCCACCCCGAGGGACTTGCCGTCGCCGAGGTAGTCGGAGATAAGCTCCGGCTGGAAGTACAAGAGAGCCGTCAGGTCCGTAATGGAGTTCTTCTTGAGGAGATCTATTATATGCTCCATCATCGGCCTGTTGGCCATCGGCACCATTGGTTTGGGCAGGTGGTTGGTAAGGGGTCTTAACCTCGTACCAAAGCCTCCGGCCATGATAATACTCTTCACGGGAGCCTCCTCGGTCGTTTTTTATGCAGGGCCGCCTCCGCGGATGAGATGACCGGAAAGTCCGCGGAGGTTTTTCGGCGGGAATGTCCTTGAAAGAAGTGATTTTATCAGCAAAAACCAGACTCGTCAACACCTCGTTTATTAACCCGGAACGCCGCGTAAACGCCTTTTGCGGGAGCCCCGGCGGGCTGGAGGCGGTTCAGGGGCTATAATGCCAACACAGGGTCCTGTACGCCGGGTCAGAAATTAGTTTGACTTTGTTTTTCCAACTGTGGTATTAAACCTCGATGTTTTCGCCCTGGCCCTCTTGCTCTCTATCGTTCAAACACACAAGGACGGGGGTGGCCGCAAATGGCTGAGGAGAATAACGGCCGAGGTTTCTTCAAAGGCATCGCCATGCTCGCTTCGATGGGCATAGCGATGGTAGTATCGACCTTCATAGGGCTTTTGATCGGTATATATCTCGACAAATTGTTCGGCACAAAGCCCTGGTTCACTATCATATTCCTTTTCTTCGGCATAGCCGCCGGGTTCAGGAACATCTACCTGATGACCAAGAAATATGGCGGGTAACGCGGTCAAGACATCGACGGCCGCAACTTCCGCCGCTTTGAAGGTCGGGCTTCTGAACGCCGCCGTCGGGCTTCTGGGCTCAGGAGTACTACTCGTCCTGAAAAGCTCTCTGGCGCCGGGGTTCGCCGCTGGGTTCATGCTCGGCGGGGTAAACGCGCTCCTGCTTTTAAAGATAGCCAGAAAAGGCGTGGGGATGCCGGCGGACAAGGCAGGCAGGTACGTGACCGTCAGCTACTTCGTAAGGTTCATTCTGACCGCCGTGATACTGGCGCTCCTCATATACAGAGGGTTTTTAACGCCGTGGCCGCTTCTGGCGGGCATCACCGCTTCGTTATTCACCACCATAGGTGTTCTGATAGGCATCGCAAGAAAGGAGGCTTCACAGGATGCATGAACTTATAATACCGACCTTCGGCCTGCACCCGCATACGGCGATAATGATCTACATAATCGCCGGGCTCGCCGTCTTCGCCTTTCTCATGTCAGGAAGGCTAAAGCTTGTGCCCGGCAAGACCCAGTCGATAGTCGAACTCGTCGTAGACGCCTTCATGGGCCTGGTCGACGAGACGATGGGGCACAAGGGGAGAAAGTACTTCCCGTTCGTGCTCACCTTCGCGGTCTTCATATTCGTATCCAACGTCCTGGGGCTGATACCGGGGCTGCTGCCTCCGACGGCCAACCTGAATACCACTCTGGGGCTCGCGGTCATAGTATTTTTCGCCACGCACATAATAGGCGTCAAGGAGCACGGCATAAAGTACTTCAAGCACTTCATGGGGCCGGTCTGGTGGCTCGCGCCCCTGATGATACCGATCGAGATAATCGGCCATCTCGCCAGGCCCGTCTCGCTCTCCTTGAGGCTTTTCGGCAACATGATGGGCCACGAGCAGATAGTCGGCGTGCTTCTTATCCTCATGCCGATAGCGTACCCGCTTCTGGCCTTGTCAACGGTGCTTGGAGTGCTCGTCGTATTCATACAGGCGTTCATATTCGCGCTCCTCTCGATGATGTACATAGGCGGGGCTTTAGAAGAAGCGCACTGACAGGATGTTGAAAAAGGCTTATTACCGGAGACCCGCGCGGTTTTCCGTCGGGCCGGGACTCAAAGGCCGGGTTCGCGCCGGGGAAGATGGCAACGCCCTGCATTTAAGCGTTACGGCTCAGACGGCTTCCGATGACGGGTCTCCAATAAAAGGAGGAGAAAAGAAATGAAGAAGAAGTTATTTGGCGGATTGATTGCTTTAGCCGTCCTCTTCGCCGGCTCGTCAATGGCCTTCGCTGAAGAGGCCGCAAAGGCAGCAGGCAAGGGCGGACACGAAGGGATCGTGCTCGCGGCCCTCTTTATCGCCGCCGGACTGGGCATGGGCCTCGGGGCGTTCGGCCCGGGCATCGGTCAGGGTAACGCCGTAAGGGGCGCCGTCGAGGGTATCGCCAGAAACCCCGGGGCTTCAGGCAAGATCCTTACAACGATGCTCGTCGGTCTCGCCATGATCGAGTCGCTCGCCATCTACGCGCTCGTCATAGCGTTGATACTCCTTTTCGCCAACCCGTTCATGTAATAGACGGGCCCGAAGAGGCCAAGGCGTCAAAAAGAAATAAAAAAAGGGGGGCGGTCAATCCGCCCCCCTTTTTTTATTTCCGGCACCTCACGCGTATCGCAGTAACCGGGATCGCCGCCAAACTGACATACATTAAAAAAAACGCGTTACCCACCGTACCTAAGGCTAGTTTGTGGTATAATCAATACAATAATATTTTTTCTCTTCGACACGGATTCCGTGATTCTCCATAACTCTCAAATAGTTACTCTGACTTGAAATATCTTCTGCCTTATAAAACATTGTAGGGTGAAAGCATTTTTTCACCCCCACCCTTCCCTCCCCCATCGAGGGGGAGGGATTTTTATAAGGAAACCATGCTAGCAAGTTAGAGGGAATTTTGTGATTAAAAAGCCCTCGCTGGCGTAAACATGCCGGTGATCAAACAACGGAGGTAGCGATGAAACACCTTCTTGCCGTTTTCATCCTTCTTGCCTTTGCCGCTTCTGCTCAGGCCAAAATCCACACCGAGACCGTCGAGTACACGGACGGCGGAAATTTTTAAATAGAAGGAGCGGATATGTTGAGGATAGCGGTCAGCGAGTTCGGAGAGCCGGAGGTGATGAAGCTTGAAGAGGCGTCCTTGCCCGAGGCGGGGCCGGGACAAGTCGTTGTCTCGATCAAGGCCGCGGGGGTAAACCCGGTCGATACATACATCAGGGCTGGCCTCTACGGTACAAGGGAGTTACCCTACACCCCCGGTTTTGACGCCGGAGGGGTCGTCGAGGCGGTCGGCAAAGGCGCTACGCGCTTCAAGCCCGGCGACAGGGTCTACACCGCCGGCACTTTAAGCGGCGCCTACGCGCAGTTCGCCTTATGCCTCGAATCCCAGGTGCGCGCTCTCCCCGAGAAGATAACATTCTCCCAGGGCGCCGCCATCGGCGTGCCTTACGCTACGGCCTACAGGGCGCTATTTCAGAAGGCCAGGGCTGTCCCTGGCGAGACCGTTCTTATCCACGGCGCCACCGGCGGCGTGGGGACGGCGGCCGTGCAGATGGCGAGGGCCTCAGGGATGGTGGTCATAGGAACGGCAGGGACTAAAAAAGGCAGGGACCTTGCCAGAGAGAACGGGGCGCACCATGTTGTGGAGCACGGCAAGCCCGATCATCTCAAGGATGTGATGGAGATAACCGGCGGGCGCGGGGTCGATTGCATAATAGAGTTTCTGGCCAATGTCAACCTCGGAGGCGACTTGAAGACTCTTGCCGGAGGCGGGCGGGTCGTGGTAGTCGGCAGCCGCGGCGCCGTGGAGATAGACCCGAGAGACGCCATGGGCAAGGACGCGGTTGTGCTGGGGATGTCGCTTTTTAACGCGACCGAAACGGAGCTGAAAAGCATCCACGCGGCTATATTCGCCGGGCTTGACAACGGCACGTTAAACCCGGTTGTCGGCCTCCAGTTCCCTCTGGCACAGGCCCCGGAGGCGCACCATGCGGTAATGGAGCAGAAGGCCCTCGGGAAGATTGTCCTGGTGCCATGACCGGGAACGGGTTTTGCGACAATGCCCGGCCCGGGGCTTAAAAAGCCGTTCAGCTTCAATGAGTTAAAAAAGAATGACACCCTGCCGATGGCAGCTTTTCTTGACAAATAAGGCTGAAATCCATATAATATTAGCACTCGTGATACAGGAGCGCTAAACAGAGAGGTCTTGATGAGTCTACCGGTTTTGACAGATTCCATCCAGAGCTACATGGCCGAGGTAAACCGTTACCCTGTCCTGACGCCGGATGAGGAGTTCAGGATCGCCGAGAGGTACTACAAGCACAAAAACCTCGACGACGCGCATACGCTTGTAGTCTCAAACCTGAGGTATGTCGTGAAGATTGCCTTCGAGTTCCGTAACTACGGGTGCAGGCTGGCGGACCTGATACAGGAAGGCAACATCGGGCTCATGGTCGCTGTCAAGAAGTTCAACCCTTACAAAGGGTTCCGTCTCATCACCTACGCAACATGGTGGATAAAGTCCTTCATGCAGGACTTTATCCTGAAGACCAGCGGCATCGTGAAGAGGGGCTCGAAGGCCCTGAAAAAAAAGCTCTTCTACAAAAAAGAGGCCCCGAGCGCGCCGCTCGAAGATATTGAGACGACCCCGCCTGGCAAGAGCCGCAGGTACGCTGACGCGGAACTCTCGCACGACCTGTCGCTCAACAACTCCATCTCCGACGACACGACCACGCACCTGGACATGCTCCCTGACTCGGCCCTAAGCCCGCTGGAGGCGGCGGCGGTAAAAGAGCAAGGGGCCATAGTCAAAAGAGAGGTCACAAACGCCATGGCCCTCCTCAACGACAAGGAGAGGCTCGTCATAGAGAACAGACTCATGGCGGAAGAGCCGGCAAGCCTGCAGTCAATCGGCGAGCGGCTCGGGCTCACCAGGGAGCGGGTAAGACAGATTGAGAGCTCGGCGTTAAAGAAGCTCCACAAGACGCTCTCCGGCAAACTCTGCCCGGCATAGACCGATCCAGCAGCGACCTTTTTGACGGGCCCGGCTTTTAAACCGGGCCCGTCTTGTTTTTAAGGCGTTTATAGATACCCACGGCTTTACATCCGCGGTACTTTCAGCCGCTAGCTACGCTCGACCCATTATACAGGGATCGGCTTTCAAGCCCGCCTTTGCAGACTGGGAGTCCCCGCTGAATTTAAACCATACCCCTAAGCGGCCGCGTCGTTCTCCGCCCGTCAATCGGGGCCGGAGCTGGGGATTGCGGATTTTATCCCGGTCTGCGTTCATAAATGAGTAACCGCTTACTAATTTAGCCCGCATCCAAAAATCTTGGCAGAACAACAGCTTACCTCGCGAATCGCCAGTTTTCCCTTTACAGGCAGCCTCGAAAGGTGCTATTAAATAGCTGTCGAAATCCGTCTGTAAAAAACTTCTTTCTGATGAACCCTCCGGGGTTTCATGCGCTTAAAAGACAAAAGGAGACCGCGTTGGAGAGAAGGCCGACCTGTGCCATCATAGATACGGGGGCGCTTAAACATAACTACTTCCAATTAAGGAAAAAGATATCCGGCACCACAAAAGTAATGGCCGTGGTAAAGGCCAACGCCTACGGACACGGAGACGTCGAGGTCGCCGGGGTCCTTGAGGCGCTGGGGTGCGAGTTTTTCGGCGTGGCCATCGCCGAGGAAGGCGAGCGGCTGCGGAAAAACAGGATAAAAAGCCCCATCGTCCTCCTCGGAGGCGTCTGTCCGGGGCAGATAAGGGATATCTTCGAACTCGACCTGACTCCTGTCGTATTCGACCTCACGACTGCCGTTGCTCTCAACTCTTACGCCGTAAAGCTCGGCACGGTTAAAAGGATCCATGTAAAGATCGACACCGGCATGGGCCGCCTGGGGCTGCTGCCCTCTGAGGTCGTCCCGTTTTTCATGGGGCTGAAAGGACTTTCCAACCTCAGGCTCGAAGCGCTTCTCTCGCACTTCGTCGAGGCCGAGGCCGGGGCCGGGGCCGGGGAATATACCGGCAGACAGCTTGAGCTCTTCCTTAAATCCGCCGATATCATAAAAGGGCTCGGTGTCTCGCCGGAATTCATAGACATGGCCAACAGCGCCGCCGTCGTGGCGCATCCCGGCTCCCACATGGACATCATAAGGCCGGGGATAATGCTGTACGGCTCTTACCCGGCTCCGGGGTTCGCTTTAGACATAAGTCTCAAGCCCGTAATGGCGCTCAAGACCCGCATACTGCACTTGAAGAGCGTCCCGGCCGGTTTTACGGTGAGCTACGGGAGGACTTTCGCAACGACACGGGAAAGCGTCATAGCCACGCTCCCCATAGGCTACGCCGACGGGCTGCCGAGAAAGCTTTCCGGCAGAGGCGAAGTCCTTGTCAGGGGCGCGAGGGCCGGGATCGCCGGCAGGGTCTGCATGGACTTGACAATGTGCGATGTTACGAATATAAATGGTGTGGCCGTTGGTGACGAGGTGGTGGTCATAGGGACTCAGGGCCGGGAGACGATAACCGTGGAAGAGGTCGCCGGGAAGTCCGACACCATAAGCTACGAGATATTCTGCAACATCTCCGGCAGGGTGCCGAGGGTATACATATGATCGGAATGTTCAAAGGCTACCTTGAAAAACTCGGCGAATCGGCCGGGAAGTTCGTGACCTCCACCGGACTCATGGCCACGATGCTCGCGCAGGCCGCCGTGTACGCGTTCACCCCGCCGGTAAAGCTCAGGAACATCTTCAAGCAGATGGAGTTCGTCGGCGTGCAAAGCCTCTTTGTGGTCGTCCTTACGGGGACCTTTACCGGGATGGTAATGGCGCTGCAGAGCTTCAACGCCCTTAAAAGGTTCGGCGCCGAAAGCCTCGTGGGCCCGACCGTGGCCCTCAGCATGGCCAGGGAACTCGGCCCGGTCTTGACCGGCCTTATGGTAACCGGGCGCGCGGGCAGCGCCATGGCCACAGAACTTGGGACCATGAGGGTCACCGAGCAGATAGACGCGCTCTTTACGATGGCCGTCAACCCGGTAAAGTACCTGGTGGTGCCGCGGATAATAGCGGGTGTCTTAATGTTCCCGCTGCTGACCGTCATAACCGACTTCGTGGGCGTGGTAGGCGGCTACATGGTCGGCGTGAGGCTTCTGGGGATAAACCCGGGCGTCTACATAGGCCGCACGATCGACTTTGTCCAGGTGAGCGACATATTCATAGGGTTGGAGAAGTCCATTGTATTCGGCCTCATAATGTCGTTGGTCGCCTGCTTCAACGGTTTCTACACGACGGGGGGCGCCGAGGGGGTGGGACGCTCCGCCACCAGTTCGGTCGTCATGGGGAGCGTTTTGATACTGGTCTCAGACTACCTCCTGTCGTCGTTTTTGTCCTGACGGCTTGATAGTTCGGCGGATATATGATAAAAATTATAGATTTAAAGAAAAGATTCAATACCAGGAGAGTCCTCAACGGATTGAACCTGGAGATCGAGCAGGGCAAGATCACCGTCATCATCGGACGGAGCGGAGAAGGGAAAAGTGTGCTGATAAAGCACATAATCGGTCTTTTGAGGCCGGACTCCGGCCAGATATTCCTCGACGACATGGAGATAACCTCCATGAAGGAGAAGGACTTTAACGAGGTCAGGAAGCGTTTCGGGATGCTCTTTCAGGGCGGGGCCCTCTTTGACTCGATGACCGTGGCGGGCAACGTCGGTTTCCCGCTCAAGGAACATACCGACTTAAGCGACGATGACATCCTCAAAATCGTCACCGAGAAATTGAGGAGGGTCGGGCTGGTGAATGTCGAGGAGATGATGCCTGCGGACTTAAGCGGCGGCATGCGCAAAAGGGTGGGGCTTGCCAGGGCGATAGTCATGGACCCGGAGATAGTCCTCTTCGACGAGCCCACTACGGGACTGGACCCCATCATGAGCGACTCCGTAGCCGATCTCGTACTCGATACCCAGCGGGTCCTCAAGACCACCTACATCCTGATCACGCATGATATTCCATTTACGTATAAAATCGCCGATAAGATAGCGATGCTGCACGAGGGCAGGATAATCGAGCAGGGGACGGTGGAGGAGATGAAAGCGAACCAGAACCCGATTGTCCGCCAGTTCCTCGAAGGCAGGGCCGAGGGCCCGATCAAGGTCTACTGAAACCATGAGGGTCGCGTATTTGCGCACATGCCGGCGCCACGGGCTTAAGGAAGGCCGTCAAGGGATATAAGGCAAACTGATGCCGAAAAGGTCTACATTACTGAAACTGAGCCCGGAGGCCAAAGTCGGTCTCTTCGTCCTTCTGGGCATAATCCTGCTTGTGTACATGTCCTTGAGGATCGGAGGGATCAAGTTCGGCAGGGCCGAGGGGTATACCATCACCGTGAACTTCGACTCGGCGGCGGGCCTCGACAAGGACGCCTCCGTAAGGGTCGCCGGAGTCGAGGTAGGCCGCGTCAAGGAGATCACCCTCAAGAACAGCAAAGCCCACCTCATACTCGAAATAAAGCACGGCATAAAGATCGGCAAGGACTTCACGGCCATGCTCACGACCAAGGGCCTTCTCGGCGAGAAGTACCTCGAGCTTGTGCCGGGCTCGCCGTCGGCGCCCCCTCTTAAAGACGGGGACGAGATAACGCATACCACATCATACGCCGACATGGACAAGCTCGTAACGATCTTGAGCGACGTATCGAAAGACGTTAAAAGCGTGACGGACTCGTTAAGCAAGGTCTTGGGCGGCCCCGAAGGCGAGCAGACGCTTAGAAACATCGTAAAGAACATAGAGGAGCTCTCCTTCAGGGTCAACAGCATCGTCGCCAAGAACGACGAGCAATTGACCAACGTGTTCAAGAACCTCGACCAGTTCACGGCGCTGCTTAAGAACGAAGGCCCCGGCATAACCGACGAGATAAAACTCGCGGCCAAAAACTTGAACGAGGCGGTCCTGAAGACCTCTTCCAACCTGAACTCGATGATAGACGATAACAGGGGCAACCTCAAGGAGGGGGTGGAAAACCTCAAGGTCGCGTCTCTTAAACTCCAGGAGGCGATGGACAACATCAACAAGGTAACAAAGGAGATCGGCCCCGGCATAAACGACACCGTCAACTCGGTCAACAACATCACGAAGAAGATAGACAAGGGCGAAGGCACGCTCGGAAAACTCATCAACGACCCGACGCTCCACGACAACATCAACAAGACCGTCACGGGCATCAACACCTACATAGAGCGGACCGAGAACTTCCACACCTTTATCGGCTACAGGGGGGAGTACCTGCTGAGGAAAGTCCCCGGCGTTACGGAAGCCGGCAGCAAGACAAAAAACACCAAGAGCTACTTCTCTTTAAGGATCCAGCCCAAGGCCGACAAGTACTACCTCCTGGAGGTCATAGACGACCCCAGGGGCAAGAGAAAGACCGAGCAGAAGAACATCACAAGCGGGGCTACAACGACGACCACGACCGAAACGCTCACCTCGAACGCGCTTAAGTTCTCCGCCCAGATAGCCAAGAGCTTCAAGGGCGTGGTCTTAAGGGGCGGCATCATAGAATCCACGGGAGGAGCGGGTCTCGACTACTTCCTCTTCAAGAACAGGCTCAAGTTCACCTTCGAGGCCTTTGACTTCAACAAAAAGGGTAACGCCCACCTCAAGGCGAGCGCGACCTACTACATGGGCAAGTACTTCTTCCTGACCGGCGGATGGGACGACTTCGCCAGCCGTAACGGCACCGGCTCGTCGTTCGTCGGCGGAGGCTTCCAGTTCGACGACGATGACCTGAAGTACCTCCTGGGCAGCGCCCCGTCCCTGGCATCGGCCGCCAGGTAACCGCCGGAAGCCGGAGTTTTTCTCCACCCATCAGTGCGCTTCAGGCTCACGATGCACTTAACCCCTTGAATGAACCACCCCGCAAGCCTTGCTAGCGGGGTATCCGAAAGGGAATCCGTACCAAAACCTCCCCTCCCTTGATGGGAGGGCTGGGCTCCCGTTGCGCTCTTCCGATGCAACGGGAAGCGGGGAGGGTGAAAACATTTTTTCACACCCACCCTACCCTCCCCCATCGAGGGGGAGGATTTAGCAAGGACAGGCTTGAGGGAATCATATTCACGGAACTCTCAAACTCCGCGAGCCCCCCGGCAGAGCCGGGGGTTTACCGGTTTTTAATTAAAACCAAAAAAAGGATAAAAATATCCGGCAAGCCTGACAGGGTGCCGGGTCTGCCGAACCTTTAGCCGGGACATACCGTTGACACGGACCGTTGGAAATAAAGATAACAGAGGCATCGGGGTAGCCTTCGACATAGGCACTACGACCGTCGTGGGCTCATCCGTCGACTTTTCGACGGGGAAGGTCCTCTCCACCCTTTCTGCGGCTAACCCGCAGGTCGTCCGGGGCCGTGACGTCATCGCCAGGATAAACGCGATCGTACAAAGCCCTGCCCTCCTTGATGAGATGCGGGCCGCGGTCATCGGGGCGTGTAACGGTATAATGAAGGGGCTTACCCTCCCCGGCCCGGTCACGGAAATAACCGCCGCCGGCAACCCGGTGATGGAGTCGATACTTCTGGGTATCTCCCCGGAGCCGTTATCGAGGGTCCCGTACAAGCCCGCCTTCACGGGGGCCCAAAGGGTGGCTGCCGCGATGCTGGGCTTCGAGGTCCCCTCCGGAGTGACGCTTTACGCCTTCCCTCTCATAGGCGGGTTCGTCGGCGGGGACGCCGTGGCCGTTGCCCTCTCGCTAGGGATCGGGAAAGCCTCCTCCCCGACGCTTGCCATAGACATAGGCACGAACAGCGAAATACTCCTGGCGGCCAGAGGGAATATCTACGCCGCGAGCGCGGCTGCGGGACCGGCCTTTGAGGGCGGGGAGTTGAAGTACGGGATGACGGCCCAAAGCGGGGCGATACAGGGGGTCAAGATCGAAGGAGACAGCCTGGCGCTCGATGTAATAGGCGCGGTGGCGCCCAGGGGCATCTGCGGAAGCGGTCTGATAGAGGCGGCCTCAGCACTCATAAAGGCCGCAGTGATCGACCGCTCCGGCAGGATAAAGGGGAGAGACGAAGTCCCGAACAACTTATCGGCCAGGATCAGGGAAGAGGCCGGAGGCAACTCCTTCATACTCTACAGGGGCGCCGGAGGCGAGGTACTCCTTGACCAGTCCGACATAAGGGCCCTTCAGACCGCAAAATCAGCCACAAGGGCGGGGATCCTGATGCTCCTTAAAAAAGGCAGCACAACCGCGGCGGATGTCGGCAAGGTCTACATAGCCGGGGCCTTCGGAAGCCGTCTTGAAAAAGAGGGCTTAAAGACCATTGGCCTGCTGGACGAAGGCTGGCTTGACGGGGTGTCCTCCGTAGGGGACGCCGCTCTGACAGGGGCTGTGGAGGCCCTCAGGGATGAGAAAAAACTTGAGGCCGAGGAGCTTGCCGGGAGGATAAGGTATGTCTCCCTTTCTGGCAGCTCCCACTTTGAGAAAGAATTTATAAAAAACATGAATTTTTGATTGAAAACCGGGGCCCTTACCCTGTATTATTTATGGTCATTCAAGATTCCGTAAGAAGGGGTGTTTTTACCATGAAAAAAATCCGCAGAGCCATCATAAGCGTTACAGACAAGACGGGCGTCGTGGAGTTCGCCAAGGAACTCTCCGGGGCCGGGGTGGAGATAATCTCCACCGGCGGCACGGCAGAGATGATAATGAAGGCCGGGGTGACCGTTATCCCGATCCAGTCCTACACCGGTTTTCCGGAGATGCTCGACGGAAGGCTTAAAACGCTCCATCCCAAGATACACGGCGGAATACTCGGGATCCGCTCCAACCCCGCCCACGCGAAAGAGATGGACGCCAACGGGATACTCCCGATAGACATGGTGGTAGTAAACCTCTATGCCTTCGAGGATACCATAGCCAGGGGAGCCACCTTCGAGGAGGCGATAGAGAACATAGACATCGGGGGCCCTACGATGATACGGGCCGCCGCCAAGAACCACCACGATGTCGCGGCAGTCACGGACCCGTCGGACTACGCCGGCATAATAAAGGAGATGAAGGAGAAGAAGGGAACGCTTTCGGCCGCCACACGGCTGAATCTCGCGAAGAAGGTCTTCCAGCTCACGGCGCGCTACGACGCGGCGATATCGAACTACCTCGGCTCGGTGCCGGATGTCCCTGCGGTCGAGGCGACTAAAAAGTTCCCCGATACCTTTACCGTGCAGTACAAAAAGGTACAGGATCTCCGCTACGGCGAGAACCCGCACCAGTCGGCGGCCTTCTACAAAAAGGCCATAAACGGGCACTCCGGGCTGGCCGACGCCAAACAGCTCCAGGGCAAGGAGCTCTCCTTCAACAACATACTCGATCTCAACGCCGCGCTCTACATAGCCGCTGAGTTCCACGAGCCGGCCGCCGTGATAATCAAGCACAACAACCCCTGCGGCACGGCCATTTCGAAAAAGGGGATACTGGAAGCGTACCTCTAGGCCTACGAGTGCGTCAAGTCCTCGGCCTTCGGCGGGATAGTCGGCTTTAACAGGAAGGTCACAAAGGACGTCGCCGAAACATTGAGCAAGATTTTCCTCGAGGCCGTCATCGCCCCGGGGTTCGAATCCGGCGCGCTTGAGGTATTTGGCGCCAGGAAGAACCT
>JACRCH010000103.1 GCA_016219115.1 Deltaproteobacteria bacterium
GCTCCCGCTCTTTACTATTATCCCGTCTTTGGCGGCAGCCCCGCACCCGACGATTATGGCGGCGGGAGTGGCCAGCGCGAGGGCGCACGGACAGGTGATTATCAGCACCGCCACGGCGTAGATGACGGCGCGGGACGGGTCATAAAAAGACCAGACGAGATACGTCGCAAAAGCTGCGGCGAGTATCAGCGGGACGAAGTACCCGGCGATTTTGTCCGAGAGGACCTGCACCCCGGCCTTTTTCGTCTGCGCCTCCTCCACAAGCCTTTTGATCCTGGAGAGCACCGTATCTTTACCGGTATTCGTGACCCTTAACCGCAGCGTCCCGTTTGTGTTGATCGTGGCGCCGTATACGGCCGAGCCCGGGGATTTCTCCACCGGCCCTGACTCCCCGGTAAGCATCGATTCGTTCACGCTCGAATCCCCTTCGACCACAACACCGTCAAGCGGGATCTTCTCGCCGGGCTTCACCTCAAGCATCTCTCCGGCCTTTATCGACCCCACTGGGACCGTCGACCTCACCCCTTCCCTGACCAGGGTGGCGCTGTCGGCCTCCAGGTGCGCCAGCCGTGCCGTGTCGCTCCATGCCTTTCTCCTGTACGCCGCCTCCAGGTACCTCCCGGCGAGTATCAGGAAGATGAACATCGCCACCGTGTCGAAGTATACGTCACCCCTTTTGTTGACGGTGGCCCAGACGCTGTAGAAAAATGTGATTAAAGCGCCGAGGCCGACCGTAAGGTCCATCGTGAAGACCCTGTTCTTAAGGCCGTTGTAAGCGGATACGATAAAGGTGGAGCCGGAGTAGAAGACCGCCGGAAGGACCGCTAAAAGGCTTACCCACTGGAGGTAACTCTTGAAACCGTCGTCTATGCCCCAGATATACCCGCCGTACAGGCCGTCGGCCAGGAATATCGCCGTCACGGAGCTGAAGCCCGCGACCGACATCTTAAGGAGCGCGTCGTTACTCTTCTTGACAAGAGGCGCTTCCAGAGAGCTGTCGTACTCGGCGGCGCGGTACCCGACGGCCCTGATCCTGCCGATTATCTCTTTAAGCGAAGTCGTCCCTTCCTCCCACCTAACGAGCATCCTCTGCGTGGAGAAGTTGACCCTCGCCTCGACGACCCCGGGGACCCTGTTGACGGCCTTTTCTATCAGCCATACGCACGCCGCGCAGTGTATCCCCTCTATCATGAGCGAGGTCTCGCTCGCACCCCCGGACTCCCTTGAATATTTCGGCGCGCTGTCGGCCTCATCGGCTTTATCAAAAAATAGCGGAAACGGCGCAGCCGTTAAGTCCCTCTTCTCGTAATAGTTCTCGAGCCCGGCGTCATAAATATATCTCGAAACGGAGAGACACCCGTTGCAGCAAAAGCTCAACTCGGCGCCTTTTATGGTCCCGTATACCGGGGTTGACGGCATGGGCCCGCCGCAGTGGTAGCAATACACCGGCTGTGTACCCTCGATTGCCGCCATGTCAGCAGTCTTTCGCCTCATACCTTTACCCTGAAGACCCTCTCGATGGATCTGCCGTTCTTCTCCGCCTTGACCTCAATGTCCCAGTAACCGAGCGCAGGGATGACCACATCCGCCCTGTAGGAGGACCCGTCCTCACTTAGACCGAATACCGTGTCGAACCTGTTTGAGGCGGGCCTTTTCAGGACCACCCTGACGGATGCGCCCTTGACAGGCGTCCCGTTACTTTTGATGCCGACCTCTATCATGTCGCGCGAGCCGGTAAGTTCCCCTTTTTTAAGCGTCAGCGCGATGTCCCAGCCTAACTCCCTATCGGTTTTAAGCCTTGAGTCGTAGAACAACCCCTTTTCGTAATAGTTCTCATCCGTAAGCCCGTCGTCGCTCTTTATCGCTAGCGCGAGCATCGTGAAGTTGACCGTGAATACCACCGTAAGAAAACCCGCTATGACAAACGGCCATGGGGACCTCTTTTTTTTCATACGCACCTCCGTTCCTCGGATATTCAGTGTTGCGCCGTCTTGTTCTTTGCGACCTCGGGGACAAGGAATGTGGATTCCCTCTTTGCGCTGATCTTCTGGTCATCCGCGTCCTCTATCACGAAGTCGAAGCGGTTTACTCTTTTCTCCGGCAGCCCGTCTTCCCAAACGAGCGCAAGAGATATCTGGTAGACTTCCCCGCTCTTGACCTTTATGGGGTTGGCCCCTATGATGATCCCGGCATGTATCCCGTCCGTCTTGACGACGTACCTGTGGTCGGTTTTGTCCATGTTCATCGCTTTTATGGTGTAGAGGTTCGTGACCTTTCCGTCCCCGGTCTTCTGAAAGAGCGCGGTCCTGTCGCGGATCACCTCAAGGTACAACGGCGACCTTTGCGACAACTTGTACGCCATCACGCCGAACAAGAGCGTAAGGCTGACGATGTAGAGCACTACCCTGGGCCTCAGTACTTTCGTCTCCCCTCCGGAGATAGATTTAAGCGAGCAGTAGCGTATGAGCCCCTCCGGTCTGCCGACCTTTCTCATCACCGAGTCGCAGGCGTCTATGCACTGGGCGCAGGCAATGCATTCGCACTGGAGGCCCTCCCTTATGTCTATGCCCGTCGGGCAGACCTGCACGCAAAGGGTGCAGTCCACGCAGTCGCCGGCGCCATTCGAGCCGTCCTTTCTCAGATGCCCCCTCGGCTCTCCCCTCTTTTTATCGTAGCCGATTATGAGCGTGTCCGGGTCGAAAAGCGCGCTCTGGAACCTGCCGTAAGGGCAGGGGACCAGACACATGAGCTCTCTTAAGAAGGCGCAGTCGACGTATGTGGTCAGGGTAAAGAACCCGAGCCAGAAGATGTTGGCCTCCGTTAGGCTTAAACGCACGACCCTCCCGAGAAGCTCTGCCGGCGGTATGAAGTACGAGACGAAGGCGAAGGCGGTGGCGAAGGAGAACAACAGCCACAGCCCGTGCTTTATGACTTTTTTAGCGAGCTTCCCGCCTGACACGCCTCCCTTATCGAGAGCCATCCTCTCTCGCCTGTCGCCCTCGACGAGTCTCTCTATCGTCATGAATATGTCGGTAAATACGGTCTGCGGGCAGGTGTAACCGCACCAGATCCTGCCTGCCAGCGCCGTGAAGAAGAAAAACGCCACGACGAGAAAGACGAGGAAAATGGCGAGGTAATATACCTCCTGAGGCCAGAAGATCGTATTGAAGATATAGAACTTTCTTCCGGGGATATCGAAAAGCAGCGCCTGCCTGCCGTCTATCTTGAGCCAGGGAAGCAGGAAGTAGACGCCGAGGAGTACCGCGCTTACGGCCCACCTGAGGCTTCTGAACCTGCCAACCACGCTCTTTGAGTATATCTTTACCCTCTTTTCAAATTCCATCCGCCTTATCCTTCCGCGCCTTTTCCGGACCTTGCCGTCGTGCGGCCCCTGCGGGGCCGCACGGCCTTGAAAACGCTGATTTTACTCTCCGCCGCCGAGGCTGTGGACGAAGGCAGCCACATCGCCGATCTTGGCCCATCCGAGCTGGGATTTCCATGGGGGCATGCCCTTGGCCGTCCCCTCGGTTATCGTGTGGACTATCTGCACGGGTTTGCCTCCGTAGAGCCACTCCTTATCCGTCAGGTTCGGCCCTATCGCGCCCCTGGCGTCAGGCCCGTGGCACGGGGAGCAGTTCTGCGCGAAAAGCTCCTTGCCGCGCGCAATCGCCGCCGGGTCGTTCATCACCGAGTTCAGGTCAGCCGCCTTTGGTCTGGCCGCCTCGTACTGCTTCTCGCTTGTCTTTACCTCGTCATCGTACATGCGGGCCTGGTTCCAGCCCGTCGCCCCCTGCCAGAAACCCGGATACAGGACCAGATAGACGACCGCGATGATGATCGTCAGGTACAGCAGCCACATGAGCCACCTGGGTACCGGGTTGTTGTACTCCTCGATACCGTCTATTGAATGTCCGATCTTTTCAGGCATCTTGATGCCTCCTTGTAATCTTTTTTTTAGCGGGGTGATCCCCCTTCGGGGGCCTCAAGCCGCGTATTGGTTCAGTCTTCAAGGAAAGGGATATTCCTGTTCTCCTCGACCTTCTTCCTGTTCTTGCCCACGTACAGCCAGGCGAAGAGTCCGCAGTAGACGAGGAAGAAGGAGACGAGTATCAAGGTTTTACTGACCGTCAGAAAGCCTTCCATAACTACCTCCTTTTAACGGCTGTGCCGAGCGACTGGAGATACGCGATAAGCGCGTCGAGCTCGGTCTTGTCCTTGAGGGAGGCCGCGGCGGACTTTATGTCTTCGTCCCTGTACGGCACGCCGAGCGTCCTCATGACGCCAAGCTTCTTCTCTATCCTGCTTCCGTCAAGGGCGGTCCTGGCGAGCCACGGGTACCTCGGCATCACGGACTCGGGGACTATTGAGCGCGGGTCCTCCATGTGCTGGATGTGCCATGAGTCAGGATACTTCTTTCCGACTCTCGCGAGATCCGGCCCCGTCCTCTTCGAGCCCCACTGGAACGGATGGTCGTACATCGATTCGGCCGGCTTTGAGTAAGGGCCGTACCTTTCGGTCTCCGCCCGGAACGGCCTGATCATCTGTGAGTGGCAGTTGTAGCACCCTTCACGCAGGTAAATGTCCCTGCCCTCAAGCTCAAGAGGCGTATACGGCCTGACGCCTTCGAGCGGCGGTATCGTCGATTTGAGGAAAAACAGCGGCGTTATCTCGACAAGCCCTCCGACGCTTATGACGAGTCCTATCAAGACGGCCATCAACAGGCCGTTTTTTTCTATGACTTCGTGTCTCATGCCACCCCTCCTTTCGCTACGGCCACGATCTCCTCAGTCTCTTCGGACGACGCCGTCCTGATGAGGTTATAGGCCATCACGACCATGCCGCCGAGGAACACGAGCCCCCCGAGAAGCCTCATCGCATAGTACGGGTGCATTGCCGCCACGCTCTCGGCGAACGTGTAGGTGAGCGAGCCGTCCGGGTTCACCGCCCTCCACATCAGCCCCTGCATGATACCGGATATCCACATCGCGACAATGTAGAGAACGACGCCGATAGTGGCCATCCAGAAGTGCGTGTTTATAAGTTTGGTGGAGTACATCCGGGTTTTGCCGAAGACCCTGGGGATCATGTAGTAAAGAGCCCCGACGCTTATCATCGCCACCCAGCCGAGAGCGCCGCTGTGGACGTGCCCTATGCCCCAGTCGGTGTAGTGCGAAAGAGAGTTTATCGTCCTTACCGCCATCATCGGCCCCTCAAATGTGCTCATACCGTAAAACGAGAGCGCCACTACCATGAACTTGAGTATCGGGTCGGTCCTCAGCTTGTCCCACGCGCCCTTTAGCGTCATGAGTCCGTTTACCATGCCTCCCCATGACGGGGCGATGAGCATAAGGCTGAAGGTCATGCCGAGCGTCTGCGTCCAATCGGGCAACGCCGTGTAAAGAAGGTGGTGCGGGCCGGCCCATATGTAGAGGAATATGAGCGTCCAGAAGTGCAGTATCGACAGCTTGTAGCTGTAGATCGGAAGCCCCGCCTGCTTGGGCAGAAAGTAGTACATTATGCCGAGAAAGCCGGCCGTCAGATAAAACCCGACGGCGTTGTGGCCGTACCACCACTGGACCATCGCGTCCTGGACACCGGAGTACGCCGAGTATGACTTGAAGAGGCTCACCGGCAGCGCCATGGAGTTGAAGACATGCAGGACCGCTATGGTGATTATCATCGCCATGAAGAACCAGTTCCCCACGTAGATGTGTTTTTCCTTTCTCTTCCAGATGGTGCCGAAAAAATTTATTGCCAGGAGTATCCAGACTATTGCTATAAGTATGTCTATGGGCCACTCAAGCTCGGCGTACTCTTTGCCCTGTGTGATCCCCATCGGCAGCGTGATGGCCGCGAGCACTATGATGAGCTGCCAGCCCCAGAAGGTGATATTCGATATCGTGTCGCTGAAGAGCCTCACCCTCATCGTCCTCTGCACCGAGTAGTACATGGTGGCGAAAAGGACGCACCCGCCGAAGGCGAAGATCACGGCGTTTGTATGGAGCGGCCTGATCCTGCCGAAGGTGAGATACGGGATGTCCATGTTGAGTACCGGGAAAGCCAGCTGGGCCGCCGCGATGACGCCGACGAGCATGCCCACTATGCCCCATACGACCGCCATCACGCAGAACTTCTTTACTATCGCGTCATCATACTGCACAACATCTTCCTGCATAAAAAAACCTCCTTTTGATTTACTGACTGTTTTCGATGCTGCCTGTCTATCGAAACGGATATTGGCGCGTGAGCGAAGAATATCCGGTAAAATCGAGGCTGGCGCCGCAGGGAGCCCGGCTCTGCCTCACTTTTAACTGTCGCGCCGGTCTGACGCCGTTCGTTGTGTACATGATAAATAAGGTCTTTTATATCTTGTTTATAGTCAAAAATATGGCCCGTTTCAAGGGCCGACTTTTTTGAGCCCCGCCCTGTCCCTTATCGCCTCACCGTCCTTTGAAATATCCGCTATGGTCCTGGCGCCGAGCACATCGAGGAAGCTCCTCTGCGCCTCCTCCCATACCGGGTGCAGGGCGAATCCCTTGCCCGGGCCGCGGCCGCCTTTGGCCACTAGGCGCGGGTTTGAGGAGATCGGGCCTTCGACCGCCTCGATGGCCTCTCTCAGGGTGATGCTTTCAGCTGGGCGGGCGAGAACGAACCCGCCCTTCGGCCCGCGGTACGATTTTACGAGCCCGGCGGCGCAAAGACGCCTCATTATCTTTGAAAGATAGCTTGACGGTATCTCAGCGGCTTCAGCTATCTCGCTGACCCTGGAGAGAAGCCCAACGGGTCTCGATGCGAGATAGAGTACGGCTCTGAAGGCGTACTCGCCTTCCCTCGTGATTTGAAGCATCCGGTCTCCGGAGTCGCTCGCGTGTTTTTAATAGGAGTATTTAGATGATTTTAGTCTTAAATAATATTTTTGTCAAGAGGGATGAGAAAATTTTTCGGATGAGGGGTCTGGCCACGGCGGCGGATATATCCTCTGGCCGGTTCAGGAGAACTCAAACAGCCATTCGCGGTCTCCTTCAGTAGTGCCGCATGTAGCAGGTGATCGATCCGAGGTATTCACTTTCGGAGCAGTAGATTCGGGAGTTATAGCTCTGCCATAACTCCTTTTTTATCAAGCTCCGTCGGCGAGACATGATTGAATTTTCCCGCAGGAAGCTCCGAGGAATGCGCTCGCGATGCATTTTCAAAGGGCCTATAACTTCTTCGATAGGCCCCTTTTACCGGAAGAGGAAAGAGGCCAGCCCCCTCGCCCATGAATAGACGTGACGCCGCATATATGTAAAACAGCAAAAAACCGGTTTACGCCGTAGCCCCCCTACGGCCTCCCTTAACGGCTGCACCACCATGTTTTCCCTGACCGGCTCTCTCAAACCCTTTAAAATCATTTGGACTTTTAGCGGTCTTTTTGGTAAAATTTAAAATTACAATCAAGCTGACAGAACGACAGTTGCCGTCTGTATCCGAGCGGAGAAGAGCGGGACGGTTACGCCGACGCGCCGGACCGGAACAAAAATTTTTCAATGCCATTGCGGCCTCACTAATGATGCGTCAAAAAATCTCGATATTCCTGACGGTCTTTCTCCTCCTGTCTCTGGACTCCGTCGCCACGCGCCTTCACGCGGCCACCATACAGGTGCCTGACAACTACAGAACCATCCGGGAAGCGGTTGACAGCGCCTCTGCCGGGGATTTCATCCTTGTCAACGGAGGCGTATACAGAGAAAACGTCGTTATCAAAAAGACGGTGGTGTTAAAATCGGTCCAGGGCCCGGCGAAGACCATTATCAGCGCTGCCGTAAAAAAGGAGCCCACCGTAAGCCTGATCGATGTCGACGGGGCCGCGGTGGCGGGGTTTACTCTTACCGGGTCTGATAAGGCGGGGCTGTCCCTTTACAGGACGCGTAACTCGCGGATCGTCGGCAACCGCGCCGACAACAACTATAACGGGGTGACGCTTGAAGCCTCAGAGCATAACTTCTTCACTGAGAACACCGCCAGTTCCAACGTCAGCTACGGGTTTTACCTGCTGCGCTCACACGGCAACAGGATAGAGAAAAACGCCGCCAACTCGAACCAGGACCAGGGCGTATTTTTAAGTTACTCCAACAAGAACAGTCTCGTAAACAACAACTCTAACATGAACACGTGGAACGGCATAACGCTCTGGGACTCGCACGGAAATGAACTTAAGGACAACCTCACTTTAAGGAACGCCTTCGGGATCGTCACGGTCGACTCCGACGACAATGTCCTGGACGGGAACACCACCCTTCCGAACATCTATCTTATTCTCCCGATAGTGCTCATATACATAGGGATAATCTCTTATCTGATCCAGAAAAACACACTGAGATACATCTATAAGGTCTAAGCGCATGTGGGAAATCTTAAGCGTATTCACAAACATATCGACCGTAGTGGCGAGCCTGGGCCTGGTGCTGGCCACATCAAGCTTCATAAGCGGGCTTCAGCTCGTGAGGGGCGCGAGCATCGTTGAGCTCAAGATCCACAGGTACAACGGCTTTTCAGCCATAATCCTGTTCATGATCCTCGCCGTGATGTCGTTGGTAAACAGCGGAGTGCGTTTCTGGCCCCTTCTGGCGTGGCTTACGGCCCTGTCGATAATACTGATAAAGCTCTACATCGTCAGAAAGAGAAAGAAGGCGTTCAAGTACGTGAGCTGGATGGGCGGCACCCTGATACTTATCTGGCTCTTTTTGGTCTACATACACATCCCGGTCTGATTCGCCAATAAAAAAACAGACTAAGTGATCTCCGCCGACAGGAGTCGGCGGTTTCTTTGGTTACAAGCCTTCGGCTTGGGTCCTTCGGACAGCCTATTCATCAGCAGACAGGAGTCTGGTGTTTTGACGGCTGAATAAAAGAAGGCCGAAAGACTTTAGTCTTTCGGCCTTCTCAGTTCAGTAACGTCAAAGAGCAAGATCAGTGGCAGTTGCAGCTGTCGAGCTGGGTCTCCCTGAGCGCCTTGAAGGCCTCATCGATATGCTCGCGGTTCGCTTTCGAAGCCCTCCTCTCGGCCGTAAGCCTGAGGCGGTCGCCGGGAAGAGCGGGAACGAACTCGGCCTCTATCTTCTTCATCCCCTCGATCAGGGACGCGCAGATATCTTCGTGAAGATGTTTGTCGACGAGTTCGAAAAACTCGTTGTCTTCCTTGCGGATGTGGCTCTTGAGGCTTACTATTGTTGACTTTATAAGGCCGTCGATGATGCTGCCTTCAATGAGGGCGTCACGGAAGGCGTGCAGGATCGACAGTATCTCCCTGTGGTCTTCCTTTATGATGGCCACGAGGGTCTCGGCCAGCGGCATCAGGCTGCAGAGCGCCGGCATGACCACCTCTTCCTCTTTCTTGCCGGAGTGGAGGTTAAGTTCGTTCTCAAGGTCTACCGTCGAGATCCACAGCGCGTCGATGTCCCTCTTGGCAAGCTGCTCCTCTATAAGAGCAAGCTTTTTGAGTATCAACTTATGCTCGGCGACAAGCACCGCTATCGGATTGTTCTCCGGTAGTATTTCGACCTCGCCGGATGCCTCCTCGTCTATCTCGGCCTTGCTCAGTATCTTGAAAGTCTGTGAAAAACCGAGGCGGCAGATACCATGCGGGCTCCTGAAAAGACCCTCTTCTTTGCCGTTGGATGAAAGCTCGTTTAAAAGCCCCTCTTCTATTCCAATGATGCCTTCCCGGCAGTTTACAACGCAGGAAGGATGCATGCAGCGGTATTTTACCTCGACCATCTTAGACATGATGATGTCCTCCTTTGAAACCTCTTGCAGCCGTTAAGCGTTTCCTACCGTGTCAGTCTGCGAAGGCATTGACGGCACGCCGAACTTATCGTTGAACTTCGTGACGATGTACAGCAGCGTCCTGTGGTTTACCAGGAGGCCTTCGTAGAGCTTCGTCTTTGTGAGGCCGTCGTAATAGAACTCGTAAGAGAACTGGACCTGCTTGACGATCCCTGCCTCATCGAGGTTCATGTCGTAGCTGTTATCGAGGAAGAGAAGGTCCTTTCTGATCTCGGAATAGAACTTGTCCCTCTGCTCCTCGGCGAGGGTCTTGAGCTGTTCGAGGTGTTCGTTGGCTATGGCAACGCCGTTTAAAAGGACGATAAGCCCCGGGTAGTCCTTGGGCTGGAGCACGCGCTGCCTCTTAAGCGAGCCTAACGGATAATCGATCTCAAAGTGAAAGTTCACATTCTCGTCCTTTACCTCTACGACGGAATGATGATTCTCGACAAGCCAATTCTTGATGAGTTCCTTAGCCTGCGCCGGGGTGGTAATCTCCATTTCTCAAATCTCCTCAATAAATAGTATTCACCTGATAGATGTTTAAATATATTACTATAGTTGCCGCCGCTTGTCCAGATTTTTGTCAATAAAACCGACTTGCCGCCGACTGAATAAGAGTTTTTTTCAACGATAGGCATGGCCGGCGCTCGGCAGGAGAAAACACATCTTTAACGCGGCAAAACTTAGGGCGGCAACAGTGGGAGGACCTGGAAAACGGTCTTTATAATAATACCCGGGGAGGCCTTAAAGCCCTCCCCGGGCCTGAAAATGGTTCTATGCGCCTGTGGCGGTTGGTCCCTCGATCTTCATGGTCTGGCAGAACTGGGAGCACCGCGTGCAGTAATGTGTAAGGTTAAGCTCATACTCCTTGTATACCGGACAGGTACCGCAGATACAATCCTTCTCCCACTGGATCTTTTTGCTCGTCCCGATGGCAGGAAAGCAATATCCCACTGGGGCGTCTCCGGCAACATAGGTAGGGCACTTCTGGCATTTGCAGTTTTTTACCACATAGTCCTGTTTTTTCTTGTAATCAGCCGCGCCCATCTTCTCTACGCCAAACTTGTCCAACCTGTCGTACTTCATGCTTGACCTCCGTTTTTTTAATTTTGAAAATCCGTAAAAAAGCAGTCTTCAAAGGCCGAAATATCTTCCGAGAGATATTTATAGAACAATCCTGATGAATGAAAAGGTGTTGTAGAAATTTTATCGGAAAAACCGAGGCTGTCAAGGCGGCGGGTGAAAATAAAAATGAAACCGTGTATTACCGTGGTTTGAGGGCTGGCCAGGACGGATTTTGTGAAATACAGGCAAACGGAGGCGCTTTCGGGGCCGGTTTACCAGCCCCCCTCCGTAGAAACAGGTGCTTTTTTACTCTTAGGGGTTCTTGATATCGGCCTGAGGCCGAGGTAGAATAACCGGTTGAGAACCAGACACGCGGCGCAGAAAGTAGCGTAGCAAATAATCGCTCAATTGTAATTTTTTTAAGGAACGCAGGTTGGATTACGCATATCGGGTTGCCTGTAGAGAGCCAGGTCAGCACACGGATAAGAAGGGAACGGAGAAGTTAATTGAGAACCGGCGCAGTCACTTCCGCGCCTATGCTACCCTGCATACCGTTATCGAGCCTCTCAGGTTACCGGAGCATAGTATATACGTTATAGCCGATAAACGCCAGGCCAGCCACAACATTGATAACTCTGGCGTTAGGAGATGGGTTTCGCATAAACAGGGTATCGAGCCTGAAAGCCCCAATGAACTTGTTGTTTACGAAAGTCGCCGCTATCAAAAGGACTCCGTATGCAATGCCTGCAAGAGTCAACGCAAAATCCAGAGAC
>JACRCH010000104.1 GCA_016219115.1 Deltaproteobacteria bacterium
CCCCATGCACAGGGCGCATCAGGAGCTGACCTTCCGCGCGGCCAAGTCGAGCGAGGCCAACCTCCTCATACAGCCGGTCGTCGGCATGACGAAGCCGGGCGACATCGACCACTACTCCCGCATCCGCTGCTACGAGCATCTTATAAAGCAGTACCCGGAACAGACGACGATGCTCTCGCTCCTTCCCCTTGCCATGCGTATGGGCGGGCCGCGCGAGGCCGTCTGGCACGCCACCATCAGGAAGAACTACGGCTGCACGCACTTCATCGTCGGCAGGCACCATGCGGACCCGGGCAACGACAGCAAAGGAAAGCCCTTCTACGGCCCGTACGACGCGCAGGATATGCTTGGCAAGTTCCAGGACGAGCTTGGCGTAAAGATGGTCGCCTTCCCTGAGATGGTCTACGTGCAGGAGAAGGCCGAGTATGTCCCGACCAACGAGGTCAAGCCCGGCGAGACGGTACTGAATATCTCGGGCACGGAGTTCCGCCGCCGCCTGATGCTCGGGCTCGATATCCCGGACTGGTTCTCCTATACCGAGGTCGTAAACGAGCTAAGGAAGACCTATCCCCCGAGACACAAGCAGGGGTTCACGGTCTTTTTCACGGGGCTTTCCGGCTCCGGCAAATCAACCGTGGCCAACGCCCTCATGGTAAAGCTGATGGAGATGGGCGGCAGACCGGTAACGCTTCTTGACGGAGACGTCGTAAGGAAGAACCTGTCGAGCGAGCTCGGCTTTTCGAGGGAGCACAGGGACTTGAACATCCAGAGGATAGGGTTTGTGGCCAGCCAGATAACGAAGAACGGAGGAGCCGCGATATGCGCCCCCATCGCCCCTTACGCCGGGACCCGTCAGCAGGCGAGGGAAGAGGTGCAGAAGTCCGGCGGGTTTATCGAGGTCCATGTGGCAACCCCGATAGAGACCTGCGAGGAGAGGGACCGTAAGGGCCTGTACGCCAAGGCCCGTGCCGGCATCATAAAGGAGTTTACCGGCATAAGCGACCCCTACGAGGCCCCCGTGAACCCCGAACTCGTCATAGACACAAGGGAGTACACGCCCGATGAGTCGAGCCAGCAGATACTTCTGAAGCTTGAGCAGATGGGCTTCATAAAGTAAATACCTTCCCCCATCCCTGAAACACTGGGATGGGGGATTTATTCTCTCTTAGGGTAAATACCCCGTAGCTTGCTGCGTTCTTGCAAAAAGTCTTTTTGCGCGCTGCCGCGCGCTTCGGGGCGATTGCTCCGCTCGCTGTCAAGTCCGCTCGCAACGAATACAGAGGCTTGCTCGCTCGCTTTCCTTTATGCTCGCTTCGCAATGCCACTGGTGTTTTGTTAAAAAATACAAAAGACCTTCTGAAACGGGACATTGGCTGTTTTCAGATACCCCGGAGCTTGCTCCGGGGTGGTTCATTAGTAAGGACCATGGAAGACCTGAGAGGAATAAAAAAGGCCGTCATAGAGGCCGCGGAATCGCTTAGAGACAGGCTTGTGGCCCTGAGCGACGATTTTTACCGTCACCCGGAGACCGGGCTCAAGGAAAAAAAGACTTCGGCCGCCATGCAGGCGTTCCTGGAGGACTTCGGCTTCTCGGTAACCCCGGGGATAGCGGGGATGGAGACTGCCTTCAAGGCGAGTTACGGAAGCGGCGCCCCGGTCATCTCAATACTGGCGGAGATGGATGCTTTGCCCTCCGTCGGGCACGGGTGCGGCCACAACATAGCCGGGACGGCGTCTGTCGGGGCCGGAGCCGCCCTTTCCATCGCTTTAAAGAGGGTTTTGAAGCCGGGCAGAGGCACCGTCCTGGTGCTCGGGACCCCCGCCGAAGAACTCGGCAAGGGCAAGATCGAGATGATAAAGGCCGGGGTCTTTGACGGTGTGGATACCTCGATGATGGTCCACGGCTCTTCCAAAAGGACGGTGGTAAAGCACTTCCTGGGCCTTGTGAGGCTCAATTTCACCTTCCACGGACGCTCAAGCCACGCCTCGGCCTATCCGGAGGAGGGCATAAACGCGCTTGACGCGGTGATACTGACCTTCAACGGGATAAGCGCCCTGAGACAGCAGTTGAGGACAGATGTGCGGGTCCACGGAATCATCACGGACGGAGGGAAGGCCCCCAACATAATCCCTGAAAGGGCCGGGGCATCTTTTTACGTGAGGTCCAATGACTTAAAAGAGCTTGAGTCCGTAAAACAGAGGGTGATAAACTGCGCCTCAGGCGCCGCCACCTCAACGGGCTGCACGGTAGAGGTAAAGGAGGTCGGCGACCTCAACGCGCCGATGAAGCTCAATCACGCCTTCATCGAGACATACAGGAGGGCGCTCGATTTCCTCGGCCTCAAGGAGGATAAACAGCCGCCTGAGAAAAATGTCGGCTCCTCGGATATCGGCAATGTCTCACAGATAATCCCGACGATACACCCGCATGTCCCCATAAAGGAAGGGATCAACATCCACACCCGCGAGTTCGCCGACGCCACGGTAACCCCTGACGGTCACAGGGCCCTCATGGAGGGTGTGAAGTGTCTGGGGCTTACGGCGGTAGAACTGTTACTGGACCCGGAGGCCCTTGAAGAGGTAAAAAGGGATTTCCGGGGCTCAATACCCCCTGCCTGATATGCCGTTGCCGTGTCATTATCCGCTTGATTTGAAGCCGGAATTATCTTATCATCTGTTGGATTAACGGGTGCTCGCTGCAATCCCGCCGCTTTATGGGCGGGTCAAGGCGAGCTATAAAAATGACAATCACCTTGCCGTGAAGAATCCCCGTCATTTATGGCGGGGTTCTTCAATTGTGCCTTTAAGTACTTCAAAAAGCCCTTTTTATGATATATTTACTCTCTCGTATGACCTGCGGAGCCCCTTCAGCGCGTTAACCCAAGCCACAATTCCACGGCTGCATCCCATCAACGCTCTGGTATCCCAGGACTGACTTACCGGACGAAAGTCCGCTGAACAAGACCCGCCCCGGCAAAGGGGCATCCGTTCAAAACGGTCCAAGGCTGATTAGACTAAATCCGTAAACTGTGATATACCTTCTCAAGGTAGAGGCCGTATTTAGCGTAAATCATCGATAGCAACGGAGGGTTTAATGGGCAATATGACCTGGGGCCTGAATGATATCGCAAGGCGGGTGTCCGGAGGCTGCCTCCTCAAAATTTTTCTTTTATTCCTGCTGCTTACGCTCTCATCCGCATACTCTTCAGCCGAGTCTACGGACTCAAAGACCGTTGACGCCACGGGTGTGGCCACCATAACCGGGGGGGACTCGGCCATAGCCAGGGACGCCGCCATCGGTGACGCCCTGAGAAAGGCGGTCGAGCAGGCCATAGGCACTATTGTTACCTCCGACACGATGGTCGCCAACTACCGGGTCTTGAGCGACAATGTCTACACGAAGACCCAGGGCTACATAAAAACCTACGATGTCATAAACGAGGCGCAAGAAGGCGGGCTCTATCAGGTCAGCGTCAGGGCCACCGTGGCGATAGGGCCGCTTAAGGACGACCTCTCCGCCCTCGGTATACTCCAGAGGAAGGCCGAGAGGCCGAGGGTGCTGTTCCTCGTAGCCGAGAAGAACATCGGGCATAAGTACTATCACTTCTGGTGGTGGGGCAAGAGCGAATACAGGGGTGAGACGACGGACATATCGGCGGCGGAGACGGCCCTGAAGGAGGCTTTTGTCAAAAACGGCTTCACCGTCGTGGAGGCCTCCGGTCTCCCCGATAAGATAGAGGTGTCGGATGCCTTCAAGGTGGCTGACCTGACGGCCGCGGAGGCGAAAGAGATAGGAAAGGTCCTGAACGCCGAGCTTGTCGTATACGGCAAGGCGGTGGCGAAGGAAGTCCCCGGGACCGCGGGCGGTACCGTAGCCACATACCTGGCCGATGTAACGGCCCAGGCCGTAAGGGTAGACGACGGGATGGTGCTGGCGGCCTCCGGCGGCCACGGCGTCTCAAGGAACATCTCGGACCTCTCAGGCGGGACCGAGGCGATCGCGAAGGCTTCAACGGAACTCGCGGCCAAGCTCATGGACCAGATAACGGCCAGGTGGACCGGCGGGGTCAACATCATAACCATATCGGTCAGCGGGATAACCGATTATCAGAAGCTCATCGACTTCAAGAACGGACTCAAGGGCAGGGTAAGGGGGATCGAGGCGGTCTACCAGAGAAAGTTCGACGCCGGCGTGGCCGTCTTCGAGGTCGAGTCCAGGGTGAGCGCCCAGAACATCGCGGACGACATATCGAGGATAGCCGGCTACTTGAAGGTCATAAAAACCACCCCGAACATGATATACGTCGCGGCGGACTCTGACAGGCAATAGGCCGGAAGCGGTGCAAAACGGAGCCGGGGCTGGAGAAGTTGATGAGTAAGTTATTCTCTGTTGCGTTTCTTGCGGTAGTCGCGGCGTTTCTTACGGCATGCGCGGTTCCCATGAGGCACTATCGGCCGAACCCGTTCAACCCGGTCTATACAGTGGCGGTACTCCCCCTGTACAACGCTACAAACGATGTCGGAGGGGCGCAAAAGGTCAGGGAGGAGTTCGACAAAAGGATACGGAACAGGCAGTACTCGGTCATGCCTTTGAAAGACGTTGACCGGATGCTCCTGGACGGCATGGGCGTAACGCTCGGTGACCAGCTGGAGATGTCCTCCCCTCAGCAGCTCGGTGAGTTACTGGCGGTTGACGGGGTCGTCTACGGGTATCTGCTTGACTTTGACGACATAACTACCGGCCTCTACAATGTCAAGAAGGTAAGGGCGGCCTTCAAGCTCGTGGAGACTCGGACCGGAGCCGTCATCTGGAGCAGGGGGCTCGGCGTCAAAAGCGTCCTTGCCGGAAGCAACGCCGGAGCGGGCGTGACGCTACTTAAGGAACTGATCGGTTCAAATGACGCAAACGAGCCTTTCGGCGTCATCCCCGGTCTCATTGGGATACCGGGGCTCAAGGAGTGGCGGGTGATACGGCTGGGATCGACCCACAAGGCCGGCGACGCGGCGGTGATCTCGTTAGGGGAGAAGATTATAACAAAGGCCCTCGGAGTGCATCTGATGCTGGAGGCCTCCGATATGCTCAACATAATCACCTCGGATTTTCCGGTAGGTCCGGGCTCGGCCCGCACGGGCGGGGCCACTGGCCAGCCTGACCTTACCGCGCCGGGGGCGCGATAGGCAGCCTGAGCGGATATGTATCATGACAATACACGGCGTGCGCGTTCTTCGCGGTTTGCCGCGAGGTCGCCGGGCGCATGGAAATTGTAAACTTCCGTACAATTCGGAGGTTGAAAACATTTTTTCACCCCCCTATCCTCCCCCATCAAGGGGGAGGATTTTACAAGTGAACCCTCTAGCTTGCTACAGGGAATTTTGTGATTTAAGAAGGAGGTAAGAGAGATGAGCAAGAGGTTTATGGGTGCTGGATTTCTGCTGGCGTTTGTCCTTGCCTTCGGGGTTGTCCTTACCGGATGCTCCCCGACGACAACGGGAGCCGTAAAGGAGGACGTGAGCCTTACGGACCAGACAAAGAAGCTTGAGGCCGCAGGCCTGGAGTACAGGGGGCCGGCGTACAACATAGCGATACTCCAGTTCGACAACAAGACCCCGAGCAAGGTCATCGGGGTGGGAGAGGCCGCCACGGACATCTTAAGGACGATAGTCAAGCAGTCAGGGCTTGAGCCGATGGTGCTGTCCAGGGAGGAGATGAAGCAGCAGGAGAGGCTTATAGAGCTGCAGCAGACAGGGGCCGTGAAGACGGGCAAAAAGAGCGCCTCCGAAGGCTTCGAGTCGGTCGATTTCAGGGTCTCGGGGTCCATAACCGCCTATTCAGAGGTCGAGGAGTCCTCGGACATAATAATTGTACAGAGCAAGACCCGTATAGCCAGGGTCCAGGTCGACTACGCCCTGGTTGACGTGGCCACCGGAAAAGCCCTTTTGTCGGAGTCCGGCATGGGAGAGTACAGTAAAAAGACCGGAGGGGCCCTTGGGCTCGGCTCAAAGTCCTCGCACGACCCCGGACTGCGCGACGGCGCCCTGAGGGACGCGCTCTCAAAGGCGATGACGAAGATGATCGAAAAGCTCAACTCCGTCCCGTACAGAACGCGAGTGGTGCTGGTAGAAGGTAACAACGTCATAATAAGGGCCGGCACAAAGAGCAGGCTCGCTCCGGGAACGGTCCTGGGTGTCTACAGGCCCGGTGCCGACCTCGTAGACCCGGAGACCGGAAGGGTCATAGGGAAAAGAGAGAAGCAGATAGGCGAGATAACCGTCACGGCTCACGAGAATGAGTCCGTCTCGGACGCTTCCGTCAGATCCGGTGTCGGTTTCCAGACGGGCGATGTGGTAAAAGAGATCAAGTAGGAGGGGCGGATGAAGAACCTTTTGAGAGTTTTTTCCCTGTTCGCGGTCGTGATGCTCGTCTTTTCCGGCTGCGCCAAACCTGTTTCAAAGTGCGTGTCACCTGAAGACAACCCGGCGCACCATTATGTCGCCGGCATGGAGCTTATCGACGCCGGTAAGGTCAACGAGGCCGGGGAAAAGTTCGAAAGGGCCCGTTACTGTGACGCCGGTTACGGCCCCGCCTACGCCGGTCTTGCTATTGTCTCTGCCATGAAGGCCAGGGCCGCCAGAGAGGAAAGCTACAGAAAGACTGATGTCGATAACGCCTTCGATATGCTTGAGACGGCTGAAAAAAAGGCATCCACGAACGCCGATGATTTCGCCTACCACCTCGCCTCCATGAGGGTGAATACCATCCTCAAGCCGTCCAGGAAGTGGGTAGGCCATGTGGAGGATGACTACAAGAACGCGATGAAGCTCAAGGTCGACGAGAAAAGGCTCCTCTACTATGAGGGGAGGGAAGCGGCAAGCTTCTTCATGGGTAATGCGTATCTC
>JACRCH010000105.1 GCA_016219115.1 Deltaproteobacteria bacterium
AAAAAGCTCTACTGCCAAAAAATAATAAAATCCAAAAATAAATCTTTCTACTGGCGGGTTCAATCTTGCAGATTGAACCCGAATGATTCGCGGCTGCTATACGAAATTCAGGGTTCAGGTTACAAACCTGAACCCGCCAGAAGTTCCCTCCCTTGATGGGAGGGCTGGGCTCCCGTTGCGCGAAGCCGATGCAACGGGAAGCGGGGAGGGTGAAAACATTTTTTCACCCCCACCCCCTCCCCCTCGATGGGGAGGGTTTTTATAAGGAAACCCTCTATCTTGCTACAGGGAATTTTGTGATTAAAATTCTCCGCCATAAATGACGTAGAATTTTGATGGTATGGAAGATCATTTGTATTTGCCAGCCTTGACCCGCCGCTAAAGCGATGGGATTGCGGAGTGGCACACCCATTCAAGCCATTGGCTAAAAATTTCTCCGCGCCGCCGTGCTCCCCTTCCCCTCATTCAGCGATTGACAGCCGCGTCACAAAAATTCTATAGTGCCGGTTCAGGCGAGATGAACCACCCCATGCCTTAAAACAACGGAGTTTTCAGATCGATGAACCACCCAGCAGCAAGCCTCGGGGTATTCAACCCGAAGAAAATATTAAAATATATCACGGAGTTTATTTGTTCAAGATGAATAATGGCAGGATATACAGGTTCTTAACGGCGGCGGTCTTTTTGTCCTTCGGGGCGCGGTTGTTTTTCTCTGGCCCGGCCCTGGGGGCGGACCCTCGCGTCAAGACCACCACCCCCGTAAAGCACCTTGTCGTCATCTTTCAGGAGAATGTCTCCTTCGACCACTACTTCGCCACATACCCGAAGGCGGCAAACCCTCCGGGGGAGCCCGCTTTCAAGCCGCTTCCGGGCACCCCTTCGATAAACGGTCTGACCGGCCCGCTCATCGCGGCCAACCCTAACTCGGCAAAACCTTTCCGTCTCGGCAGGAACGAGGCCGTCACCTGCGACCAGAACCACGAATACACGGCGGAGCAGAAGGCCTACAACGCCGGGCTCGTTGACAGGTTCGTCGAGTTCGCCGGGGCCACATACTCCAACTGCGACCCCAAGGTTGTCATGGGGTACTTCGACGGCAACACGGTGACGGCCCTGTGGAACTACGCCCAGAGGTTCGCGATGAGCGATAACTTCTACGCCTCCACCTTCGGCCCCTCGACCCCCGGAGCCCTGAACCTCATCTCTGGACAGACCCACGGCGCCACCCCGTCCGCTCTCGACTACAGGGGAGAGCCGGTTGTGGTGGAGGGCACGGTCGTAGGAGACCCGCAGCCGAAGTTCGACGACTGCTCGACCCGCGAAACCATCGAGATGTCCGGCAGGAATATCGGCAACATCTTAAACGGCAAAGGTGTGACATGGGGCTGGTTCTCCGCAGGATTCAGGCCGACCGGCAGATCGGGCTCAGGCAGGGCCGTCTGCGCCTCAACGCACGCGGGAAGCGACGGAAGGCCCAGGGGCGACTATATCCCGCACCATGAGCCGTTCCAGTACTACGAGTCCACGGCCAATGCGCGCCATCTGGCTCCGGAGTCCGCCGCCACTGTCGGAAAAAACGACCGCGCGAACCACCAGTACGACCTTGAGGACTTCTGGGACGCCGCGAAGATAAACAACATCCCGGCGGTGAGCTTCCTTAAAGCCCCGGCCTACCGGGACGGACACGCCGGGTACTCCGACCCGTTGGCCGAGCAGGTCTTCATCGTTTCAACCGTCAACCGTCTGCAGGGATTAAAAGAGTGGAAGGATATGGCGGTAGTCATCGCCTACGACGACTCCGACGGGTGGTACGACCATGTGATGCCGCCGATAGTGAACCGCTCCAATGCGCCTTCAGCCGACGCGCTTACCGGGCCGGGGAGTTGCGGAGGGCCTCCGAAGGACGGCTACCAGGGCAGATGCGGCCTGGGCCCGAGGCTGCCCCTTATAATCGTCTCTCCGTTTTCAAAGACCAACTTCGTAGACCACTCCGTGACCGACCAGACATCCATCCTGAGGTTCATCGAGAAGAACTGGTCTCTGGGGAGTATCGGCAGCGGCTCCTTCGACGCCGCGGCTGGCTCGCTGGAGAATATGTTCGACTTCTCTTTAAAAAAGCCGGGGCGCGCGCTCATACTCGATGAGACGACGGGAGAGCCGGTCAAGCAGAGGTAGGCGGGGTGGTCTTTCAGGACGAGCGCCCTGACTCTTTCTCTCCGTAAAGTGAACTACCGCGGGCTGAAGCCCGCGGTTTCTGAAATACCTTGAAGCGAATTTCCTTCCGCTTCGCTACAGGCGGCCATTCATCCCTGGCCTTAAAAGGCCAGGGTTTTCTGGCCAGATAATAAAAATAAGACGACCGGCGGGCCGGAACCCCTCCCCTAACAGGATGTTGAAAAAGTCCATCCATGGCTTTTTCAACAACCCGTCCCTGGATTGCCGGGGCACCCACCCGTAGGGTGGGTCGGGCTGTTTTTCAACAGCCTGCTAATCATCACCTTTGATGGACTTCCTCATCTTTTTTGTCCGCGCGTGCATGGTCTTCGACTCAAGCCTCCGTTTTTTGGATGAAAAGGTGGCCCTGGTCTTGATGCGCGCCTTCGGTTTCTCGGTCGCCTTCCTTATGAGATCGACGAGCCTGTAGAGGGCGTCCTCTCTGTTTTGCTCCCGGGAGCGGGACTGGCGCGCGGAGATGATGACGACCCCTTCTCCCGTGACTTTGCCTCCGGCGAGATTAAAGAGGCGTCTTTTGACATCTTCCGGAAGGGCCGAGCCCCGGATGTCAAACCGCAGCTGTACGGCAGTGGAGACCTTGTTCACATGCTGGCCTCCGGGTCCGGAGGCCCTTATGAACTCCTCTTTTATCTCGCCTTCGTCTATGTAGATACTGTCGGTTATCCTTATCAAGGACATGGCATTGGATGAGCCCTTTGCGGGCCGCTCCCCCGGTCTTTTCTGATAGTTAAAAAAATAAAAAGCCCCGTACGAAAGACCGTACAGGGCTTCAAAGCCGTATCCTGAAGAGGGTTAGAACCTGATCTTCACAAGGTCGACGCTGTTTATTACCTCTTTCTTGCTCAGCATCTCGTCGTATACCTCGACCCTCTTTAAGGTGGGTACCGCCAGCGTGAACTTATCACCGTCGTACTCCGTGGCCGCCCTCTGCACTGTCCCGCTTGTGGCGAGCCCGTAAGCCACGCCGCCGAGTATGCCGACTCCGGCCCCTGTAAAGATGTAGTCGACATGGTCGCCGGGGTGGTCTGTAAGGAAAAGGACCGCCGCGCCGACAAGGGCGCCGATCGCGCCTCCGTACAGGGCGTCCTTGAGCGTCGTCTGCATGGTGTCATCGGCCGCTTTTGCCTGAGTCGAAAAGGCAAAGATGGAAAGGGCGAGCAATAAGACGGTGATCTTCTTCATTGAGCCTCTTGATATGTTAAAATAAAAAAACAGCCTAAATATGATAAGGCATTATATTGACAATTGTCAAGTCCAAAAAAACTGGTATTCCCCGGTGTTTTGCCGATGGGCCGTCCCATGAAAAATAAAGATTCCCCTGTAAATATTGGCGATTTAATGTTATCTGGTATCTTATAATGACTCCATGGACGATAGCGGCCCTAATCGGGCGCGGGATAGAGCGGATACTTGACGCTGTCATCCTCATGTTACACGTCCATCAGCGAAAAAACGCTCAGCAATTATTAGCTCTTGTCGATAAGATTACCGATGGGCCTCTACTTTAAAAAAAAGGCCGGGCGATGCGCTTCCGGCAAACCCGGCGTTAAAGGGAGCGAGTTGCAACGATTTTGTAACCATTTGAAATAACGGATAAATACACGGTTTCCGCCGGAACGGATTGACTTGACAGACTTTCATAACCAGATATACTGAAAACAGGAGGGCCGATGACATTCTCTGCCAATATCTATGAAATTTCCGTACTTTTGATAGCCGTTGCCTTTGTCATACTTGTAGTCGCGATGATACCGGCTCTGTTACAGACCAAGAGGACCATCAAGGCCTTCGAGGATCTGACGCTGGAGAGTAAAAGGACCGTTGAGAGCGTAAACCAGATAATCAAGAAGGCGGGAGAAAGGGCCGAAGACATAGACGATGTCGTAAAGCAGGCGACCGAGGTCAGCCGAAAAGTAGTGGGACTGGCTGACTCCGTGGTAGACACCGTAAAACTTCCCCTGATAACGCTTATAAGCACCGTCATAGGAGCCGAACACGGTTTCAGAAGTTTTTTCAGAAGGAGAAAAGAAGAAAAAGAAGAAGGAGGTGGCGACGATGTCAACCGATAGGAGCGCATTATTCGCATTCTTGCTCGGCGGCGTGATCGGAGCCGGAATAGCACTTTTGTACGCGCCTCAGGCAGGCTACGAGACGAGAAAGAGGATCAGGCATGGCGCTGAGGACGCGGAAAACTGGGCCAGGGATACCTTCAGGGATACCGTTGAAGGCGCCAGGGAGACGGTCGCCGAAGGCACTGAAAAGGTAAGGCACATTATCTCCGAGAAGAAAGAGGATATACATGTTGCCATACAGGCCGGCAAAGACGCCTACTACAAGGAAAAAGATAGGCTCAAAGAGGTCCTCTAAAAAAGTAGCCGGCTTGTTTGCCTGACCCGGACGGACCGTGCGGTTGATTCCATTACAGCCGCACGCTCTGTTTTTTTCTGCTCGCAGGCTTTGTAAAGTACCTGTGGATACATCTCGTCCCGGCTGCGCGCGGTCTTTCGCGGGTCTTAAAAAATCTGCGTTTTTTCCTTTTCCTAATTCCATTTCATGGTTTTTCACCTTGGAAAGCAGGGCTTACCACTCCGGCTCCCGCAATAAACCTGAAAGAGCGGCACGCCTTGCCATGATTCAACTGTCGTCGAGAGAATCTCAAGAGAATCTCAGGAGATAGCGTCCGTGGGAGAGCCTGAACTGACACTTAGCGTAATAACGGCGGACATCGGGGGGTTTGTAGGCCATGTTAGCAGCCACCCCGATGTGCTCGACACCGCCAAAGAGAGGCTTTATGCCGCCAGGGAAAAGGGCGCGATTACGGACTTTCATGTCCTGAGGTGCGGCGATGACCTCGAGCTTATAGTAACCCACAGAAACGGCCGCGACAGCAGGGCATTCCACGAGCTTGTCTGGAACATACTCAACGCCTGCGAAGAGACCGCCGAGAGTCTCAAACTCCACGCCGCGGGCCGGGGCCTCATAAAAGACGCGTTCAAAGGCAACTTGAGACATACCGGGCCCGGGGTGGCGGAGATGGAGTTCGAGGAGAGGGCGAGCGAGCCGGTCGTCATCCTCATGGCGAACAAGGTCTCAACAGGCGCCTGGAACCTCCCTCTCTACAGGATATTCGCCGACCCGTTCAACACCACGGGCCTGGTCATGGACCCTTCCATGATCGAGGGCTTCTCCTTCAGGGTGCTCGACACGAAGGAAGAGAGCGAGGTCACGCTCTCGGCTCCGCGCGATACTTACTACATCCTGGCCCTCATCGGCTCGATAGACAGATACGTCGTGACCGGCGTCAGCAGGAACAACGACGGCGAGATCTGCGCCTGCGCCTCTTCCGCGAAGTACAACATGACCGGGGACGGTATCGCCGGCAAATGCGAGCCGTCGCTCATCATCAGGTGTCAAAGCGGTTTCCCGGCCGTCGGTGAGGCGATGGAGGCCTTCGCCTTCCCCCACCTCGTCGAGGGGTGGATGCAGAGCTCGTACAACGGGCCGCTCATGCCGGTCCCGTTCTACGAGGCGAACCCGACCCGCTTTGACGGCCCGCCGAGGGCGATAGCCGCCGGTTTTCAGCTCTCCGGAGGCCGCCTTATAGGCCCGCACGACATGTTCGATGACCCGAGTTTCGACCCGGCGCGCAGGACCGCCGGGGAAGTCACCGACTACATGAGAAGGCACGGGCCTTTCAAGCCCCACCGCGCGGCGCTCTCCGGGTCAAAAGCCGCAAGCGGGCTACAGGTCGTGGACAAGATCAAGGACAGGTTCAAAAAGATCGAATAAGGCCTCATTACGCGGATACAGGAAAGGCTCCCGGTGGCCCGTAAAACTGCTCCGGCAATACTGCCGGCCGGCAAACTCCCCATAAAGCTCCTTGAAAGGCTCCTTAAGAAGTATACCGGAGGCGGTAAAAGGGTCGTTGTGGGCCCGTCCGTCGGGATTGACTCGGCGGTCATCGACTTCAAAGACACCTACCTGCTCGCAAAGACCGACCCCATAACATTCGTCGCCGAGGACATCGGCTCTTACGCCATAGAGATAAACGCCAACGACATAGCCGTGATGGGCGGGACGCCAAAGTGGTTTCTCGCTACACTGCTTCTGCCAGCGGGCAGGACCACCTTTGAAACCGTCGAGGGTATCTTCGCGGCTTTGAGCGGGTCGTGTCGCAGGCTCGGGGTCGCTTTCTGCGGCGGACATACCGAGATAACCCCGGGGATAGACAGGCCGATAGTCGTGGGGCAGATGCTCGGGGAGGTCTCCAGAGGACGCCTTATAACGGGCGCAGGGGCTCTACAGGGAGACGACATCATCCTTACGAAAGGGATAGCCATCGAGGCGGTAAGCGTAATAGCCAGGACCTTTACGGGCGAGCTTGAAAAAACCTTCCCGGCGGCCTATCTGAAAAGGTGCAGGGATTTCATAAAAAGACCCGGTTTGAGCGTGGTGAAAGACGCTCTAACCGCTTGTAAATACGGAGAAATACACGCCATGCACGACCCCACCGAGGGCGGGCTCTCAACAGGCCTGTATGAGATTGCTTTGGCCTCGGATTGCGGTATAATAATAGAGAGGGCCATACCGCTCTTTCCTGAGACAAAAAGGCTCTGTTCTCACTTCGGGCTCGACCCCATGGGCTGTATAGCATCGGGGGCGCTTGTACTGACTGTCGCCATGAAAGACACCCAAAAGGTACTGAGAGGCCTTAAAAAGGCCCATATACCCGCCTGGCGGATCGGCCGGGTGACCGGGAAAAAAGAAGGGCTGCGGGTCGCCGGCAAAAAAAGGACTTCTCCTCTAAAACTCTTTGAAAGGGATGAGCTGACGAGACTTTTCCGAAAGTGACCGGACCATGCTTCCCATCCTGACGATCCATTTTGACAATCTCTTTTTATAAAGGAGGTGTATCTCGATGAAAGGGCTGAGGATACTCAAGAAAAAAGCTATAAATTCCGAGTCTGATCCGTACTTAAACCAGCTGGGCCCGAACGAGATGGCTGTGTGCAAAAAATGCAGCTCCGTATATCACGGTAAAAGGTGGTATCATCCCGATGATGTGCCGGTGAGGCTGGCGGAAAAAACGAGGACAGAGGTTTTGTGCACGGCCTGCCAGAAGATCAGGGACAGGTTCGCCGAGGGCTATGTGACCCTCCAGGGCGAATTCGTGAAGAAACACCGTGAAGAGATCCTGAACCTCGTGAAGAACAAGGAAGAGAGGTCGTCGCGGGCGAACCCTCTTGAGCGGATAATCGAGATAAGCGACAAGAACGGCGGTATCGAGATAACTACCACCACGGAAAAACTCGCCCAGATGATAGGCAGGATGCTCAACAAATCCTACGACGGTGAAGTCGAATACAAATGGAGCTCGGATGTGAAGCTCGCCAGAGTGGTCTGGGTGAGATAGCGCGGCTGAAGGGGTATCGTTGAAAGAGGCGGTGATGACGAAAGAGGCGCGGCTTTACAGCAGGGCCGCGGACAGATCGGTCAACTGTTATCTCTGCTCGCACCGCTGCCGCATAGCGGAGGGCAAGAGGGGCATCTGCGGGGTAAGGGAGAATACCGGAGGGGTTCTGTATTCTCTCATCTACGGCAAGATCATAGCCGAGAACATAGACCCTGTGGAGAAAAAGCCCCTTTTCCATTTCCAGCCGGGCTCAAGCTCGTACTCGATAGCGACCGTCGGGTGCAACTTCAGGTGCCTGCACTGCCAGAACGCCGAAATCTCACAGATGCCCAGGGACCTGAAAAAGATACTCGGTGAGGACGCAAGCCCCGAGGAAGTGGTCTCTGAAGCGCTTGGAACGGGCTGCTCGAGCATCTCTTACACCTACACGGAGCCGACGATATTCTTCGAGTACGCCCATGACATAGGCGCACTCGCCAGGGAGAAGGGGCTTAAAAACATCTTCGTCACCAACGGCTACATGACGCGCGAATGCCTCGATGAGGCGAAGGGCATGCTGGACGCCGCCAATGTCGACATAAAGGCGTTCACCGACGACTTCTACAGGAAGGTCTGCGGGGCGCGGCTCGCCCCGGTCCTTGACAGCATCGAGTACATGAGGACTCTTGGGATATGGGTCGAGGTGACGACCCTCGTGATACCCACCCTGAACGACTCGGAAGACGAGTTGAGGAACATAGCCCGGTGGATATACAGGACGGACAAGGCCATGCCGTGGCACATAAGCGCCTTCCACCCGACATACAGGCTCACGAACGTCCCCAGGACCCCGGCTTCAATCCTCGAAAGGGCCAGGGAGATCGGCCTTGAGGAGGGCTTGAGGTATGTCTACACAGGCAACATACCCGGCCTCAAGGGTGAATCGACCTACTGCTACAAATGCAAGGAGCAACTCATCGACAGGTTCGGTTTTACCGTAAGGAAGAATCTCGTCAGGGACTCCATGTGTCCGAAATGCGGCTCCGTGATAGACGGGGTCGAGATTTGACAAAACCATAAAATCCTGCTTAAGTCAATGAGACCTCAACAACACCTTTGACATTCTTGAAAAGGCATCCAGACGCCATACAACCCAAAAGGAGGATAAAGGTATGCTGGTAGAGTTCAACATAATCCCGATCGGAAAAGGCGAGAGCATGGGGGATACGATAGCCACCGTCCTCAGTATAGTGGACAATAGCGGTCTGCCGTACAGGGCAAACGCCATGTCCACCGTTATCGAGGGGAGCTGGGACGAGTGCATGGGCCTGATAAAAAAATGCCATGAAGAGGTAATGAAGACCGCCCCGAGGCTTTACTCCAGCATAGATATTGATCTGCGGCCCTCTAAACCCCTCGATCGCCTGACGGAAAAGCTCAAGAGTGTCGAGAAGAGGTTGGGGAAATCGATAAAAAAATAATTGAGATAGACGGCAGCCTCGGAGAGGGCGGCGGCCAGATATTAAGGACAAGCCTCGCTCTCTCGGCTCTGACGTCCAGGCCCGTAAGGGTCTATAATATCCGCGCCGGCAGACCCGAGCCCGGGCTTAAACCGCAGCACATCCTGAGCGCCATAGCCGCCGCCAGGATCACCGGCGGAAACATCACCGGGGCCGCCGCGGGCTCGAAAGAGCTTGTCTTCAGGCCGGGGGCGCTCAAGGCGGGAGAGCACACCTTCGATGTAGCCGCGATAAAGCCGAGCGCCGGCTCAGCGGGGCTGGTATTCCAGACCGTGGCTATCCCGCTCTTCTTCGCTCCGGGCCGCTCAGTGCTTACCATAAAGGGCGGGACGCATGTCGAGTGGAGCCCGCCTGCCGAATACATAAAAGAGGTCTTCCTTCCGGCCGTATCCCGGATGGGTATGGCAGCGGACCTTCAAAACCCCTTAAGAGGCTACTACCCCGTCGGAGGGGGCGAGATACGCTCCGTCATAATCCCTGCAAAAGAACCCTTAAAGCCGCTCAATGTCACCGAACGCGGCCCGCTTGTCAGGGTCAAGGTCTACTCGACGGTCTCCAACATGGCGATCTCGATCGCCAAAAGACAGCTCGACAGGGTAACCTCGCGCCTTGAATGCCAAGGGCTTATTCCCGAAAATAGAAAAGACGAGGCGCCGTCGCCCGGCAAAGGCTCCTTTGTATTCATACTCGCGGAGTTCGAGAATATCGTGGCGGGCTTTTCAGCGCTCGGCGCCGCCGGGAAAAAAGCCGAGACGGTCGCCGACGAGGCGGTCGATAAGTTCTTGAGCTACTTCTGCAAGACCGGAGCCATGGACCCTCACCTCTCGGACCAGGTGGCGGCCCTGATGGCGCTGGCCGGCGGAGAGTCGCGTATAACCGTCTCCGAGGTGACAAACCATCTCGTGGCGAACATCCAGGTCATAGAACGGTTCCTTCCGGTAAGGTTCACCCTCGAGGGCGCCCCCGGCACCGAAGGCACTCTGAGCGTCGCGGGATGCGCGTTCAAGACCGCTTAAGCCGCCGTGCGCCGGCACCCCCTCCCCGAGTAAACTGCTTTTCAGGGTTTTAATATTTCCTTCGGGTTGAATCACAAAATTCCCTGTAGCAAGCTAGAGGGTTTTCTTGTAAAATCCTCCCCCTAGATGGGGGAGGATAGGTTTAAAGAGATAGCCCGGAGCTTGGCTACCGGGGGTGGTTCATTTTTCCGGTCCGCTTAATCCGCCGGAAGCCTGCCGACAGCGGTTTTTGAAAGATTTACCTGTGGATACCCCCCGGTTTGCCACGGGGCGGATTTCATTCATCTTGACTTCCAACCCCTTTCAGGGCAAATATTACCCATGGAAATCATCGATTTCTTAAAAATATTCTCCCTCGCCTTCATCCCCCTTTTCGTGGCCATGGAGCCCATCGGGATCCTCCCGATATACCTTTCCATGACCCGCAGCATGAACCCGGCTGAACGAAAGGCCGTCCTGTTCTACTCCATAATCACGGCAACCGCCATAACGCTGGCCTTCCTTGTAGTCGGCAAGGTCGTCTTTATACTCCTGGGGATAACGATCTCGGACTTCCAGATAGCCGGAGGCCTGATACTGCTTTCCATCGCCATAAGCGACATAGTGCAGACCGCGCGGCTTGTGCCGGAGGCCGCCGTATCTTCAGGCATAGGGATCGTCCCGATAGGCACCCCGCTCATAGCCGGACCCGCGGCCATAACGACGATCCTGATCCTTGAGGACCTCCATGGTTTCGCCGCCACCCTGGCCGCGCTCTTCTCCAACCTATTGATCGCATGGTTCACCCTCCAGTGGTCGGACACTATCATCAAATACATCGGGGCAAACGGGGCACGGGGGATATCCAAGGTCATCTCGCTTCTTCTTACAGCCATAGCGGTCATGATGATAAGAAAAGGGCTTGAGGGATTGCTCATTTGATGAAAATGTCTTATAATGGCCGCCGTTTAAGCGGCCCCGGCTGCCCCGGTTTTCCATATTTTAAACCATTTGATGATTTACATCATATGACGGGCCGCTTTGGCGGGGTATACTATCCCGGTATCCTGTTCGTGATTGCCTGAAACTCCGTGTTTTATCAGGACTTACGAAGGTTCATTCTAAAGGAGGCTTACTTAGATGTTATTCAAACTGGCTCTCTTCTTTCACATCATATCCGCCATATTCTGGGTGGGCGGCATGCTCTTTTTAGTCCTTGTCATCGCCCCTTACTTAAAGACCTTGAGCGATCCGAGGGACAAATCCAGGATATACCAGACCGTGGGAAAACAGTACCGGTTCTGGGGATGGGTCGCCATCATAACCCTTCTTGTCACGGGCCCGGTGATGCTCTCCACCTTCTACGGCATACCCCCGCAGAAGATATTCGACCCGTCGCTCCATTCATCGGGTTTCGGCAGGGCCCTTGCCATAAAACTCGCGCTCGTCATACTGATAGTGTTTCTGGCCCTTGTCCACGATTTCTGGATCGGGCCGAGGGCCAGAAGCTCACCGAGGTTTTCGACCATGGCCCGGTTGTTCGGCAGGGCCAACCTTCTCATAGCCCTTTTGATCGTGGTCTTCGCGGTGATACTCAGGGCCGGGGGGCTTTGATCTTCCGTAACGCCTGATCCGCCGAAGCCCGGCTATCGACGGTCTTTGAAGGACATAATATTGAACCACGCCGGTTGGCGAGAAGGGTGCATCCGTTTGGCGCACAAGTTCAACCCCGAACATATCGCCCGCTTATTGAGCACGGCGAGGAAGAAGGCCATCGACCCGGAGAAGGTGCTCTGTGACGCGGGCCTCAAGGAAGGGGACTTCTTCGCCGATATCGGCTCCGGGCCGGGGTTCTTCTCCATCCCGGCCTCGAAGATAGTCGGGGTCAGAGGGGTGGTCTTCGCCATCGA
>JACRCH010000106.1 GCA_016219115.1 Deltaproteobacteria bacterium
ACTTTTTCAGCATCCTGTTAGAAAAAAACTCAGGTAAAACCCCGCTGGCCTGAACTATCCCTGAAAACGCTCACCGGACTCGAAAAACCGGCGTGTAACGGAGGTCAGGAGAGTTTCCAGGGCGGTCAGGCATCCGCGGTCTAAACGGACGCGGGGTCTAAATAACGGTTAAGGCAGGATCACTTCAATGAATCGGGGAGGGGGCCAGGGCTTTACTGTCCCTGTCAAGTATCGTACTTATCCTCTTGTGCATATCGTTTATCTTCATCACCATCTCTCTTCCCTCGCTGCCTTTGAGGTTTGAGGTCACAACGAGTTTAAGCTCATCGAGGTCCTTCAACAATATCTCCATGTCCTTTTTCAATCCGGGAAGCTGGTACTGCTCCCTCTCATGCTGAAGAAGCATGTACCTGTCGGTCAATTCGGAGAGCGATCTGGCGCGCTCCTTAAGCTTTATCTCAAGGGCCCTTACGGTGTCGGCGTGGTCGGCTCTCTCCTGCTGGAGCTTGACCGCAAGCCGCGCGATGTCGGCATCATAGGCGCCTCTTGAGACGCAGCCGGAAAGGAATATGCCGACGATAAAGGCAAGCGCCACAGCCTTGCCGCAAAGAGAAGCGGAGATGGAAGAGAGGTTCATTTTCATAATTCAAAAAAAGTCTTAGGCACTGGCAATGGATGCCGGCCAAAAGTAGCAAAATTATAGCAGATTTCCGCTAAAATAAGAACCAAAAAATCGCTATCCTAAAAAACAGTCCGGTTTTGGGAGATATCCCGCGGCCTGGCCTGCAGGGCGGTTCATTCCGGCGATGGCTTTAATTTGTTTGACTTATAACACGATTTTGATATAATTACATACTTATCGGCCGGTAAAGTCATCACGCACACGGTAAGGTGATGCTTACCCGAGGCCGTAAAAGGCGCTATCCTGAGTCTTTTCCTGAAAGGGAGCGTCGCCGGAAGTATAGGCAGACTCCCTACTTCGGGCCTGTAAGCGTGTTCTTCATCCGGGTCCTCATGAACCCGCGTTTTCAGTCAGTAAAGCAAATAAAAACTTTTATCATAGATTGGGGGTGTGAAACTTTTGTCAGAGGTTAAAGTTTATGATGACCAGCTTGAGAAGGCGCTTAAGATCCTGAAGCGTAAGCTCGCGCAGGACGGGACCTTCAAAGAGATAAAGAAGAGAAGGTTCTACCAGAAGCCCAGCGTGAAGAAGAAGATGAAGCGCGCTGAGGCGGCAAAGCGCCGCGCCAAGGCGTCGAAGAAGAGCGCCAGAAGGGTACAGGAGTAACGCACCCTTTGTCGGATCGTTGATACTTAAGGGCCGCGCAATTACTTGCGCGGCCTTTATTTTTGGGAAAAGTCCTCTATGCGGTTTCAAAAATGGAGCGGCTTCTGGCGGGTTCAGGTTTGTAACCTGAACCAAATAATTCGGAGCAGGCTACAAACCTGTTCCTGCAAAAGGATGTTTTTCTCCTCTACTAAACAAACCCCCTGAGCGTAAGGTGAGCGGTATTCTTCAGGCACGGCGGATTAAAAAATATGCTTCTCGATTTTCGAGTTTTGTCTTCCCGAACCCAGCGGGGCGTAGGGTGAGGCCGCCTAAGGCGAAGGCTGGTGCGCGAGCGGGGAGGAATTAAGCGCAGCGGTTAAGCGGGCGAAGCGCACGAGGAGGAGAGGCGGAAAGCGGCCAGAACCCTACCCCCAATAAACGCCCGGCAGGGCGTAAAAAGCTCTACAGCCAAAAAATAATAAAATCCCAAAAATAAATCGTTTTCTCGGAAATCTACTGGCGGGTTCAATCTGCAAGATTGAACCCGAATGATTCGCGGCTGCTATACGAAATTGAGGGTTCAGGTTACAAACCTGAACCCGCTGGGGAAAATGTTTTCACCCTCCCCGCTTCCCGTTGCATCGGAAGAGCGCAACGGGAGCCCAGCCCTCCCATCAAGGGAGGGCTGGGCTTAAGGAGATACCCCGGTGCTTGCTCCGGGTTTCTTCAATCTCTTTTATGTCCGGTCCTTTAAAAGGACCTCAACGATGGAAGGGTCGGCAAGGGTCGATGTGTCGCCGAGGTCTTCGGTGTGGCCGCAGGCGATCTTTCTTAAGATGCGGCGCATGATCTTGCCGCTCCTGGTCTTCGGCAACCCCGTGGAGAACTGTATCTTGTCGGGTTTGGCTATCGGGCTGATGACCTGTTTCACATGTTCTTCAAGCTCTTTTCTTATTCCGCTGGATACGGAGACCCCTTCCTTCAGGACGACGAAGGCGTAGATGCCCTCTCCCTTGATGTCATGCGGGTATCCGACCACGGCGGCCTCGGCAACTGACGCGTCCGAGACGAGCGCGCTTTCTATCTCGGCTGTGCCGAGTCTGTGGCCCGAGACGTTCAGGACGTCGTCGATCCTCCCCATGAGCCAGAAGTCCCCGTCCGAGTCCACCCGCGCGCCGTCGCCGCTTAAGTAGTAGCCGGGGAACCTGCTGAAGTATACCTCCTTGATGCGTTTGTTCTCCGGGTCTCCGTAAGTGCCGCGGAGCATCCCGGGCCAGGGTTTTTCTATCACGAGGTAGCCGCCCTCGTTCACCTCGGCCTCTTTCCCGTCCTCCCTCAAGACCTTAGGGACGACCCCGAAAAACGGCCTTGTAGCCGAGCCCGGCTTCAGGGTGGTGGCCCCGGGCAGCGGCGTTATGAGGATACCTCCGGTCTCGGTCTGCCACCAGGTATCGACTATCGGGAGCTTGCCTTTGCCCACGATGGTGTGGTACCACATCCACGCCTCGGGGTTTATCGGCTCGCCGACCGACCCAAGGAGCCTGAGGCTTTTAAGGTCGTGCTTCGAGACCCACTCGGCGCCGCACCTCATAAGGGCCCGTATGGCCGTAGGGGCCGTGTAGAGGGTGTTGACCTTGTGCTTGTCGACTATCTCCCAGAACCTGCCGGGGTCCGGGTAGGTCGGGACCCCCTCGAACATGAGGGTCGTGGCCCCGCACGCCAGAGGCCCGTAGAGTATGTAGCTGTGTCCGGTGACCCAGCCTATGTCAGCGGTGCAGAAGAAGATGTCCTCTTCCCTGTAGTCGAATATCCATTTGAAGGTGAGGGCGGAAAAGACCAGGTAGCCGCCGGTCGTGTGCAGCACGCCCTTGGGTTTTCCGGTGGAGCCGCTGGTGTATAAGATAAAGAGCGGGTCTTCGGAGTCCATCTCTACGGGCGGGCAGACATCCGTTATCTCCGGCCCGCTCATCTCGTCGTGCCACCAGGCGTCCCTCCCTTCCTTCATCGCCACACCGTTGCCGGTCCTCTTTACCACGATGACCTTCTTTACTCCGGGGCAGTTTGAGAGCGCCGCGTCTGCGTTCTCCTTCATCGGGATGTGCCTGGCTCCCCTCACTCCGCCGTCCGAGGTGACAAGCAGGCTTGAGTCCGAGTCGAGTATCCTGTCGGTAAGTGAAGCCGGGCTGAAGCCGCCGAAGACCACGCTGTGAATGGCGCCGATCCTGGCGCACGCGAGGACCGAGAACGCCAGCTCCGGGATCATCGGCAGATATATCGTGACGCGGTCGCCCTTTTTCACGCCGTTTTTCTTGAGCACGTTGGCGAACCTGTTTACTTCAAAAGAGAGCTGCTGGTAGGTGTAGGTCCTGTAAGAGCCGTCATCGCCCTCCCATATTATGGCGGCCTTGTTCCGCCTCCACGATTCAAGGTGCCTGTCCACGCAGTTGTAGGAGGCGTTTATCTTCCCGTTGATGTACCACTTGACCGAGGGTTTGCGGAAGTCCCACTCCACGACCCGGTCCCATTTTTTAGACCAGTCGAGCATGCCTGCCATTTTGGCCCAGAAGCCTTCCATGTCCTCCACCGACTCTTTGTAGAGGGCCTCGTACTCTTTCATGCCTTTTATATGGGCGTTTTTGAGGAACTCGTCCGGGGGAGGGAAAACCCTCTTTTCATCCATCAATACCTGTATAGTCTCGTCGATCCTGTTCTTGCTCAAAGCGGCCTCCGTTTGGCGCGGATTTTGTGAAGGGCGGTCAAACCAACTGGTCCCCGGCAAACT
>JACRCH010000010.1 GCA_016219115.1 Deltaproteobacteria bacterium
CACCCTCCCCTCAATCCCCTCCCATCAAGGGAGGGGAGGCTTAAGGAGATACCCCGGAGCTTGCTCCGGGGTGGTTCATTCGGGTTGAATGGGTGTGCCACTCCGCAATCCCGTCGCTTTAGCGGCGGGTCAAGGCTGGCAAATACAAATGTCCTTCCATACCATCAAAATTCTCCGTCATTTATGGCGGAGAATTTTAATTAAGCGCGGCGAGCCGCGCTTATAAAAACAGATTCCCCTTTGGGTACCCCGCTGGCAAGGCTTGCCGGGTGGTTCAATGCCGCCTGTTATTCATTTCGGCTCTTGTCAGGCTCTTCTTGAGCTAAAATAAACGGTTAACTCGGGATGGTGACCTCTCTCAGTAGTTTTATCTCGTCAAGCACCTTGCCCGCTCCCTTGACGACGCATGTAAGCGGGTCGTCGGCTATAGTTACCGGGAGCTGGGTCTCTTCCCTGAGGATTATATCGAGGTTCTTCAAAAGAGCGCCTCCGCCGGCAAGTACTATGCCCTTGTCGACGAGGTCGGCGGCCAGCTCCGGGGGGGTCGTCTCAAGGACGTGCTTTACCGCCTCTATGAGTGCGTTTATCGGCTCGTTCAAGGCCTCCCTTATCTCTCCTGACTCTATCTCCAGGGTGGTGGGGATGCCCGTTATGAGGTTAGAGCCCTTTATCTCGAGCTTATGGGTTTTCTCTTCGGGCATCGGCAGGCCCAGAGTCATCTTTATGATCTCGGCGACCCCGGTGCCTATGGAGAGGTTGTATTTCCTCTTTATGTACTGGACGATCACCTCGTCTAGTTTGTCCCCGCCGATCCTTATGGACTTGGACTGGACAATTCCGGCCAGGGAGATGACGGCTATCTCCGAGGTGCCTCCGCCGATATCGACGATCATGTTGCCGGAGGGCTCGGTTATCGGCAGGCCCGCGCCGATGGCCGCCGCCATCGGCTCTTCGATAAGGAAGACCTCGGCGGCCCCGGCCGAGTAGGCCGACTCCCTTACGGCCCTCTTTTCGACCTGGGTTATCCCGGAAGGGACGCCGACTATTATCCTCGGCCTCACCAGAAGCCTTCTGTTATGGACCTTGGCGATGAAGTACTTGAGCATCTCCTCGGTCACCTCGAAGTCCGCTATGACGCCTTCCTTCAAGGGCCTTATGGCGGCGATGTTGCCGGGCGTTCTCCCGAGCATCGCCTTGGCCTCCTTGCCGACGGCCAGTACGCGTTTGCCCTTGCCGTCTTTTTTGACGGCGACAACGGAAGGCTCGTTGCAGACGATCCCCTTGCCCTTGACATAGATCAGCGTGCTGGCCGTGCCCAGGTCGATGGCGAGGTCGTTTGAAAAAAAGCCCAGAATATAATTTAACATTGTTTCTCCTTGAGTGATCGGTGGGCCGAATAAGCCGTCAGGAATATCATTATCCGCGAAATATTATCAGAATTTAAGGAGTTTATGCAAGGACAAAATCAATAAAAAAGTTGAATTGCCCTTCAAAATTCATTATCATGGATATTTACTGTCGATGTCTGTGACAGAAAACACCCCAGTCAAATCAATCGGAGGTAATTGATGCTAGAAGGTATCAGGAAAAGACGCAACTCGTTCGTTATCTTATTGGCGTTCGCAGCCATAATACTTGTCTTCGTCTTCTGGGGCGTGGGCCCGAACAAGGGCGGCGACCGGGAGCAGGGCGCCGTGGCCACGGTCGACGGTGAGTCGATACCCGTAAAGGAATACGTAAACCTCTATAAAAGACAGGTCGAGTATTACAAGAACACTTTCAAGGGCCAGTTCAACGATGAGATGGCCAAAAAGATGGACCTTAAGAGAAGGTCGGTTGAGATACTGATAAACAGGTCGCTGGCCATAAAGGCCGCCAGGGCCGACGGCATGAGCGTGACCGATGCCGAGGTGCAGGACGCCATAAAGGCGATCCCCGCTTTCTCGAAGAACGGCGCTTTCGACAAAGACGCCTACTTCCAGACCCTTAGCTCCAACAGGATAAAGCCGGCGGAGTTTGAAAAGAGCGTCGAGTTTGACCTCCTTACCATGAAGATGAGGGATAAGGTCCTCAAGGACGTGAGCGTCTCCGATGAGGATGTCAGGAAGGAGTACTTGACCGAGAACAGGAAAATAGACCTCAACTATATAGGCGTGGCCGGGGCGTCCCTCAAGAAAGATGTCACCGTCACGGACGACGAGGCTAAAGAGTACCTTAAGAAAAACGGAAGCGAGTTCATGGTCCCGGTCAAGGTCAAGGCATACTACGCCTATGCGGACCTGAAAGACACGGCAAAAAGGCTCAAGATAACCGAC
>JACRCH010000107.1 GCA_016219115.1 Deltaproteobacteria bacterium
CACCTTACCGTGAAGAATCCCCGTCATTTATTATGGCGGGGTTCTTCAATCAAGGGATTATTCTAAGGGAAGGATAAAGGCTAAGCGTGTGAGAGTATGGAAAAAGCCGGACGCTCTGCGGTCGCAGTTTAGTCCAATGAAGAAGGGGTTACGGGAGATCCCGTAACCCCTTGATTTTCCTGGTGGAGGGTACCGGGATCGAACCGGTGGCCTGCACGTTGCGAACGTGCCGCTCTCCCATCTGAGCTAACCCCCCAGCATGTGAAAACTTAACCGTCTATAATTATCAAAAAAAAACCGCATTCGCAAGAGTTTATTTCAGGATGCTCTGAGGCGGGGTCCTCGGCGGGCGCCCCAAAATCAGCCGAGGTAACTCCTCAACCCGTCGATAAACAAAACGGGCTTGATGCCGAAGGCATCCTCCAGGTCCCTCCTCTTGGTCACATTGTCCTCTTCGAGCATTAGAAGGGCGTCCCTTGAGACAGGCGGCTTTGAGAGCACCTTCCCGGCCAGCGCCGCGTTAAGGCGCATAACGGACATCGGGATGTGCACCTTGTAGCGTTTTTTGCCGAGGACGAACGCTATCCTGTCGACTATCGAATCGAATGTGTACGTGTCCGGGCCGGCTATGTCATAGACGCCGCCGGCTGTGGACGGCCTTTTAAGCGCGGCGGCGAAAGCGGCGACTGCGTCCTTTACGAAGACGGGCTGCATCATGGACTTTCCGTCGCCGGGTATGAATACCAGGGGAGAAAACCTCATGACGCGGGCGAAAACGGTGGTGAAGGCGTCCCCGGGGCCGAATATGACCGAGGGCCTGAATATGGTGTAGTCAAGTCCCGACGCCCTGACTATCTCCTCGGCCATCCACTTGGTCCTGTGGTACTCGCTTCTGGCGCCGGGCCTTGTGCCCAGGGCGCTCATATGGAGATACCTCTTTACTCCCTTTACTATGCAGGAAGCCACGACGTTACGGGTCCCCTCGAAGTGGACCGCCTTGAAGGTCGAACCTTTTGATTCGTTGAGGATGCCTACCAGATGGATTACGGTGTCTACTTCGGGGGTTATTGCGTTGAGGATGGAGGCGGGGTCTGAAACATCGCCGTGCGCCACTTCGCACCCGGCCCCGGCAAGCCGGGAGGCCTTTTTCGGGTCTCTTACCAGGCATCTGATCTTGAACGAGTTCTTCAGAAGCTCATCTACAAGATGCCCTCCGACGAAGCCTGTCCCTCCCGTAAGGAGAATCATTGCTTTTTGCCGAGTATTTCCCTTACCGTCTGCTTGAGTTCAGTCAAGTCCGATGACTTGGTGACGTACGCATCGGACGCCCATGTGCCGAAATCGTGTTTGTAGTGAGGATACGCCGTGCATAGGATCACCGGGAGGTCTTTCCACCTCTCCTTGACCCTCCTTAAGACCTCGACCCCGTCCATCCCCGGCATCTTGATGTCCAGGAGCACCAGGTCTATCCTGTCGTTTTCGAGCTTTTCGATAGACTCCTCGCCGGAAGACGCCAGCTCGACCTCCCACCCCTCGTCTTCAAGCTCCTCCTTGTAAAGAAGCCTGAGCCCTTCCTCGTCGTCTACTACCAGAATCCGTTTCTTCATATAGAGCTCCGTTGACGGTGACGGCCGGGCAAGCCCGCTGCCCGAGAAGGGTGGCAGGGAAGGCCGTACGGCGGTCTTTATTTTTACGCGGCGAGCGGCAGCTTTAATACGAAAGTCGCTCCGACGCCTTCTTCGTTCTCAACCTCTATGCAGCCGTTGTGCATGTGCATTATAGAGTTAGCTATCGGAAGGCCAAGCCCTGTGCCGTTTTTTTTCGTGGTAAAAAACGGGTTGAATATGTAGTTTATATTGCGCGGGTCTATGCCGCCCCCGCTGTCCGCGACCCTCACCACTATCGAATCCCTGCAAAGGCCGGTCGTCAGGGTAAGGGTGCCGCCATTTTCCATCGACTGTATCGCATTGGCTATCAGGTTGTCAAAAGCAATCGTCAACTGCTCCCTGTCGGCGTAAACCGGGAGTTTGCCCTCAAACAGGTCCAGGGCCAGACTTATATTGCCGACCCGGAAATCGTCATCGAAGAACTTAAGCGCCGTCTTTAATATCTCGTTGATGTCCTCCGGGTGCTTGTCCGAGGCGCCGCCGTCCCTTAAAAACCTCATTATGCCGTCGATGAGCCTCTCGACCCTGCGGACCTCTTGCAGCATCTGCTCCACGTAAGGGAGCGCGTCGGAGTCAGAGCCCAGATGCCTTTTAAGCCTCGCGGCAAAACCGCCTATGCTTATAAGCGGGTTTTTTATCTCGTGGGCCAGGGACGAGGCCATGTCGACAAGCGCCATGAGCTTTTCCGTCCTCTCGACCTTCTCACGGGCCTCGCCAAGCTCCAAAGAGGCTTCCAGATACCCGCTCTCGGCTTTCCGGCACCTTATCATCAACGCCAGAAAAGGCGCTGCAAGCTCGATATCCTTCTTAAAGGCCGGGGCCGCCAAGTCCATTTTCGACTTTAGATAGAGCACCCCGTAAAACGAATCCCCGGCATTCAAGGGATGCGCGTATGCGTATCCGAACCCATCTGTCCCGGCGTCCTTTGGCCCCCCGGACCAGGGCTTTTTCATGGCGACCGGCCCCATCGATTCTTTGACCATGCCCGGGACCCCGTCACCCTCAACGTAACTCTGCGTCCTGGAGCCCGTACCGGCTGACGCCTTCAGAAAAAAAACCCTCTTGTCCTCATCCCACAGGTAGACGTCACACTGGTCGAACGGAGACGACTCAAGTATTATTCCGGCAGCCTTACCGAGGCCTTCATCGAGGTCCCGGCATTCGGACGCCAGTTGAGAAAGCCTGTATGTTATATCATATCCCATGGTAAAACCCCGATTGCGTGAAACGGAGTTGTTACCGACAGAGGCCGCGTAACTCTGTTCTACACCTTTGCGTCCCTGAGGAATTTCGCGGCTTCTTCCGGCGGGGTCGGGTTTATGTAGAACCCGGAGCCCCATTCGAACCCGGCTACCTTGGTCAGCTTCGGCATTATCTCGAAATGCCAGTGATAGAACTGCGTGGCCCCGTCCCTGATGGGCGCGGCATGGAGGATAAAGTTATAGGGCGGATGGTTAAGGACCTTGTCCATCCTCTTCAATACGTCGGAAAAAATAGTAGAGAGGTTCTCGTAGTGGTGTTTCTGGCAGTTCTCGAAGTTGCTCTCGTGCACTTTCGGCAGCACCCATATCTCGAAAGGGGATTTTGGGGCGTACGGCGTAACGGCTATGAAGTCCCTGTTCTCGGCCACCACCCTCACGCCCTGCATGATCTCCTGACGGATGATATCGCAGAAAATACACCTTTCCTTGAAGTTGTAGTACTCAAGGGCGCCGTCGAGTTCCTCGGCCACCCTCTTCGGGATGATAGGAAGCGCTATGAGCTGGGAGTGAGTATGCTCAAGGGTAGCCCCGGCGGCCTCTCCGTGGTTCTTGAAGATCAGTATGTAGCGGAGCCTCGCGTCCTTCTTCAGGTCGATGATCCTGTCCCTGAACGCCCACAGGACCTCCTCGAACTGTCTGGGAGGGATCCTGGAGAGGGTCTCCTTGTGGTCGGGGGACTCGATTATAACCTCGTGCGCCCCTATGCCGTTCATCTTGTCGTAGACACCGTCGCCTTCCCTGTTAAGCTCCCCCTCGACCTTGAGGGCCGGGTACTTGTTAGGCACCACCCTTATGTGCCAGCCGGAGGAGTTGGGGTCGCCGCCGTTTTTACGGTAGGCGAGTATCTCTGAAGGGGTCTTGCTTTCGTTGCCGGGGCAGAACGGACAGAAGCCGACCTTTAAGGACGGCTGGGAGAACTCGAACTCGGAAGGGCGCTTGCCGCGCTCAGTGGAGATGATCACCCACCTTCCGACGATGGGGTCTTTTCTTAATTCAGGCATTATCCACCTTCTTGGTATTGAGGATAGGGAAAAGACGGACGAAGTGCATCCCGACGGCTGACGGATTACGCCTTGAAGGGCCGGGACAAGACCCTCTTCGGTCAGGTGTTACGCACCTTCTCCTGCTCTTCCTCTTCCTTTTTGCACTCGATGCAGCAGGTAGTGACCGGCCTTACCTCAAGCCTTTTTTCCAATATATCCTCACCGCACAGATCGCAGACGCCGTAGGTGCCGTCGTCAATCCTCTTGATGGCCTCGCTTATCTTGGAGATGAGTTTTCTCTCCCTGTCCTTGACCCTGAGCAAAAAACTCGTATCGGTCTCGTACGAAGCCCGGTCGGTAGGGTCTGGGAAGTTGTCGTCCTTCGACTCGCTCATGCCGCTTACGGCCTTCTCGGCGCCGCTCAACAACTCTTCCAGCTTGCCGTTGAGTAATACCCTGTAATGCTCAAGCCTTTCTTTCTTCATAATCTAAAAGTATAACCGAAAAACACATTTTATGTAAACAATAAAGTTCAACTGACGGTTTTAGGCTCACTCCCGCGTGAAGGTCCCGCTTTTGCCGCCGGTCTTCTTTATAAGCCTTATGTCCGTGAGCGTCATCCCCTTGTCGGCGGCCTTGCACATGTCGTACACCGTCAACGCCGCCGCCGAGACGGCCACAAGGGCCTCCATCTCGACCCCGGTCTGCGAGGCCACCCTGGCGGTAGCCGTTATGTCTATGCCGGGGAGGTCTTTAAGCGTCTCGAACTCCACCTCCACGCTTGTGACGTTAAGAGGGTGGCAGAGCGGTATAAGCTCCCCGGTCTTTTTGGCGGCCATGATCCCGGCGATGCGCGCCACGCCGAGGACATCGCCCTTTTTGACCTCGTTGGCGAGTATCAGGTCCAGGGTCTCCTTTTTCATAAGCACCCTGCCTTTTGCCACCGCCACCCTTTCGGTCACATCCTTGGCCCCTACGTCGACCATCCTGGCTTTTCCGCGCTCATCTATGTGCGTAAGACCCATGTCAGCCCTCTTCCCTGTTTTTTTACTCGGGTTCCGCCTCTGTGATCCTGCCGTTTTTCACGGTGAGGATATAGAGCCTCTTTACGGCCTCGCCGCGCTCGCTGAAGGCGAGCGAGCCTGTGGCCCCTTTCAGGTCTTTAAGCTCCCTCAACCCGGCCTTCAGGGCCTCCCTGTCAAAGCCCCTCTCCCTCACGGTGCTGATGATGGCGTAAGAGGCGTCGTAGGCCTGGGCCTCGATGAAGCCGGGCTCATGGCCGAATGTCTCCTTGAAACGCGCCGTAAACTCGGCGGTCTCGGCCCTTTTGCTCCCCGGGAAGAACCCGTCCACGAAGACCGCCCCCTCGACGTTCTTGCCGGCCAGCTCAACGAGCTTCCTGGAGTTCCAGGCATTGGAGCCCAGAAGCTGCACGCCCTTTATATTGTAGAAATCGAGATACGGGGCTATAAGCCCCACGGAGTCGTATGAATCGGGTATGAAGAGCGAATCGATATCGATAGTGGATGTGTACTCCTTTATCTTTCTTCTCCCCTCCATCCTCTCCTTCACCTGTATGCCGAAAAGACGCTTCATCTGGTCGGTGAAGTCGGTCGTGCCTTTCGGGTAAGAGGCCGTCTTCACTATCTCGCAACCGCGAACCTTGACCTCTTTCTCGTAGAGCCTGGCGAGTTCGGTCCCGTAGCTGTTCTGCGGATAGAGTATCGCCGTTTTGGTCCTTCCGAGCGTTTTGCAGGCATAGTCCGCCATCGCCTGTGCCTGGGAGGCCGGGGTCATGAAGTTCCTGAAGACATACTCGCCGTCGGCTATCCCCTCCTTCTGGGAGAGCGTGATGATGGGGAGCTTTCTGTTGTGCGCGTACCTGGCCGCCTCGAAGGCCGTTGTGCTTACAAGCGGGCCCACCAGCCCCACGACCCTCGGGTTGTCGGCCATCTCGTTAACGGCCCCCTCGACGGAAGCCGTATCGGACCCGGCGTTCCTGACGATCACATCGAAAGCCCCCTTCGTGACGCCGAAGACATCCGCGGCCATGAGCGCCCCGTTAAGGGCTTCTTCGCCGAACTGGGCGTAAGGTCCCTTAAGCGGAAGTATCACCCCTATGGCCGGGGCGTCAAGCCTGGGCGCCAGTCCGAAAGAGACCGAGTCGATCTCCTTGAAAAGAAGCGCCGCCTTTACCTTTAGCGAGACGGTCGAAGCCGGGGAAGAACGGACCGCGTCAAGCGCGGCCTTCGCCTCCTCGAGGTGGCCGGTCTTGTACTCCAGGTGTCCGGCCTCGTAAAGGGCTTCCGGCCTGAAACGGCTTTCGGGGAAGTTCCCGGCCAGATCCGAGTAGGCCTTGAGGGCCTTGCCGTAATCCTTTTTATCGGCGTATATGCGCCCAAGCCTCAAAAGCGCCTCGTCGGTATGTTCGCCTTTAGGGTTGTTCTCTATGTAGCCCTCGAGCTCGCCTACGGTGTTTTTATCCGCACCTTTCGTTTCGATATCGCCGAATATCGAGACGAGGTCCCTCTGGGAAGACCATAAGAACCCGTAAGACGCCGTTGACGCCAGCGTGAACGCGAGAGCCAGAACCGCTGTCTTTATTCTCATTCGAATATGTCCTTGACCTTGGAGAAAAAATTTTTCCTCTGGGGGGTGGTATCCTCGCCGCTGATGCTGGCGAACTCCTCAAGGAGCTCTTTCTGTCTTTTATTGAGCCTTGTCGGCGTCTCTACCTTGACTATTACCTGCAAGTCACCGCGCCTGCCGGTGTGCACGGAGGCTATGCCCTTGTTCTTGAGCCTCAAAAGCTTGCCGGACTGGGTGCCGGCCGGGATCTTAAGCTTCACGGTGCCTTCAAGCGTCGGGACATCTATCTCGGCTCCCAGGGCCGCCTGCGTGATGCTTATCGGGACCTCGCAGATGATATCATCGTTTTCTCTCCTGAATATCTGGTGCGGGAGGACCGAAAGGACTATGTAGAGGTCTCCCGGAGGGCCTCCCCTCTCTCCGTACTCGCCTTCGCCGGAAAGACGGAGCCTTGAGCCCGTGTCGACCCCGGCGGGTATCTTTACCGTCAGGGCGCCCGTCTTTCTGACCTTGCCGGCGCCCCTGCACTCGGCGCACGGTTCCTTTATGACCCGGCCCGCGCCGCGGCACGAGGAGCACGGCCTCGATATGCTGAAAAAGCCCTGCTGGAAGCGTACCTGCCCCGTGCCGTTACAGGTAGCGCATACCGTGGGCTCGGTGCCGGGTCTGGCGCCTGAGCCGCCGCATGGCTCGCACATTGCGGTGCGGGGTATATTGACGGTCTTTTCGGTCCCGAAGGCGGCCTCATCGAAGGATATCTCGAGGTCGTATCTGAGATCGGCCCCCCTCTCGGCATTGGGCCTTCTCCTGCCTCCGCCGAAAAAGTCGGAAAAGACCTCTCCGAAGAGGTCCTGGAAGTCGGCTCCGAAACCGGCGTCGGAGTACCCTCCGGGGCCGGGCCCGGCGGCGGCGCCGAACCTGTCGTAGCGAGCCCTTTTATCCGGGTCCTTAAGCGTCTCGTACGCCTCGTTTATCAGCTTGAACTTCTCTTCCTTCTCCTTGTCGCCGGCGTGCTTGTCCGGATGAAGTTCCTGCGCCATGCGCCTGTAAGCCTTCTTTATCTCTTCGTCAGAGGCCCCTCTTTCAACACCGAGGAGCCTGTAAAAATCTTTCTCATCCATAAACAGGGGTCAACCGCCTTTGGTCTCTTTTTGGGCCGGCTGTTCAAAAACAGCCGGAGTGCGGTCCGCGGATGGAGAGCCGGACCGCGAGATATTTTAAACTCGAAATTCGTCAGTGCACTTCCGGTCTTTTCGCCACAGCCACCATCGCCGCACGCAGGAGCCTGCCCTTGAGGAAGTACCCTTTCTGGAACTCCCTTACAACCGTCTCGGGCTCGGCCTCGGTCGAGTCCTCGTGGCTTATCGCGTGGTGCACCGAAGGGTCGAACTTCACTCCGACGGATTTGATCTCCTGGAGGCCGTATTTTTTAAGGGTAGCGTACATCCGGTCAAGCGTAAGCTTTACGCCCTCTTTCAAGGACTCGACGCTGTTCTCGCCGTTGGCATGCGCAAGGGCCCTCTCAAAGTTATCTACCGCCAGCAGCACGTCCTCGATGATAGACTCGTTGGCGTACCCGATGGCGTCGGTCTTCTCTTTTTCAGACCTCTTCCTGTAGTTCTCAAGGTCGGCGCACGCCCTGAGGAACCTGTTACGGTTCTCCCCGGCTTCCTTTGTCTTCTCCTCAAGCTCGAATCTGAGGCGGGCTATCTCCTGCTCCGGCAGTTCCTGAAGCTCCATGAGCTCCCCGGCGGCCTCTTCGCCGTTGTTCATATCTTCGTCGTTCTCTTTCATACCTTCCCCGCTATCTTATTTGTTTTATTATTTAAATATATGGCCCGTGGCCGCGGTGCGCAAGGCCTTATTTCTCGGTTCAATGAAAGTCCTCGGATTATAATGGGAAATCGGCTTTTACATCCGCGGGGCAGAAGACCTTGCTCAAAAGCCCTGCGGTATAATCCACCAGGGGGATGATCTTGGAGTAATTCATCCTGACAGGCCCTATGACCCCTAATGTCCCGAGTATCTCGCCGTTGCTTGCGTAGGGGGCGATAACGAAGCTCAGGCCCTCGAACTCCTTTACCAGCGACTCGGAACCCAGGTATATGTGTATCCCGTTTTCTTCCATGCTCTTATCCAGTATCTTTACCAGGAGGCTTTTTTCCTCGAAGGCCGAGAAGAGTTTTTTCATCCTCTCGAAGTCGTCTCTGAACTCTGGCTGGTCGAACATGTTCGCCCTGCCCTCGACATAAAGGCCGTCCTTTCCGGCGTCGGCGTCGAGGGCCATCGCCCCGAGCTTAAGCGCGTTGGTCAACAGCTCGTCGTAGAGGTTCCTGACATTGTGCATCTCCTCGACCACGCGCGTCCTCAACTCCCTTACCGTAAGGCCCGCCCCCATGGAGTTCAAGTAGTTCGATACCCTTTCGATATTGAGCTTTCCGACATCTTCGCCGAACCTTATAAGGCGCGTCTGCGCCATACCGAGGGTGGAGACGATGACGACCATGAGGCTCGTCTTGTCCATCGGAAGTATGTTTATGTGCTTTATTACGAAGCTGTCCTTCCTGGGGATGAACATGAGGCCCGCGCAGTTTGAAAGGGTGGAGAGCGCCCTTGCCGTCTCGGTGAGTATATCCTCTACCGCCGAGGGACTCTCGCAGCTCTTCTTCAGTAACGCCTTGTCGCCTTCGGGGAGTTCCTCAAGGCGTCTCAAGCTGTCCAGGTAAAAACGAAAGCTCTTGTCGGTAGGGACCCTTCCGGCGGAGGTGTGGGGCTGCATTAAAAACCCCTCGCTCTCAAGCTCAGCCATGATGTTACGGATGGTCGCGGGGCTTACCCCCAGGGAGTATTTGGTGGCGATGGCTTTGGAGCTTACCGGCTCGGCGGTCCTGATATAGTCCTCGACTATGGCCGTTAAGATATGTTTGGAGCGTTCTGAGAAAATATTCATGATATTCAGCCTGTTGAAGGGGTACTCGCCGCGGTCCGCCGCTCCGTAAGCGGGTCAAGGCGAGCAGCAAAAATAACATTCCCCTAACCGTTAAGGACCCGTCATTTATGGCGGGATTCTTCAATGCCTTTTATATCTCTCCAAACCGGCTTAAAAGCGCCTCTGCCCCCAAGCCGTCCGGAAAAGTCCACCTTAAAAGATACCAATCGTGCAATTCATTGTCAAGGGTAGAAAAATCATCACGCGCCGGAGGGCTTACGGCGGTTTTTGAGAAAAAAATCTTCTACGGCGGCCCCTCCTAGCCCTTTAGCCTGAGGAAGACCTCGTTGGAAAGGAGCACCCCGGCGGGGGTGAGGAGCAGGTCTTCGCCGCGGCAGCCTATAAGCCCTTCTTTTACGAGAGAGGCCCATTCCCCGAAGGCCTCTTTGGGATAGACCCCGAAACGGGCCTTGAAAGAAACGGCGTCTATCCCCCGATCGAGCATCCTCAACCCGAGTATGAGGGCCTCGGTCATCGCCTCTTCCCGTGTCAATATCTCGCTTCCGGCTTCAGCCACCCCGCCCTCATCGACGAGCTTCATGTAAAGGGCGGGGTCGTTCTCGTTCCACCAGCGCCTGCCCCACCCGGGGGCTGACAGGAAGGAATGGGCGCTTGAGCCGAGCCCTATGTAGTCGCCACCTGACCAGTACCTGCGGTTATGGACGCTATAGCGCCCGGGTAGGGCCCAGTTCGATACCTCGTAATGGATATACCCGGCCTCACCCAGCAGTTCCACGGCCGCCCCGTACATGCCGAGTTCATCTTCCTCGGCCGGCAGAGGCGGGGTTGAGCGGTTTTTTTCTTTGACATACGAGCCGTGGAAGGGGGTCCCCTCCTCAAGGGTAAGGTTATACAGCGATATGTGCTCGGGGCCAAGCCTCACGGCCTTTTGAAGGGACTCCGTAAAGCTGTCAACGCTCTGAGCGGGAACGCCGAAGATGAGATCGACCCCTATGTTGGCGAACCCGGCCGAGCGGGCGGCGTCAAACGACCTCAACGCCTTATCCGCAGAATGGGTCCTGCCCAGGGCCTTCAACTCCGCGTCAATAAGCGACTGAAAGCCGATGGACAGGCGGTTGACCCCGGCCCTTTTGTAGCCCTTGAGCTTTTCAAGGTCTACTGTATCGGGGTTCGCTTCAAGGGTTATCTCGATATCTTTAAGAGGGGTGAAGGCGGAGAGGATGAAGCTTACAAGGCGCTCAATCGAAGCGGGCGAGAAAAGCGACGGAGTGCCCCCGCCAATGTAGAGCGATTCAAGGGGCCTAGGCGAGGAATCGAAGCCCTCTTTCTTTATGAGCGAAGAGAGCTCCCTTAAGAGGCACTCCGCGTATCTCTTCTCGGGGAGCTCTCTTGAGACGACGGACTTGAAGTCACAGTAGGGACACTTGGCTACGCAGTAAGGTATGTGGGCATAGACCCCGACGGCCTTCTCTATTTTTTCTTTCCAGAGTATTCCCACAGTCTCTTGAAAAGGTCCCACGGGGAGATTATCCCCAGAAGCCTCTTGCCGTCGTCCACGACGAGTATCGACTCGACAGGTTTTTTGGCGTTCACGAAGAGGGCCGCTATCTCCATCGAATGGGTCTCCGGCCCCACGCTCACGAACTCCCTGTCGAGTATATCATCTATGCCTTTGGAAGCCAACGAATCTATCTTCTCGACGAACTCAGGCAGCTCCGGAGCGAACTTTACGTCGGCTACGGTCCCGTCCGCTATATAGGGCGGGAGGATCGCCTTCATGAGCTTTCTCGGGGTTATGACGCCGACGACCCTGTTGCTCTCGTCCACCACCGGGATCTGGCGGACCTGTTTGTCGCTTATGAGCTTTATCGCGTCAAGCATCGTCTTAGTGCGCCTCAGGGTCACTACCCCCGTGGTCATTATATTGGAAGCTATCATCGTCTTTCTCCTTGAAAAAACATTATATCAAAAAGAACCTCTCTACGGCGCGCCCCTTTAATGCAGGAAGTACCTGAGGTACATGTAGACCGTCGAGATGACAATGGATATCAGCATCAGCGGGAAGGCAAGAACCGTGAACTTCATGAAGCTGAACCCGTGGCCGTTCTTGTGCGCCATGCCCGCCACAACTACGTTGGCCGAGGCGCCTATCAGGGTGCCGTTTCCGCCGAGGCACGCCCCCAGAGACAGCGCCCACCAGAGCGGCGTGATGGCGTCAGGGCCTCCCATGGCAGGGGCCATCCCCTTTATAAGGGGTATCATCGTGGCCACGAACGGGATATTGTCTATGAAGGCCGAGGCTATGGCCGATACCCAGAGTATAGTCATGCCCGCCACCTTCATGTTGCCGCCCGTAAGCTCCAGGGTCTTTTCGGCGAGCGACTTTATCAGGCCGACCTCAACGAGGCTGTGGACCACGACGAAGAGGCCCATGAAGAAAAATATGGTAGTCCACTCCGCCTTCTCCATCACCAGATGGAGATCGTCACCTGTCACGAGGAACAGCACGGCCGCTCCGAAAAGCCCTATGGTGGCGGCCTCCAGGTGCAGCGGCTTCTGGAAGATGAAGGCTCCGATAACGATAGCCAGGACGAAGAGGCATTTGTTCAGAAGAGACCTGTCCGTGATGGCGTCTCTCTCGTTGAACTGCATGATCCTGTTCTTTGTCTCATCCGACACCTTGAATTTATTTCCGTACAGGAACTTAAGCGGCACCAGGGTGCCTATCATTATGAGAGGGATTATAGGGCCTACGTTCACCACAAAGTCCATGAAGGTGAGGCTGGCGGCGCTGCCTATCATGATGTTCGGCGGGTCGCCTATGAGGGTGGCCGTCCCGCCTATGTTGGACGAGAATATTTGCGCCACAAGGAACGGGTACGGCTCTATCTTGAGTTCGTCGGTCAAAAGGAATGTTATCGGGACCGTCAGAAGGACCGTCGTGACGTTGTCGAGAAGGGCCGATACCACGGCGGTGACTATGGAGAGGGCCACGAGTATCTTCCAGGGTTCTCCCTTTGCCGCCTTGGCTGACTTTATCGCGAGGTACTGAAACATTCCCGTCTTCTGGCAGATGGTCACTATGGCCATCATCGCTATCAGAAGCCCGAGGGTGTTGAAATCTACCCCGACTACGGCAGCCTCCTGGTTCAAGACCCCGAGGACAATGAGCGCTCCCGCTCCGAGAAGAGATACTACAGCCCTGTTTATCTTGTCCCAGATAAGAAGTCCGTAGACCGCGATAAATACGACTACCGCTATGATAAGTTTTGCTTCCATCAGTCAAACTCCTCTAAGGGTCTTAATGTATGCTCTTGTCTGATTTTTAAAATGAAAGGAGTATATAGCACAAGATATGCCATGTAAAGAAGTTTTTTACCGGCAAGTTACGGATTTTAAGGCATGATCAATAAGTATTTTTCAACCCTTTTTTTATTCAGGCCGATGTGCTTTCGGTGTACGGGCCGGGAGCCGACCGCCTCAGTCCTTTTTAATGTGGGCGCGGTATTTTTTTACGAAGCCGATGGGGCGGTAGCTCTCCTTGGATTGCCTGAGGCCCGGGTCCCCGAGGTCCTGCTCCCTGTTTATGATATTGTACTTTTCAGGGAGTATTGAGGCGAAGCTCCGGTTTACGAACTGAAGTAGCCCCTTGAAATCCCCCACCCCCTTCTCGAAGTGCACGACGAACATCTCGTGGGCGATCTCCTCGCCAAGGATATAGGCGGCGGGTCTTCCTTCCACGAAGTAGATACCCCCGCAAAGCTGTATCTCCTCAAAAATCTCTAATGCCTCTCTGGC
>JACRCH010000108.1 GCA_016219115.1 Deltaproteobacteria bacterium
CATCGCCGGAGAGCCGTCGACGACGGTCTTTTTGCCGTACTCTTCGGTGTACCTCTGCTCAAGCCTGGCGATCGACTCTTTCTTCTCCTCATCCGTCATAAGGCGGTAGTTCTTCTGGAACCACTCGGACCATGTGGCCTTGGCCTCCGCCTCCGTGGAGTCGGTCAGAAGGGTGGCGGCCCCGGCCAAAGTGGCCGCTCCAAGGGTCCCTGCCGCGAGGTCTTTAAGGAAGCCGCGGCGGGATGAGCTTTTTTCCTCGGTCTGTTCTTCGGGTTTTTTCTTTTCGTCGTTTGACACGGTAGCCCCCCAAATAAGGATAACTGTAGATCAGGCCTCTTTCTTATAGTCCTCTACGAGCGTCTTTACGAGTGCCTTTTTCTCTTCCCTGCTCATAACGACATACTCCCTTGCGGCCATCGCCCGGTCGCCGGGCAGCACGTCCTTGATGTACTGCTCCTGCGGGTCCTCCCCGGGTATCATCGAGACGGTCTTCTTCGCCACCGTTGCCGTAGCCGTCACGGCCACACCGGCGAAAAGGGCCTTCTTCAGGAAACCGCGCCTTGTCTCGCGGGCCTTCATTCTGTTGTCTATCCCGGCTTTTAAGGCTTCCAGGCTACTTTCTTTTTTATCAGCCATACAGACCTCCGGTTTTAAAAACGGCGTAGAGTTTTTTTCAGAAGTGAAGTCTTGACCCGAGGGGTCTCCCCCATCGTCTGCGGCCTTGCGTCGCGGTTTTTGCAAGGTGTGGCGATTACTATAAGGCCATTGAACCTTTTTTGATGTCCGGAGCGTTCGATTCGCCGAAAGCTTGCTTACAACAGTTTTTAAGGCATATGCCAACGGAACCCGGCAACTTGGCTAGCGTGGAGGTTTCATTGAACCCTCTCTGTTTAAAAACCCCCGAAGCGTCCAGACCGTTAAAAAATAAAAACCGTATAATTCTTTCTGTGTGTTTAAATACTATAACAATTACCACTTGCTTGTCAAGCAAGTTTTTGTATACAGTATTCAGAAGAAATGGGCCGCCTCGGCGCCGGGTATCTTAAAAACTGAGAGATAATTAAAAAAAGATGTTATAATTTTTTCTTATGGGACCTCTGCTTCTACGGCATATTACGCTTGAGCTCGACGAAAGGCTCTCCGGAGGGGTGGTCTCAAGGGTCCACCAGCCTGACGAAAAAAATCTTCTCATAAAGGTATTCGCCGGCGGCCGCGAAGAGCGGCTTTTGATCTCGGCGCATCCGTTGTTCTCAAGGATGCACCTGACCGAACGCACCTTCACGAACCCTCCGGCGCCCTTGCGGTTCTGCGCCTTTTTAAGGAGCAGGATCACGAACGCCAGGATAGACTCCATCCGTCAGGCCGACGGCGAAAGGATAGTCCGTATCGACCTCAAAAAAAAGACCGGCGATTCGATAGAGCCGATGACGCTTGTCGCCGAGCTTACGGGAAAGTCCGGAAACATCATACTCCTTGACGCTCATGGCGTAATACTCGACGCCTTGAGGTACTTCGATCCCGAGACCTCGGTCAGAGCGGTGGTGCCGGGCCTGCCGCTTGCGCCTCTGCCCCCGGCGCCCAGGGCCGAAGAAGAAGTGGAGATTCCGAAAGAGGCGGGTGAGAGCTGGAATGAGGCCGCCGACAGGCATTACTCGGCCCTACTGGATAACGAGGGCCTTGTACTTGAGAAGTCCCGCCTGAGACGGGCTATAAACGAGGCAGGGAAAAAGGCCGCCAGGAAGCTCAATAACCTTTCCGGGGATAAAAAAAGGGCCGAGGCCGAAAAGGGGTATGGAAAGCCCGGCGAGCTTATAGTATATAACCTTAAAAATATTAAGCGCGGCTCCACCGAGGCCGAGGCAATGGACTACACGCTCGACCCGCCAGCCGCCGTCAAGGTCAAACTCGACCCGAAGCTTTCTCCCAAAGAGAACGCTGACAAGTACTTCAAGCGGGCCAAAAAGGCGAAGGTCGCCCTTGAGCTGCTTAAAGACAGGATACCGAAGGTAGCGGACGAGATTGACTATATCGATACGCTCGTCTACGAGCTCGAAGATTCAAAGACGAGAGAAGACCTGGCGCTGCTGAAGGACGAACTCGTGGAAGGGGGATATCTCAAGGAGATGACCGGGAGAGTAAAGACAGGACCCGTTGAGAAGGCCGAGCCGATAAGGAGGTCTACCTCGACAGAAGGCTTTGAGATACTCTGCGGCAAGAGCGGGCCCGGAAACGACCTCATAGTGAAAAAATACGCCTCAAACGAGGACATCTGGTTCCATGTCTCGAAGATGCCCGGCTCCCATGTACTCATAAAGGTGGCCGGAAGAGGCGCCGAGCTTACGAAAAAGACCATAGAAGAAGCGGCCTCGCTGGCGGCCTGGCACTCCAAGGCCCAAAACGCGGGCAAGGTCGAGGTCATATACGCCGAGGCCAGACACGTTAAAAAACCCCGGGGCGCCAAGCCCGGCATGGTGACCGTAAAAGAGCACAAGACTATCGTGGTAAGACCAAGAGAACTCACCGAGGAGAGCCGGTAGATGAAACACACATTTCTTTTCAAGGAAGGGCTCTGGGTCGTAAAGGGCGAGTACACCGACAGGGACGGCAATACGGTGAACATGGAAGGGGAGACGCGGACCTTCCACGCGCGCTCCTCATGGGTAACCGAGGGGTACGTGAGGCTCTTGATGAAGGACGCCCCGGTGCAGTTCGACAACCGCTACGAGATAGCCCCCTTCGATAAAGACAAAAACCACACCACATGGAAGTCGTTCAACCCGGCTTTAGGGAGTTTTTCGGGAAAGTTCGTGGTCGTCGATGAGACGCTGATCTCTACCTTCACCTCGAAGGACAATGAGTACTCCGGCGCCGAGATATTGATACAGATAAGCGACACGCATTACAGGAGCAGGGGCTTTGTCTTCAAGAA
>JACRCH010000111.1 GCA_016219115.1 Deltaproteobacteria bacterium
CTGAGGGTCTCCACTCTCCCGACGCAGTACGGCGAGACCGTCGTGATGAGGATACTCGATCCCAAGGCGTCTTTGCTCGGGCTCGATGGCATAGGGTTTCTGGATGAGGACTTTGACCGGGTCATGGACATGATAGACAGACCCCAGGGCGTTGTGCTTGTGACCGGGCCGACCGGGTCCGGCAAGACCTCCACCCTGTACGCCATGATAGGGCATATAAAGAAAGAGGCTATAAACATCATAACCATAGAAGACCCGATAGAGTACGAGCTGAAGGACGTGAACCAGGTCGCCGTAAGCGACAAGACCGGCCTGACCTTCTCGTACACCCTGCGCTCCGTCTTGAGACAGGACCCTGACGTCATACTCGTCGGAGAGATGAGGGACTCGGAGACCGCCATAATAGCGCACCAGGCCTCGATGACGGGCCACCTCGTATTTTCGACGCTGCATACCAACGACGCCGTCTCTTCAATAATACGGCTTAAGAACATGGGGATCCCCCAGTACATGATAGCCTCGGCCCTGAACGGGATAGTGGCCCAGAGGCTGGTGAGAAAGATATGCGAGGGGTGCCGTGCAGAGTACGCGCCCGGGCAGGACGAGCTTAAAAAGGCGGGGGTCAAATGGAGCGGCAAGAAGCTCTACCGCGGAGAGGGTTGCCAGGCTTGCTCAGGCAGCGGTTACTCCGGCAGGATAGGCATCTTCGAGGTGCTCCCCGTAAACGGCAAGATAAAAAACCTTATAGCCAACGACGCCCCGGAAAGAGAGCTTATAAAGGCGGCCTCGGAGGCCGGGATGACGCCGATACACATTGACGGGCTCAAGAAGGTGGCCTCGGGCCTGACGACCCTTGAGGAACTCACCAGGGTGATCTATCTGTCAAAGGACGACAGCCACAGGGAGTGCGCCTCCTGCGGCAAGCCCGTCGTCGCGGATACGGAGTACTGCCCGGAGTGCGGCTCCCGGGTGACAAATATCTGCCCGTCGTGCGAGAGACAGAGGCAGCCGGAATGGATAGCCTGCCCGTACTGTGCCCTACGGTTTGATGATAGCCCCGCAGCCGGGTAAACCCCGGTTCCAGAAGTTATAGTTTGCCAAAGCCTGCCCGATATGCTAGTATATGGCGCAAAATCCATTTGAACCGTAATAGAAAAGGTTTTGCCGCTCTTTTACGGCCGGCACTCGGGTTAAGCGACTATGTCAAAGTCTCATTTGAAATACCTTCTTGTCCTCTTTGTCCTCTTATTTTCTCCCTCTTTTTCCACAGGTCAAAGCGATATGGACCCGGCCCCGGCCGACTGGCCCAACTACAGGTATGAAAGGAAGCCCGGCGAGTTAAAGAAGGACAAGTACGGCATGATAGACCCCACTCCGGATGTCGTTTCGCTTACATTCCTGCCTGTGGACACATACGGTTTTGTCGACTGGGTCAAGTCGATAAACGAGGGGCTTGTGCGGCCCAAGGACACCTTGCCTGGACAGATTAACCACCTGAAGCCCGAAGACCTGGAGACGAACAACCAGGATATCCTCATAAGATCGAAGATGAAGTTCATGCCGGACGTCATATTCCCTCACGCCCAGCATAACGCCTGGCTCAAATGCAGTGTCTGCCACCCGAAGATATTCAAGAAAAAGGCGGGAGCGAACAACATCTCCATGGCGGCCATCTGGAAGGGCCAGTGGTGCGGAAGATGCCACGACAGGGTAGCCTTCCCGACCCGTAACTGCTTCAAGTGCCACTCGGCACCCGGAGACGCGAAGAAGTAAGGCCCCCCTTTTATAGCTTGTAGCCGAACTTTCTCAGGAGCTCTTTTCTCGCCTTCCTGGCATCTTCGTCCTCGACCCCTTTCGGAGAATACCCGTCTATTGTGCCGATAATGCCTCTGCCCTGCGCGGTCTTCGCCACTATCACCTCAAGCGGGTTTGCCGTGGCGCACCATACCGTACAGACCTCCTGGCAGGACTTGACGGCGTTCAGGACATTTACGGGGTAGGCGTCTTTAAGGACTATGACGAAGCAGTGGCCGGCCCCTATGGCGGTAGAGTTCCTGACAGCGCATCTTTTCATCTCCTCGTCAGTGCCCTCTACTCTCACGAGGCACGGCCCCGAGGCCTCCGAGAACGCTATCCCGAACCTTGCGCCCGGCACGCTCGATATTATTATCTCGTATAAGTCTTCCACCGTCTTTATGAAGTGCGCCGCGCCGATTATGATGTTTGTCCCTTCGGGGAACTCCGCCCTTACCGATTCCAATTCCATGATACCCTCCCGCCGGTCTTTTATGCCTTGAGGCCCTCTACGATGCCGACCCCGGAGCTTGTGCCGATCCTGTCGGCCCCGGCCCCGATCATCTTCAGGGCGTCCTCTGTAGTCTTTATCCCGCCCGAGGCCTTTATCAGTATCCTGCCCTTTGCCGCGCCGGATAATAGCCTTATGTCTTCGGCTTTGGCGCCGCCGGGGCCAAAGCCGGTAGAGGTCTTAACGAAGTGCGCCCCGGCGTTTATCGAGAGGTTGAGAGCGAGTTTTTTCTCCTCGTCCGTCAGGTAACAGGCCTCGATGATGACTTTTATTACGGCGCCGGAAAGAGTCTTTACGATCTGCCTGATCTCCTTTTCCACGACAGACGCCCTGCCGGACCTCAGCAAAGAAATGTTGATGACCGTGTCTATTTCAGAGGCGCCGGCGCCGAAGGCCTCGACCGACTCAAAGAGCTTCGCGTTCGGGCTTGAAAAGCCGAGGGGAAAGCCCGTTACGGTCGTTATCTTGAGCGGATTTCCCCTGATGAGGCTTTTAGCGAAGGGCACATGGCACGGGGGCACGCACACCGATGCGAACGGGTACTTAAGCCCGTCGCTTACAAGGGCCTCGATCTCTTTTTCGCGGGCCTCCGGCCTCAAAAGAGTCAGGTCGATCTTTCCGGCTAGTTCTTCCTTTGTCATGGCCCGAACTTAACAGATAAAGTCATGGTTGGCAAGGCATTTGACCTGCCGCGGCGAGAGGTTTATCCCACGGAAGCCTTCCTGACGGCGTCGAAGTAACGGCGTATCCTTCTCGCGTTCGTGCCGATGTCGCTTATACCGACCCTGGAGACCGAGCGCACATCGATCCTGCTCCCGACGTCTCCCGCGGTGATCCTGACCGCGATATCGTCCTTGAAGCCGTACCACAGGGTAGTGTCCACCGCCTCGATGTGAAGAGACGGCCTGTCGGCGTCTATTATCTCCCAGCCGAGGCCCCTGGCCGCTTTAAGCGCGGCGTCGAAGGCCGCCTCCGGCGCGATATTCAATTCAAGGGGTTTTATCTCCGGATACCTGGCGCGCTGGATCCCGGCGACCTCCGCTCCGGCGTACTCGGCAGGCGTGGGACGGAGGGCCGGAAGGGCGCTGAAGACCGGAGGGTTTGCCGTGTCGGTCGTTATATCGTGGATACGGGGGACCCTGTTTGCCTCAAGCGACCACATAAGCGGTATGACGACCGCGGCGAGGCTTATGACTAGACCGGCAAGCCCCGGTACAACCCCTTTTGTACTTTTGCGCCTTATGACGCAAACAATGACCCCGGCGAACGAAAGCGCAAAGGAGACAAAAGCGCCATAGGCGCAAAACCTCATGATCGTGAAGCCGGTCCTGAAGTGCCAGAGCCCCCAGCGCGACCCGGGCCCCGAGAGGGCGGCGAGCGACAGGAGCACAAGGGCCGCTAAAAAACCGGCGTAGCACAGGCGCGAGCGCCTGCGCATCGGCCCGTAGCGTCCCTTAAAGTATATCTTTTCGGTCATAGGCCCCTTAACGGTAAAATACGCGCAACTGGAATATTTTAATCACAAAATTCCCTGTCGCTTGCTCCGGGGTTTCCTTGTAAAACCCTCCCCCTCGATGGGGGAGGGAAGGGTGGGGGTGAAAAAATGTTTTCACCCTCCCCTCCCTTGATGGGAGGGGAGGCTTAAGTGATACCCCGGAGCAAGGCTAGCGGGGTGGTTCAGCGGGAGCTCCCGGTCTGTAAAGGCGGGTATCTATGCTTTCTTAGCCCGCGGGATATGATGAAAACTGATCAGCGACAGCCAACCACTTTCCGCCCTCCTTTACGAACACGAACATGTCTCTCCCGCCGATATCGATCGTCTGGCTCCCCATATCGAAGGACATCTCAAAGTAATAGGTCACGACGGCTAAGTTGCCGCCGCCGTATATCTGGACCTTCGGGTCAAACTCGTTCCATCTATGAATACTGGCGTTGTCGGAAAATGCCTTCCATGAGGAGATACAGGCTTCCCTCCCATCGAGGCGCGAACGGTCAGTGGCGGTGATCGCCACCATGTCTTTGTGGAAGTAGTCTTTGAGCGCGCCCGCGTTGCCCTCTTTGGTCCAGGCACGGTTCAACGCCAGAACGGTCTGCCAAACCTCTTCTTCCTGCGGAGATAATTTCATTTTACACCGCCTCCTTCGAATATTATTGTTTTTTGCGAGATCATCAAAAGATGTTTAAACCGCTCCCCCATGCCTTAGATTGTATCGTCTGCCGGCGTACTGTCAAATCCGCCGGTCAAAGACCCCGTAAAAGACCGTGAGCGCCCGCCGGGCGCGTTTTGATTCGTTCCTCCTTTTTCTAATCTTTTTTTAATCTTTTATCTTCTATAATATATAATAGTTATGTGCGGTTAAGACCGACCGTTTTGCCCTGCAAAGAAGCGTCCGGGACAACGGGCTCCGGGGGCGCGTAAGAGGACAAAGCGTGTTGACTAACGCCGTTGAAGATGTTAAAAAAATTAAGAGAGTTCCTGCCCGTGGCTATCTCAAACAAAAAAGGAAGAGAATATGGAACCCAATAACGAAAGAGTGAGAGTGATAGTGGACGTATGGGATTGGCCTATCAGGGTGCTTCACTGGGTAAACATGTCTTTGATCTTCACTCTGGCGCTCCTTGTGCTCGGGAACCTGGGCATGGAGTATCTTGGTGTGGGCGAGGATACGAGGGACCAGGTGGCAAAGCTCCACGCCACGGTCGGGTATGTGTTCATCGGTACTTTTTCATTAAGGCTGCTCTGGGGGTTCGTGGGCAACAAGTACGCCTCCTGGCGCGATATAATACCCTGCAAGAAAGAGCAGCGTGAAGCCATAGCGCACAACATAAAGTGGTATTTGAGCGGTTTCAGGGGCAAGGCGGCAAAGGTCGTCGGACACGACCCGCTGGCTTCCATCTTCTACATGGCCCTTTTCATAGTGCTCTTAAGCCAGGCCGCAACCGGCCTTCTCCTCTCCGGCACCGAGTTTAAGATGTTCCCTGGTACGCTTTTCGTGGGCTCCTTGAGCGAATCCGCCTCAGAGACCATCGCCAAATCGCTCAAGGAGGTACACGAGTTAGGCTTCTGGTTCATAGTCTTTTTCATATGCGCCCATCTCGGCGGCCTTGTCGTCCATGAGGTAAAGGAGAAGACCGGGCTCTTTTCATCGATGATACACGGCAAAAAATACCTGCCCAGAGAGTAGCCTACGCTGAAAAACGGATTCCCGAGTAAAGGCCACCCATATCCCTTTCAGGGATTTGCAGTTCCAAAAGGACAAAGAGATGAGAATACTCCTTGTTGAAGACGAAAAAGACCTCGCGATGATAATCAAGCAGGGGCTTGAAGAGGAAGGCTATGTCGTGGACGTGGCGCACGACGGGGAGGAGGGCCTTTACATGGCCGAGAACTTCCCGGCGGACGCCGTCATCCTCGATATCATGCTGCCTCTTCTGGACGGGCTTTCCGTCCTGAGCGCGTTAAGGAAAAAGGGCAACATGACCCCGGTGATACTCCTGACGGCCAGGGACGCGCTTCTGGACAAGATAAAGGGCCTTGATACGGGGGCTGACGACTATCTGACCAAGCCCTTCGTCTTCGAGGAGCTCCTGGCCAGGGTCAGGTCGCTTTTAAGGAGAAAGGCTACCGTTAAGGAGGCCGTCATACGGATAGGCGACCTTGAGATCAACACCGCGAGCCACGAGGTCAAGCGCGGCGGCAAGGCGATAGCGCTCTCGGCCCGCGAGTACGCGCTCCTTGAGTACCTCGCCTACAGGAAGGACAATGTGGTGACGCGCAGCGAGATAGTCGAGCACATATACAGCGAGGAAACCGACATGGACTCCAATGTCGTCGACGTATACATCAATTATCTGCGCAACAAGGTCGACAAGGACTTCAAGAAAAAGCTCATCCACACGGTCCGCGGCGCGGGCTACATGCTCAAGGAAGAGTAACCCCCATTATGTTCAACTCCATTAAATTAAAGCTCGTCATACTCTTCCTCGTAGTCTTCTCGTTCTTCTTCACGGGCCTCGAGATATTCCTTTACTACAAGCTCGAAGACCTCGTCATACACCTGGCCGACGAGCACCTGACAAGCGAGCTTGAGACGGTGTCGAACCTCATGACCGTGGAGGAGGCGCACGGGCAGCTCGATACAGAGCTCGCGGAGCTTTCGAGCGCGGTCACGGGCATGTACGCCGCTAAGCTCTCGGGCCATTACTACCAGATAGTCTCCGTGGACGGCCATGTGCTTGTAAGGTCCCCGTCGCTTGCCAGGGCTGACGCGACGATGCCTGTCATACAGCCCGAAGGCTCGGCCCAGGACTTCAGGTCCGTAACCGGCCCCAACGGGGTCCCGATGCGCATGATAAGCCGGACCTTCAACTTCTCCGTCGGCAGGCTTACCTTCCAGGCCGGGGACTCGCTCGAGGACACCTATGAGCTCTTAAGCTCGTTCAGGAACATCGTGCTGGCGATCTTTCCGGCGGTCTTCATCATCTGCGGCATAGGCGTTTTCGTCATGACCGGGTTCGCGTTGAGGTCGCTTAAGACATTCTCGGCCAAGGTCGGCCAGATCACCGAGGAGAACCTGAGCGAGAGGATCGAGGAGAGGGGCGCCCCGGCGGAACTCAAACCGCTGGCCACGAGCTTCAACACGATGCTCGGGCGCCTCGAGGAGTCGTTTGCCAAACAGAAGCAGTTCTTATCGGACGCGTCCCACGAACTGCGTACCCCGACCTCCATCATAAAGAGCTTCTGCGACGTTACGCTTTCCAGGGACAGGCAGTCCGCCGACTACAGGGAGTCGATAAAAAAGATAGGCGACACCGTCAACAGGATGTGCGACATCATCAACCGCATCCTCGTGATATCGAGGATGGACACCAAGACCATACTCTTCAAGCCCGTGAGGATGGACCTCCGTGACATAATGAGGGACGTATTGAAGCTCATCGAGCCTTCCGCCGTCAACAAGGGGGTCGTCATAAAGCTTAACGGCCCTTCGGTGACGGTAAAGGGAGACCGCGAGGGGCTTACCGAGGTATTCACCAATATCGTCGAGAACGCGATAAAGTACAACAGGCCCCAGGGCAAGGTAGATATCGATATCTCCGAGAGCCAGGGCGGGGCCGTCGTGGTGGTGGAAGACACCGGGATCGGCATACCGGAGGGAGAGACCGAAAAGATATTCGACCGGTTCTACCGCGTGGACGCCAGCCGCGGCGTTACCGTCGGAAGCGGTCTGGGGCTCTCGATAGTCCGGACTATAGTCGAGGCCCACGGCGGGCGGGTGGAGGTAAAAAGCGAGGTCGGCAAAGGCACCACCTTCACCGTGTATATCCCTGTGAACCCGGAGTTTAAAAACGGGCCGAAAGCATAGTCTGTCTCTGAAAAACCATCCGCAGATCGATTGACCGGGCCGGCGCGGGTCTCCTCGCGCCGGCCCGGTCTCGTTTGACGGCAAACAGCCGGATATCCGCGAGTAACTCCCCTGAGAACCGCGTAAAAAATGCCCCGCAGCATTAGCCTCCGCAAGATAAATATCCTTTAAAATCAAGGCTTCCGTCAGGGAGGCGTTCTTAATCTTCTTCTAATCTCACCTTTTGTATAATGGGGCTGTGGTTATTGGATTTACCGGGGTGTCGTAAGTATGCGTATAATGTTTGATCTGATGGGTACTGTCTTCGGCGCGATCGACATGTCTCTGAGGCCGGGGATAAAGGAGACGATAAAAGCCCTGAGGGAAAACGGGTGTCAGGTGGGTTTCTGGACGAGCGGCCCGGTCGAGCAATACAGGGCCGTGTTAAATGGGGCCGGTATCACCGGGGAAGTATACAGGAAAGGGGTTCATCTGCCGTTCGTTCCCGACATTTGCGTTGACGACAGCCCCGAGGAGTGGATGCCGGGAGAGCTCTTCGCCGTAAAACCCCATATCTCGGATGTAATGCCCGGAGTCTCCATACTTGTCGCTGAGCTGATGGGCTTCAACGAGAAGCGGAACTTTTTCCGGGATTGACGGGACGGCGCGCTGTGTTTGAACCACCCCGCAAGCCTTGCTGACAGGGTTTCCGTTGGGGATATCTGTTTTTATATACGCGGCAAGCCGCGCTTAATTGAACCCGAAGGAAATATTAAAACCCCGGGGCCTTAAGACGGTTTAAAGAACAGGATGGTATTGACAGGAGGTGTGATTATGAAGAGCAGGGGTGTAGTCGTAATCGACCTGATGGGAGAAGCGGACGAGTTGGAAAAGGGTGAGATCAAAAGAGAGGACCACGCATGCAGGTGCGAAGTCTGTCACTGCGACAACGGGGTCCCGAAGGGCTACGAGGGAAGGGCCGTAAAGTATGACGAATCGCTCATACTCCTTCCGCAGGCCTATGTCGAGCTCCGGGGCAGGTGGAACTCCAGGTAAGGAAACAAGGCGTCTTCCGCGGCCTACCAGAAGTCTTCGGGAGCAAGGTGGCGGCGTATGCACGCACCGATGTTGGAGATCATGTCCGGCTTGCTGTTTGTTATGAAGACCTTCTCCTCTATGGAGAAGGTCTCTTCCCGAACCCTTGCCACCGGCAGCCCGCGGCCTTTCAGAAGCCCTTCGAATATCGGTACAATCTTGTCCTTCATCCTCAGGGTCGTGTCCTCGAGGAATATCGCAAGCGCGGGCTTGAGCCCCTCGGTCCTCTTTAAAAACGCGGCCACCTCGGCCTCTTCGATGTTTTTAGGAGGGGAGGACTTCACCTCGACGTACACAAGCTCGCCCTCTACCGAGGCCACGACGTCGTAGTCGCCCCCGGCCTCCACTCCCTTAAGCCGCACGCCCCAGAGCGCGCTTGAGATGAACTCCCTCTCAAAGATATTAGCCACAAACCACTCAAGCGTATCGCCGAAGCTGAATACCGCCTCGGACTTGAGGCGGTACCTGCCGGAGCCCAGCGCTTTTATTACCGACCTTTCAAGGAGGAACCCGATGTACCTTTCGACCCACTCCCGGGTCGAATACTTGAGGAGGTCTTTCGCCTCGAAGGACTTCCTGTTCTTTATCACATCCCTTATGAATATCCGGAAGGAGTACTTCTTGAGCATCTCGTAGAGCTCGTCCTCGAACGGCTCATCGAGGTCGGGCGGGAAAAAGAGGTACTCGGTCGGGTTTTTGAGGATGACCTCAAAGCCCCGTCTTTTGAGCATGGCGGCGACCTCGTCACCGCCGCCGTATGGATTCTTCAATGGTCCTCTCATGCGTCCTCCCGGTCTCAAGAGCGAAACTTTAGAGCCTGTCAAAGCAATGGAGATGTCACGGCCGCGTATCCCTGACAATCGCCCCGCATGGCGGGAGATTCCTCCGCCCCTGGCCCCGCCCGCTACCCGATAAACTCGTAAAAGGCGCTTGCGGCAAGGCATATGCCGATATAGTAATATAACCGGCGCGGAAATTGAAGCCCCCTGCTGTTTTTCCGCGGGAGGCTTCAAAAAGAGGAGAGGCCGCCTGAGAAAAATCATGGACTCGGGGGAAAATACTGGTATAATCTTTGACTTATGAGACATCCTAAATCCACGGAAATACCGAAGAGAAGGCTCGGGAAGACCGGGCTCGATGTGTCGATACTCGGCCTCGGAGGCGAGGGGGTCTTAAGGACCTTCGGCAATGAGAAGGCCGCCGACGAGCTGATAAATACCGCCATAGACGCCGGTATTAACTATCTCGAGTCGGCCCGCGCCTATGCCGGAAGCGAAAACTACTGCGGGGCGGCCCTCAAGGGCAGGAGGGACAGTATCTATCTGGCGAGCAAATCCCACGCCAGGGACAAGGCCGGGGCGCTTGGCCACCTGCATGAGACCCTGACGAACATGAAGACCGACCACCTCGATGTCTGGCAGATACACGATGTGAGGACTGAAGACGAGATAGAAGAGATCTTCAGTCCCACCGGGGCTATCGAGGCTTTCGTGGAGGCTAAAGAGAAGGGAAAGGCAAGGTTCCTGGGCGTCACCGGTCACCACGACCCGGCGGTCATCAAGAGGTGCCTGGAGCTCTTCGACTTCGATACGGTCCTGATACCCGTAAACCCGGCCGAGCCTGAGTACAAGTGCTTTCTCGAAGAGATCGTACAGGTGGCGGGGGCCAAGGACGTGGGTGTGGTGGGGATGAAGGCCTTTTTGAGGGGAAGGCTCAACGCCCCTAAGAAGCTGCTCTTCAGCTACGCGCTTTCTCAGCCCATAGCAACGGCAGTCATCGGGTGTGACACGGTAGAGCAACTCAAGGAGAACATCGAGAGCGCCATAGCGTATACGCCCCTTAAGTACAAGGAGGTCCAGAGGCTCCACCAGATAGTCGCCCCTTACGCCAAAGACCTCATGTACTACAAGCCCTGATCCGCGGCAACCTTTAAAAGACGGAAGCGGCCGGCGATATACCGCCGTCCGCTTTTTTTTGTATCTTCCATAACCGGATGCGGCCTTAAAAACCGGCCTCTTACCGGCGGGCGAAAAGCTTGTTCGTCTCTTCCAGAGCCTTTCCGTAGTTCACATTGGAGGTCATCTCGGGGACGACTTCCATGTATCTTATGACATTGTCCTTGTCGATGAGGAATATCGCGCGCGCAAGGAGCCTCAGCTCCTTTATAAGGACCCCGTAGTTGGCGCCGAATTCGGCGTCCCTGTGGTCCGAGTAAGTCCCTATCCTCTCGATCCCGGCTGTAGCGCAGAACCTCCCGATGGCAAAGGGCAGGTCCATGCTGATATTCAGCACTGCCACCTCTGGAGGAAGCTTCGCCGCCTCTTCGTTGAACCTTCTGGCCTGGGTGTCGCAGACCGGGGTGTCGAGAGAGGGGGTGACGCTGATAAGCTTCGCCTTGCCGAGGAAGTCCCTGAGGGCTACGGGCTTTAAGTCCTTGCCGATGACGGTAAATTCCGGGGCCTTGTTCCCGGTCTTCTGCTCGTTTCCGGTAAGGGTCAGGGGGTTGCCATTGAATGTAACGGCGCCAATTCTGTCCATGTCCACCTCTCTTTTCTTTATGGTTTTTTAAACCGACATATATTGATATTAAATCATGACGATACTCCGTCTTTAATCCTTGAAAAGGTTTTATTGATAAAAGGTTATCATATAGTGCGGAGTTGTCAAATCCAGGCGCGCTTTTTCCGGTATGCTTTAAAAACCCTGTGCTTTAAAGCATTTATGTAAATGAACCCTCCCTGGGCTTAAAACCCCCAGGGTTTTCAGAACGTTAAAAAAATAATATCCTTAAAAGTACGAAAGGGGATGGCGGTTGACCCCCCTTTGCGTACAGGCAGGCGGTCTCTTAAGATAATGCTTAAAACCCGATAATATGCTATCCTTGATGAAGCCTGAAAAATCCCTTTAACGGTCTTTACGGATGATACCTCTTAAAGACGACGTCCCCTCATATACCTTCCCATATGTAACTATCTCGATAATAATAATAAATATAGTCGTCTTCATCTACCAGATGACACTCGGCACGAGCGGCACGGAGAACTTTATCTACAGGACGGCGGCGATTCCCTATGAGATAACGCATCTGGTAGATATAAAGCCGCGCTCGGTCGTTCCCCCGCCGTTTACCCTCTTTACGGCGATGTTCGTCCACGGCGGGCTCTTGCATCTGGCCGGGAACATGCTCTTTCTATGGATATTCGGCGACAACGTCGAGGACACTCTCGGGCACTTCAGGTTCGTTCTCTTTTATCTCGCCTCCGGCGTCATAGCGAGCCTCGCGCACATAGCGATGGAGCCATCTTCGACGCTGCCGATGATAGGCGCAAGCGGAGCGATAGCCGGGGTGCTGGGGGCGTATTTTATCCTTTTTCCGAGGGCGAAGATCCTGACGCTCGTCTTTCTGCTCTTTTTCGTAACTGTCGCGAGGATACCGGCTGTAGTCTTTTTAGGCATCTGGTTCCTATTTCAGCTCTTAAGCTCCGGCTCCGGCGGAGGGATAGCCTGGTACGCCCACATAGGGGGCTTTGTGGCCGGGGCCGTGGCTATAATAATACTGAGACCTAAAAAGACAAGGGCATAGCCCGTACATCACGCATAAAAGCGGAGGCTAAAATGTTCCATATCTCAGACCCGAAGGATATAAAAAACGGCAGGGTCACGGATGTTTATTTCGCGCGCACCCTGGAGATACTCAAGAAAAAGGGGATAGACAAAAGGGTCAGGGCCGAGTTCTTCGCCAAGACCCTTCCGGCGGAGTGGAAGTGGGCGGCCCTGGCCGGGATCGAAGAGGTGGCGCACCTGATGGAAGGCAAAGAGGTCAACATCAGGGCCTTCAGGGAGGGCGAAGTATTCATGCCCTGGGAGCCGGTGATGGAGATAGAGGGGATGTACACCGGGTTCTGTGTCTTTGAGACGGCCCTGCTGGGCCTTATATGCCAGGCTTCGGGGATAGCGACAAAGGCCGCCCGCATAAGGCTTGCCGCAGGGGACCGGTTGGTCGCGAGCTTCGGCGCCCGGCGGATGCACCCTGCACTGGCCCCGATGATAGAGCGCTCCGCCTACATCGGAGGGTGCGACGGAGTGGCCGTCATCGTCAGCGCGGAGCTTCTGGAGACAGACCCCATGGGCACGATGCCGCATGCCCTGATACTCGTCCTCGGCGATACCGTTGAGGCGGTAAAGGCGTTCGACGAGGTGGTAGACAAAAAGGTCAGGAGAGTGGCCCTGATAGATACCTTCAACGACGAGAAGTTCGAGGCGATAAGGGTGGCCGAGGCCATGAAGGGGAAGCTCTACGCCGTGAGGCTCGACACCCCTTCCTCGAGGAGGGGGAATTTCTACCGGATATTCGAGGAGGTGAGGTGGGAGCTTGATCTGCGCGGTTTCAAGGACGTGAAGCTCTTCGCAAGCGGCGGGCTCGATGAGAAAGAGGTGATGGAGTTGAAGCCCGTGGTCGACGCCTTCGGAGTAGGCACATCCATCAGCGACGCCCCGGTGGTGGACTTCGCCATGGACATAATGGAGATAGACGGAGTGCCGCTGGCCAAGAGGGGCAAGTGGTCGGGAGCCAAAGACGTCCTCAAGTGCGGGAGCTGCTCCAACCGCAGGATTGTCCCGTTGGGGTCTGAAGTCGAGAGGTGCGCCTGCGGTGGAGAGTTCGGCAGCCTCTTTGTCCCGCTTATCTCCGGCGGCAAGGTCACCGCGAAGCTGCCCAAACCGGGTGAAATAAAGGAATTTCTCTCGAAAAGGCTTAAGGGGCTTGAGCTTTAAGCTGAAATAGCCTTGCGGGACAATACCTTCCATTGTTGACCTTTGGGCCTCTTTATGGTAAAAAAACCTTTAAGAAATGAAGGGTTTTTGCCGATTATCCTTGTGAAGGAGAACAGAGGGATGCTCCTACGCAAGACAACAAGAGTTCTACTCTTCTTCCCTGACTTACATTCCCCGGAGCTTTGCGACTCAGCCCCAGACCCATAACCCCGATGAATACCGAAAAGACAAAAACAGAGAGCAACTGGGCGCTTGAGTACCTCAAGTCCAGAAGGGCCTATGTCCGTGAATCCTACGAGAAGATCGCCCCTGTCAGGGAAAAATGGATCAAGAAAAATAGGTACTTCTACAATAAGCTCTCATCCTTCCTGAAGTTCATAATAGAGCCGGGCAAAAGGGTGCTTCTCTTCAGGTCCGAGCTGGGCCAGATACTTGAGAACGTGGAGCCTTCAACGGGCGTGGGGGTAGAGGTCTGCCAGAAGATGGTGGCGATGGCCAAAGAAAAGCGCCCGCAGTTCAGGTTCGAGTGCGCCGACCCTGAGTCATACTCGGACCCGGAAAAGTACGACTATGTGATCTTTTACTCCCTCGGTGACATCATAGACATAGAAAAAGCGTTCCTGAACGCCCGTAACTTCTCTACCCCATCTACGCGCCTCATAGTCATAAACTACAACTACCTGTGGCGGCCCTTGAATGTGCTCGCCGAGAAGATCGGCTGGAAGGTCCCCCAGCCCACCCAGAACTGGCTCAATATCCCGGTCATCGAGAACATGCTCCACCTGGCAGGCTACGAGGTGATAAAACAGTACCACCAGATACTCTTCCCTGTCGGCATCCCGGCGGTCTCGTGGTTCATGAACGGTGTCGTGGCGAGGCTGCCGTTCATAAAGAACCTCTGCTTTATCCAGATACTCGTTGCCGGGGAGATGACGAAAAAGCCCGAGGGCAAGGACTACGCGGTATCCGTGATAATCCCGTGCAAGAACGAGTTGGGCAATGTCGAGGGGGCGGTGGAGAGGATGCCCGGGATGGGCGCCGGTGTCGAGATAATATTCTGCGACGACAAGAGCACTGACGGAACGGCCGACGAAGTAAGGCGCATGATGAAGAAGTACCCCGAAAAAAATATCCGGCTCGTCAACGGCCCCGGCATCTGCAAGGCAAAAAACGTCTGGACCGGCTTTGAGGCGGCCACCGGCGACATACTCATGATACTGGACGCCGACCTGACGGTAATACCAGAGGAGCTCCCGTACTTTTACGACGCGATAGCCGATGGCAGGGGCGAGTTCATAAACGGCTCCAGGATGATATACCCGATGCAGAAAGAGGCCATGCGGGCTCTTAACATCATAGGCAACAAGTTCTTCGGTCTCTCCTTCTCTTATCTTTTGGGGCAGAGGCTCACCGATACCCTCTGCGGCACAAAGGTCCTGTGGAGAAGGGACTGGCCCCGGGTAAAGGGGCTTCTTGGCTCATGGGGGATAGAGGACAGGTGGGGTGATTACGAGCTCATATTCGGGGCGGCCAAGCTCCACTTGAAGATCGTCGAGGTGCCTGTGCATTACCTGGAGAGGGTCTACGGCGAGACCAAGATGACAAAGAGGCTCACGAACGGGCTTGTAATGCTCAGGATGTGCGTGGCCGCGTTTAAAAAGTTCAAATTCGTCTGATCGCCGCCCAAACGCCAGGAACCAATATCCCCTCTTGAAAAATCGGTACAACGGGTATTGAACTCGCGAGCCGTCTTTTTAATCACAAAATTCCCTGTAGCTTGCTAGCAGGGAATTTCCTTGTAAAAATCCTCCCCCTCGATGGGGGAGGGTAGGGTGGGGGTGACAACAGGTTTTCACCCTCCCCGCTTCCCGTTGCATCGGAAGAGCGCAACGGGAGCCCAGCCCTCGCAATCAAGGGAGGGGAGGATTAAGGAGATACCCCGATAGCCTTGCTATCGGGGTGGTTCATAGGACAGGTTCTTTTATGCCAGACCGCAAAAAAAAGGAGAACCCGGCAAAGCCGCTTGAGCTTGTACTCGGGGCAGCGCTATTGATTGTCTGGTGCGCCGGGTCTGCGGAAAGCTTCAAGGCCGAGGCCCTGGCCCTGAAGGTCATCCCGGAGGCCGTAAGGCTCACCTACGAAGAGAAAAAGTCCCTTATGGACGGCCATATCTACAGGCTTTCCCAGGAGGCTTCGTCGGTGATCCCCTCCGGCTCAAGGGTCTATCTGTTCACCCCGACGGCGGCGGAAAACGCCTCGTATTATTTCCTGAAGTCACGCTACTACCTCTATCCGCGGAAAGTCATAGACGGCGGCTCAACCGAGTTGAGGACGAAAGAGCTTCTGGAATGCGACTATCTGGTCGTCTATATCCCAAGGATGGCCGCATACGGCGGGGCCGTGGTTCGTCTATAAAACGGCCGTGCACATACCGCAGGAGAACAGAGGTGAGCTGACGCTTGCCAACGCCATGGCGCACCGTGACCTTATCCCTGAGATACTCAGGGGCTTCTACAGGGTGATGTTCATAAATATCCGGGCCTTTAACTTCACATGGTATCTGTACCCGCTGACGGCGGTCTTAAACCGGCGTTGCTTTTTCTCGAAGCCTTTGATATTTTTAAATATTATGCTTGCCGCCCAATTCGCGGTCTATATCCTGGTCTACGTAACGTCGTCTATCGACCTCCGTCGAACGTGTCGTCATGCACCTGGTCCCCTTCGCGATGTTTATCTCGGCCGTGAACCTCGGCGGTTTTCTCAGCCGCACGGCCGAAACGCGTAGCGCCCCAAGCCTCAAGGGGGCCGGCTCCAACGCCGGGGAAGCTTAAGGCCTCCGGGCAGTCAGCTCCGGGACGCCGACAGGCGGGTCCACCAAAAACGGCACGAAAAGCTTCGGCTGATTAAGCGCTCCGGAAGAGAAGATATGTCAAAAGAGATACTCGACAGCCACAGAAGGATATGGGAGAAGAAAAAGGTCACGAAGTATCTTTATACGAAGTGGTATAAGGATATCGGGCGGGAGCTGGCGGGTAAGGCCCCGGTGGTGGAGCTCGGAGCCGGCACCGGGAACTTCAAGGAGTTCATGCCGTCCGTGATATCGACCGACCTGGTCTTCTGCGAGTGGCTCGACTGCGTTCACGACGCGATGGCGCTTCCTTACAGGGACTCCTCCGTAGGGAGCTTTCTCCTGATAGACGCCATCCACCATGTCAAGAACCCCGCCGTTACGATAAAAGAGATGGTGCGCTGCCTCAAGCCGGGCGGGAGGATCGTGATACTCGATGTCTTCATCTCCCCGTTCTCATACCTCTACTATAATTTTTTGCACAAGGAGGATGTGGACCTCGCGGCGGATGTCTTCGGGGAGGCCGCAGACGCAAAGGAGAAGGCCCCGTTCGAGTCGAACCAGGCCGTGGCCACGCTCCTTTTTTTCAGGCGCTTCGGGGAATTCCGGTCGAGGTACCCTGACTTGAGGGTCGTAAAGAAAGAGGCGAGAGAGTTTCTCCTGTATCCTTTGAGCGGCGGGTTCGAGGGCAGGCAGCTCGTCCCGTACTTCTCGATAAGACTCTTCGAGTCCATAGACAGGCTCGCGTTAAGATTGCTCGGCGACAGGATAGCCGCAAGATGCCTTGTCGTCCTTGAAAAAATCCCGGGTGGGTAGAAAAGAAGATGAAGAAGATGACTAACGTCGTAAGGCTCTCGGACTACAAACCGAAAAAGGAGTATCCCAACAAATGGGCCCATATCATAGTGATAATCGCGGTCACCTTCGCCGTCTACTACAACAGCATAAATAACGGCTTTGTCGGCGACGACATAGCGTTCGTTAAGGATAACGCGAGCATCAAGAGCCTTTCCAACATCCCGTCCTTCTTCTACTTGCCGAGGACCCTGGCGGCGTACGATACCGACTGGGGCACCTACATATACAGGCCGCTGCGGACCATATCCTACGCTCTGGACTTCGCCGTCTTCGGCAATAACGCGTGGGGGTTCCACATCACAAACCTCATCCTCCACATGGTCGTCTCGGTGACCGTCTACTTCGTCGCCTTGGGCCTCTTTGAGGTCCAGGCCGTGGCGCTTATCTCATCGCTCGCCTTCGCCGTACACCCGGTGCATGTCGAGGCGGTATCATGGATATCGAGCAGGGCGGACCTCATAGGGCTTATATTCCTGAACCTGTCGCTTCTATCGTACTTCCGCTTCAAGGGCTCAGGCTCCCGGGGCTATTTCGCGCTCTCGATAGTCTCTTCCCTTGTCTCTTATCTCGGGAAAGAGACGATGATACCGCTTCCGGGGTTCATCATCGCCTACGATTACGCGACGCGCAACAGGAGGCCGATGAAGGACCTTGTCAGGTCCAATGTCTTGAATTGGGTCCTCTTCTCCGCGGTCTGTTTCGGTTACCTGGTCTTAAGGTTCTACATGACCGGCAGGATGAGCTCAAGCCAGGGGTGGTGGGGAGGGAGCGCCTACTCGAACTTCCTCATGATGACCAAGGCCGCGGCCACTTACCTGTGGCTCATGGTCGTTCCCTTCAAGCTGACGCTCCATTACCTCATAAAACCCGTGGCGACGGTCTTCGACGGATGGGTATTGCTCTCCATGCTGGCGATACTCCTGTCGTTCGTCCTGACAGCGTATGCGCACCGGAAGGACAAGAGAGTCTTTTTCACCCTTATCTGGTTCTACCTGGCGCTTGTGCCGATATCCAACATCGTCCCGATATCGTTCGCGATGATGGCCGAAAGGTATATCTACATGCCCTCGATGGGCCCGATCATCGCGCTTTCCTACGGCGTCTATATACTCTACAGGAAGGCCGAGGCCAGAGGGGTGCTTGAGACAAGGGCCGTTATAGTCGGCGTGGCGGCCATGGCCATAGCCTACTCCGTCGTCTCGGCGAACAGGAACAAGGTCTACAGGGACGATTTCACCTTCTACGGGGAGGCGATAAGGAGCGCTCCGGATTCGGCCCCGAGCTACAACGGCCTCGGAGACCAGTACTTCGGGAAGAAGGACTACAAGAACGCGATAGCGAACTACGAAAAGGCCCTGGCCATAGACCCGAACTACGCGGACGCCTACATGGGAGAGGCATACTCCTACATGGAGAGCCATGACCTCGCCGCGGCCATACTGAAAGGCGAGACGGCGGCGTCGCTCAAGCCCGGCAACGCCCTTATAAGGTTCCAGCTGGGCAACATCTACAAGGAGGCTAACTTTCTGGAGAGGGCGGCTCTGGAGTGGCAGAAGGCCATCGAACTCAACCCGGCGTACTCTGAGGCGTACAATCACCTCGGCATCTACTATCAGCTCATAAACGACTACCCTAAGGCGCTTCGGATGTTCGAGAGCGCCTTGAAGTACAACCCGTACAATACCGAGACCTATTACAATGTCGGGGCCGTCTATGAGGCCCAGGGCAACTTGTCAGGGGCAAAGGAGTACTACGGCCGTTTCATGAAGATGGCCGGGCCGGACTACAAGGATACGGTCGGTGAACTCAGGAAGAGGGGGTTTTGAGGCTACCGCAGGAGGTCCCCGGAGGCGCCCTTGGAATCATCCGGCCTGGCGTTTAACTTCGCCATGCCCTTGACGGTGGGTATCTTCTTTGACTTAACGGCCTTCAGGAGCCCGGTCCCGTAGATCTGCTCCGAGACCGGTACGAACCTGTAGCCTTTTGCCATCAGGCCGTCGAGCATCTCTCCGAGCGCGTCCGAGGCCCTGTCGTCTTTTCTCATCGTCCCAAGGTGCATGAGTATTATCCCGCCCCTTATCCCCCCGGAGTCTTTCCCGAAGTTGAGGACCCGGTCCTTTATCTGCCAGGAGGTCCTGTAAAGCCTTGAGTTCCTGTCGTAGACCCAGTCAAGGGTATCGAGACTTTCTCTCTTCTTCGCGTCGTATGTCCAGCCGACATGTATGTAGCCCGCCTCATACGCCCACCGGCGTATCTCTTTGTTTATCTCACCGTACGGCGCCCTCCACAGCGGCGCCATTTCCGCGCCGGTGGCGGCCCTGAAGAGCTCGGCCGCGGAGTCAAGCTCCCTGGCGACGAAAGACCTGTCTACATTGCCGAGGGTGTTATGTCTGAGGGTCTGGTTGAAGTCCGTAAGGTGCGGGTGGTACATGGTGTGGTTGCCGATCTCGTGGCCGTCTTTGACCATCTCCCTTACAATGGCGGGGTACTTCCTTATGAACATGCCGGTGAGAAAGATGGTGGTCTTTATCCCGCGCTCCCTCAGCGTGGCAAGTATGGCCTTTGCCTCGTCCCCGCTCTCGTATCCCCCGCCGTCAAAGGTTATCGAGGCGTTCATCCCGCCGGTGAAGCCGCGCGTTATCTCCGGGTCGTCGGGGGCGAACTCCGATTCGAAGTCTTCCGCCGTCTCCTGGGCTGCGACCTGCGGCAGGGACGCGGCCGGCTTTTTTTCAGAGACGGTATCTTCCAGGACCTTGATCGTAAGCAAGGGAGGCGTTATCTCATCGGGCTCAAGAAGACCGCTTTGGTACCGTTCGAGCGAGAGCGGGTCCGGGTCGTACGGGTCAAACGCGAGGGATGAGCCTTTGGAAAGAAATATTACGAGGGATAATATGAAAAGGGAACAGACGGACTTTAAGGACGGGAAGAGCTGCCGCTTGGCTACGGAGTGTTCGGGTTTAGTCAAAAAAATAGCTCCCCTTCGCTTTATAGAGCTGTTCAGAACAGTGGCAGAATTCTCCGTGTGTACGCAATCTAACATTTTTATCACCCCCGGTCAACATTTAAAGTCATCGGTCAAAACCGGACCCTGCCGTTATAACGCCAGAATTGTATTGAAAAAGGTGGTATCATTAATATATGATTATTCGGCTGTTCCACGGTTTTTCTTGAGCGCAAAGACCCGCGCCCGTGCTTTAAATGCCTTCACACTAAAACCTTGAGGAGAATACGATGGCGGCAAAGAACAACAATAAGACTATCAGTAAGATACTTCTCCCCACGGACTTTACCGGCGCTTCCGAGGAGGCGGCCGCGTACGCCCTGACGCTTGCGCGCCGGAACAGGGCAAAGCTCTACGTGCTCCATGTCGTCGATACCAGCCACGAGGCGGCCGGCTTTTATCTGCCCCACCTCTCCTATGAGAAGCTCGACAAGGACCTGAAGGCCGTGGCCTCCGAGATGCTCGAGAGGTTTTGCGCGAGGACGTTCAAGGGCTACAAAAGCGTCGAGAGACACGTCCTCGCGGGAGAGCCTTACAAGGAGATACTCAAGGTGATAAAGGGCGGCCGTATAGACCTCGTCGTCATGGGGACATACGGTAAAGAGGGGATAGACAGGTTTTTTTTCGGAAGCACCACCGAGAGGGTGATGAGGAAGGCCTCATGTCCGGTCCTCGTGATACCCCCCACAAAATGACAGCGGGTAACGGATGTTCGGCATAGGTTTTCCTGAGTTACTGCTCATATTGATCGCGGCGTTGATCATACTCGGCCCCGATAAACTGCCGGACCTGGCCAAGGCCCTCGGGAGGGCCTATTCCGAGTTCAAGAGGGCCAGCGAGGAGCTGAAAAAGAACATAGACGAGGCCGCGGAGCCCGACGCGGCGCGTAAAGAAAAACAAGCCCCGCCAGAGTCCTCTTCAGAAAGGCCCGAAGACCCGCCTCCGGAGGCCGGCAGGAACGCAGCGGCCGGTAAAGAGACGGGTAAAAAGGCTCCCTGATTATGACCGCTAACGACAATAGGATGGCTTTTACGGAGCACCTGCGGGAACTCAGGAAAAGGCTCATCATCTCCACGATAGCCGCCGCCGTCGGTTTCGCGGTAGCCTACACCTACTCGGTGGAACTCTATCATCTGCTTGCCAGGCCCTTGCTCCCGGCCATGCCCCAGGGTCAGGACTACATGATCTTTACCGGTGTGGTGGAGCCGTTTTTCATCTATATGAAGGTCGGCTTTGTCGGAGGGTTGGTGCTGGCAAGCCCCGTCATACTCTTTGAGGTCTGGGGGTTTGTGGCCCCGGCGCTCTACAGAAGCGAAAAGGTCTGGTTTGTCTTCATAGTCTTTTTCTCCGTCATACTCTTTCTCGCCGGCGCCGCCTTCGCTTACCTCGTCGTCTTTCCGTTAGGGTTCAAGTACCTGATGAGCTACTCAAGCGCCGAGCTTAAACCGTTCATCTCCATGAGCGAGTACTTCTCGATGATAACGAAGTTCCTTTTGGCCTTCGGGGTCATCTTCCAGCTGCCGCTTGCCATCCTGGTGCTCGCGCGCCTCGGGTTGGTCTCCGCCCGTAAGCTCATCTCGTGGTGGAGATACGCGCTGGTAATAGACCTCATAGTCGCCGCGGTCTTAACCCCTACCCCTGATATCTTCAACCAGCTCTTGATGGCCGGGCCGATAATGGTCCTATATATCATAGGCATAATAGTCGCCATGATATTCGGCAAGAAAAAGAAGGAGCCGGAAGCCGCGCAACCCTCGGAGGCTGCGGATGCCGGGGAGGGCGGGGAAGAATGACATTGAATAAAAGGAAGAAAAGACAGGAATAAAAGGGCGGGCCTGCAAGGCCCGCCCTTTTTATTTTTAACGGTCTGAAAAACCTGAAAGTATCTATGCCCAGGGCGGGTTCGTCATGGATGTACGGTGTCTTAGGGGAATATCTTTACGATGTTAGCCGCCTGAAGCCCTTTGTCGCCCTGGACGATGTCGAACTCGAAGACCATCTCCCTGCTCGGCAGCTGGTTTATTTCCGTGCCTGTGAAGGCCGACTCGTGAGCGAAGGCGGTGCCGTACGGGGATTCGGTCCTCCGCGTGTCGGTTATCCAGAGACCTGGACCGATCCTTCCGAGGTAGCGCATGAAGCCGAAGTTCTTGGAGTGGTTGTAGGTGTAGCAGATGCCTCTCACCCTGGAGCCGACGTCTCCCCAGCTCTTCTTGGAGTCGGACCCTTCCAGGGGCAGGAGGTTGGGGATAAGGTAGCCCGACATGAAGAGGTCCACCTCCCTTTTGAGGTTCGAACTGACGTTCTGGAACGCCACGACCTCGACCCTGCAACCCTTGTTCTGCAGGGCCCTGACGACCTGGATGAAGTCCCCGTCGCCGGTGGCCATGACGACCTTCTCGAGGTTTTCGGACTGCAGGAGCGCGTCCACGGCCATGTCAAGGTCGGCATTCGCTTTGCCGAACTTGTTTCCCGCCTCGTCCACGTACCAGGAGACTACTTTTTCGATGACCTTGAAGCCGTAGTCCCTGAGCGTTGAGTGGAAGTTGAAGGTCCTGTCCCTGTACTCCCGGTCGGTCCTGGCCCTCTCCTCGTCATAAGCGACATAGGCGTTAAGCCTTATCGGCTCCCCGCTGTCCCTGCAGGCGAAGTCCCTGAGCACGTCGAACCTCATGCCGTATCCGCCGTTACGGGTGATGTTGGCCACATCTATGTACAGGCCTATCCTCTGTGATTTTTGTTTTGTCATTTTTAAATGTTCTCTCTTATAAGGTAAGATCGGTTTTACGCCTTTTCAAGGCGCTTGCGGCCGAAAATTTCCTTCAATATACAACAGAAGAAATTTTTAGGCAATGTTTATGCTCTCCTTCCCGCTCAGGAGGACGGGCCGGTATGCGGCAGGAAGAGTCTTTTCATCCTTGAAGCGGTCAGATTATGAAATATGCCAGATACGCGGATACGGCCCAGGAGGCTACGGAGCCGAAAACAAAAGCACGCGCGACGGACGACCCGGTCAGCACCTTAAAGCCTGCTGAGCACAAGACGGCGTAACACGGTATAAGCCCAAGCGTATAAGAGGCCTTTACCGTGCTGTAAATGGGCAACTTAAGGAATAGATAGAAAAGGGCGGCGAAGTATACGGCTACGCAGGAGAGGGCGAATAACTCGCCGTTCCTTAGAGACTTCTCCGGATGCAGGAGCGAGGCCGCGGCGCCTGTTATGATGCCTGCGCTCGGCACGAGCGCCAGCAGGGCAACCGATGTGAGGAAGTCGTAATTCCATGCGGGACGCCACGCGAAATCGTTAAGGGCGCTCAGGTACCCGTCCGTCCAGAAGCTCGAATAAAAAGCGTCCAAAAATCCCTTGTAAGAGGAGTGTATCGGAAATAAAAGAGACCGGCCGAATGTGAAGAGCTGACTTAAAGTCCTGTAGCCGGGGTCCTGCCACCACTCCACCCCGCGAGAGATGTCCCACCCGCCTGCAAACGGCCTTCCTATCTCGATCCAGTTCCTTAAGTAATACCATCCCGATATGAAAAAGGCGATCGAGATAAAAAGCAGGACCCAGGCGCAAATGCGCGCAGGGCGAAAGCCTTTTAGGGACAGTGAGTAAGCCAGAATGAATACCAGAGGAGGTATAAGCAGAACGGGGGTGACCTTTGAGAGGAGCGCGAGGCCGAAGAAGATCCCGCAAAGCGCTATCCGGTTTGCGGGATCTTCACGGCCTTTGTTGATAATGCCGAAGATGACCGTCAGCGTGGCTGCCGTAAAAAAACCGGCCATGGGTTCATTGCCTGCGTATTGCGAGATATAGATGTTCATCGGCAGAAGCCCGCCTATCACCGTGCCGAGCGCCTGGAGGTCTTCTCTTTCGGGGTAGACGGACTTAAGCGTCCTGTAAGTCAGCTCGACCTGGGCTATGCCGAAAAAAAGAGGTATCACTCTCAGTATCTTTTCTACGGCCCACAAGCCGGAAAAATGCCGGGAAAAAAGGTAGACCGGCGCTGACACGATATAATAAAGAGGCGACTGGAACATCTGCCAGCCTTCCGCCGGGAGAGGTATCCTCCAGTTTTGCGCAACATATCGTATGTACTCCAGGTGTTCGTCTATGTCAAAACCCGCATCCGCCTGAAGCTTCCCGATGTTGTTTACTGCGAGCGCTACCCATGCAAAAAGAACGATCCATCGTACCGTGGACGCGGACGGGGTGATCCGGTTCAGCCATTTGATGCCGCGGCCGGCATTTGCTAGCGTCCATACGAACACGATGAGGAATACCGGCATGATGTAGATAAGGACTGATGCCAGGGCCTTGTCGGAGCGGAGGAACATCGCGGCAAGGCGCGGCTGGCCCGGCTGTTCCGCATTTCGCGCAGAATACCAGTTGACCTTGTCACGGCTTGCCTGCCACTCCGGACCGGTGGAGATATTTAAAGGCTCGCAGTACGCCAGCAGAACGGCCGGGCCGTTTTTGTTTAAGACATTTATCCTTAGTTCATGCTCACCCGGGACGATGTACCCGTCTATGTTGAGCCGAAGAGGCTTCTTCCAGTCGTCAAGGGGATACCCGGGTTTGTTTATGAGGTTCCCGTCGATAAAGACAGCCGCGTTTTTCATTGCATAGACTGTCAGTACGGCGTCTTTCGGAGCCGAGGCGACGGTGAAGAGATAATTGAAACTTGTAACGACATCGCCCGGGTTTTTGGCTACTAAGTCAGCCGGCTCGTCGTAGAGTATCCATTGCGCCTTGTCTGACGATGTCAGGAAGGATGTGGAAGGGTCCTGAAAGGTTTTGAAAAGGATGGCGCCATATGCGATGCCGGCTAAAACAACTAAAGCTGCGGCTGCAAAGAGCCATCTTTGATCTTTAGAATACATAATAAGCGTTTTGGCGGATACCTGAAAGGGATGCGAGGGAGAAATCGTTGACCATGTTAAAACACCGTTTTAATTTTCTGCGGCGCTTGATCCGCCGAAGCCTGGCTCTTGAGCAGTCTCTGATGAATGGGTGTGGCAAATATAAATGATTCTTCCTTACCATTAAAATTCACCGTCATTTATGGCGGAGAATTTTAATGCGCACTATTTTCAAACAGATACACCCGTCCCGCACGCAGGGCAAGGCTTTTTAAATATATCGCGTGTGCGGAGCGGGGGGCCGACCGTATCCGTCTCTCATGAGCGGGTTGCGGAAAAACGCGATCTGCCAGGCAATCCATGGGAGGATTTCTTCAGCATCCCTTTGGTCCTAAAACCTGCGCACCGCGTTTATCCGTTACCGCACGCTGATACGGAGCATGTAAATTGTAGACAGGCGCCTTTATATGTCGAGGTTCGACACCTCCAGGGCATGGCTTTCTATGAACTCTCTTCTGGGCTCCACGACGTCTCCCATGAGCTTCGTGAATATCGCGTCCGCCTCTACGGCGTCCTCGACCCGGACCTGTTTCAGGACCCTTTTTTCCGGGTCCATAGTCGTCTCCCAGAGTTGCTCCGGGTTCATCTCTCCGAGGCCTTTGTACCGCTGGATGTTAAGGCCCTTCTTCCCGAGTTCCAGGACAAAGTCCATAAGCCCCTTGAACGTCCTTATCTCCGTCTCGGTCTCTGCGCTCTTAATCGTGAACGGGGGTTCGCCGGCCTCCTTGAGGCCCTTTGCCGCGGCCCTTATGTCGAGGAACTCCGGTGAGTTGAGAAGCTCTTTGTCTATGACGGTCTCGGTCTGGACGCCGTGCTTCCTTGAAACGCATTTTATGGAGTAGCCGTCCCTGTCTTTTTCGGTGGTAAAGTCGTACTTCTCATCCGGGTTGAGCGCCTTGAGCTCCTTTTTGATACCGTCGGCCAGAGCGGCCACTTCATTCTGGTCCGTCGTGTCAGTGCCGGAGGGGTCCTGCAGCGCGAGCGCGCCGATGATGGAGCCGTCTTTGCCCCTCTTCTCCATCCTTCCCAGGGAGCGCTGGAACCGGGCGATCTTCTTAAGAAGCGTTAAAAGGGTCTTGCTCTGCACGGCGGATTTTTTGCCGGAGCCGTTGGGGACCACCGAGAGGCCGTCCTGCGCCTGCTCGAATATGAAGTCCTCAAGAGTCGAGTCGTCCTTCAGGTACCGCTCTTCCTTGCCCCTTTTTACCTTGAAGAGCGGGGGCTCGGCTATGTATAGGTGGCCGTTTTCGGCGAGGTGTTTCATCTGACGGTAGAAAAACGTAAGGAGAAGCGTCCTTATGTGGCTGCCGTCGACATCGGCGTCGGTCATTATGATGATACGGTGGTAGCGGAGCTTCTCCGGGTTGAAGTCGTCGTTGCCGATGCCGCACCCCAGGGCCATGACCATCGTCCGTATCTCCTCGTTCGAGAGGACCTTGTCGAACCGGGCCTTCTCGACGTTCAATATCTTGCCTTTCAGGGGGAGTATCGCCTGGAACTTCCTGTCCCGGCCCTGCTTGGCCGAGCCTCCGGCGGAGTCTCCCTCGACTATGAATATCTCGCATAACGCGGGGTTTGTCTCATGGCAGTCGGCAAGCTTTCCGGGCAGCGAACTGGAGTCGAGCGCGCCCTTCCTCCTTATTATATCCTTCGCCCTTCTGGCGGCCTCTCTCGCCCGGGCGCCCTCGACGGCCTTCTGGATAATCTTCTTGGCTACGGCCGGGTTCTCTTCGAGGAAGACGGCGAGCTTGTCGTTGACGATGGATTTCACATAGCCCTCGACCTCGCTGTTGCCGAGCTTGGTCTTGGTCTGCCCCTCGAACTGGGGGTTGGGCAGCTTTACGCTTATTACGGCAGTAAGCCCCTCTCTTATATCGTCGCCCTGAAGCGCCTCTTTCACGTCCTTCAACAGGCCCCTTGACGAGGCGTAGCTGTTCACGACCCTGGTGAGGGCGCTCTTGAAGCCCACCATGTGCGTGCCGCCCTCGGTGGTGTTTATGTTGTTGGCGTATGAGTAGACGTTCTCGTTGTAGGAGTCGCTCCACTGCAGGGCCACCTCCATCTGTATCGACTCCTTCTCGCCGGAGATGAAGATGACCTTGGGGTGTATCGGGTTCTTTGATTTGTTGAGGTGCTCGACGAAGCTTACGATCCCGCCCTTGTACTGGAACTCGTGGAACTTCTCGCTCCTCTCGTCCCTTATCGTGATCCTGATGCCGGCGTTGAGGAAGGACAGCTCCCTGAGCCTCTGGCTCAATATGTCGAAGCTGAACTCCGTTACCTCGAATATCTCGGCGTCGGGCTTGAACGTGATGGTGGTGCCGGTCTTTTTCGCCTTGCCCTCTGCCGTCAGGGCGTTCACGGGCTTTCCCCTCTGGTATCTCTGCTTGAAGATCTGGCCTTCCCTCTTTATCTCGACATCGAGCCACTCCGACAGGAAGTTTACGACCGTGACGCCGACTCCGTGAAGCCCTCCCGAGACCTTATAGGCCTTGTTCTCGAACTTGCCGCCCGCGTGCAGCTCCGTTAAGACGACCTCCACGGTGGGTTTTTTCTTCTCGGGGTGCATCTTGACCGGGATGCCCCTGCCGTCGTCGATCACGGTCACCGAGTTGTCCTCGTGGATTATCACATCTATATTCTGGCAGTGTCCGGCCAGAGCCTCGTCGACCGAGTTGTCGACGACCTCGTAGACAAGGTGGTGCAGGCCCATGGTGCCCGTGGAGCCTATGTACATCGCGGGCCTTTTCCTTACCGCCTCAAGACCGCCGAGCACCTTAATGGATTTTTCGTCGTAAGCGGCTCCTTCCTGGACCGGTACCGTCTCTTTAATCTCGTTTTTTTTCAAAGCGATGCGCCCTCTCTTTTTAAGTACGGTTGTTCTCCGAATTATTCGGTTTTATGTAAGGAATTCAGTGTAGACCAAGGGGGAATATTAAAATTCTCCGCCATAAATGACGGAGAATTTTGATGGTATGGAAGATCATTTGTATTTGCCAGCCTTGACCCTCCGCTAAAGCGACGGGATTGCGGCTGGCACACCCATTCAAACAAACATGATATCATGCCGGCGGTGTTTTTGCCACAAAAAATTGAGGCCGCCTCAGTTTCGGGAGCAGTTATCCGCACCCTCGCAAATGACGGTTTTTCGGCGGGATAAAGTGACGGCTGGTAAAAAATGCGTTTTCAGGGTCAAGCTTCTTGCAGCCGTATCGCGTGAAATACGTCGGGGTGAGGGTATTCGGGAGCAAGGTCAGTGTGATGAAAATTGGTCATTCCCAAGGCCCAAATTTCCTGCCGCTTGCTAATAATCACCCGATTCTGTAAAATAGCGGGATTATGAACCGTATAGCCATAATCGGAGCCGGCAGGGGCGGCACGGCCCTTCTTCAGATACTTCGCAAGGACCCGCTCGTAAAGATCCTCAAGGTCGCGGACGAGAACCCGAAGGCTCAGGGGGTCAAGCTCGCCAGAGAGCTCGGGATACCCACGACAACGGACTTCAGGAAACTTTTGGGCCTCAAGGGGCTCGACACTCTCATCGATGTCACCAGAAGCCCCTTCGTCCGTGAAGAGCTTCAAAAACTGAAGTCCCCGGAGTTTTCCATCATAGGCGGCTTTGAGGCCAAGTTCATGTGGCAGTTGATCGAAGCCCAGTCGAGGAGCAACGAGGACCTCAAGAAGCACCTCGCCGAGTACCAGTCGCTCCTGAGGCTGTACATGAGGGACGCGCGCCACGCGGTCATCGAGGAGAGGACGCGCATAGCGCTCGACCTCCATGACGGGCTCGTGCAGACGCTCGTGGGCCTCAATTACAAGATGGATACGCTTGAGGAGAGGGCTACGCGCTGCCCTTCAAACCCCACGCCTAAACTCAGAGAGATAAAGGGCCAGCTCAAGAAGGCCATAGAAGAGGCTCGATACATAGTCTTTAACCTCAAGCCCATCTACTTCGAGAAGATGGACCTCATGCCGGCAGTCAAGAGCTATCTCAAAAGCTACGAGAAGGAGTCCGGCATAGCCACGACGCTCAAGATCGTCGGTGAGGAGGGGCGGATCCCTGCGCGCACCAAGGTATTCCTCTTCAGGATAGTCCAGGAGTCCCTGTCGAACGTAAAAAGGCACGCGCGGGCCGCTCACGCTCACGTCGATATCCATGTAAAGGCCAAAGACCTCGTTGTGGAGATAAGCGACGACGGCGTGGGGTTCGACACAAAAAGAATCGGGAACGACCCCGAAAGATGGACCTCTTACGGAGTGCGCGGGATCGAAGAAAGGGCCAGGCTCCTTGGCGGCGAGGCGCATATAGAATCGGTTCCGGGGAAAGGGACCTCGGTAAAGGTCAGTCTGCCGCTTGAAGACAGGGAAGACGTGCTGTACAAGTTAAAACCGAAGAGGATTACAAAGATTAAGAAGAGCCTGGCCAATGGATAATACCGTCTCGAAAAAGATACGCGTCCTGATAGCGGACGACCACCAGGTCGTGAGAGAGGGCCTCACCTCGATCCTTGAGAGTAAAGGAGATATAGCCGTCGTCGGGCTTGCCGCCGACGGAAGCGAGGCCGTGGCAATGGCCAGGGCTCTCTCCCCCGATGTGGTGTTGATGGACATCAGCATGCCGAAGATGAACGGGGTGGAGGCAACCCGGCAGATAAAAAAAGAAAATCCGCAGATCGGGGTCGTGATACTCACCATGTTCGCCGATGAGGAGTACATATTTGACCTTGTGAGGGCCGGGGCGGCCGGGTATCTCTTAAAAGACGCGGACTCGGCCCAGATCGCCAGGGCCATAAAGTCGGTCTCCAGGGGCGAGTCGATGATACATCCGACGATCGCCGCAAAGATACTGAGCGAGTTTACCAACCTTTCGGGTAAGGGTGGCGCAAGGGAGAAGGTCGAACACGCCGAAGACGCGCTGTCGGAACGGGAGGTGACGGTTTTGAAGCTCATGGCCGAGGGGCAATCGAACAAAGAGATAGCTAACGAGCTTAAACTGAGCGATAAAACCGTTAAAAACCATATACATCACATCTTCCAGAAGCTCAAAGTGACCGACCGTACAAAGGCTGTTATCGTGGCCGTCCGAAAGGGTCTTATAGACCTCGAATAGTCCTTACGGACTATTCCAGAAACAAAGAGACTTACCCAAAGGGCCTATACTCGATAGGCCCTTTTTTATGCCGTTTACCCCTTCCGGCTGCTTGATTCACCCCCCCCCGGGAATGTAAACTATCAGGAATTTCCCTCTACAATTCCGTCTTAGCTTCAGGTGTCTCGATCTTACGGGACTGTTGACCCGCCGAGGATCGATTCGCGCGGTCTTTGGAGTGCCGCCTCATGAGGTCAGCTTCATCAGGAGAGTTTACAGGCAGGGCTCTGTAAATGGCCATCACGGCCGGATGATTTTAACAACAAAAGGAGAGAAGAGAATGAAGGTCGGTATCCCGAAAGAAATTCTTGGCAACGAGACGAGGGTCGCCGCGGTCGCTGATACCGTCGGCAAAATGACCAAGGGCGGCATCGAGGTCCTTGTGGAAACCGGCGCCGGCGCCGCTTCATTCGTGTCGGACGAAGAGTACGTCAAGGCCGGGGCGAAGATAGTGGACTCTCCGGAAGTCCTCTTCGCGGAATCGGACGTCGTACTGAAGGTACAAAGGCCGGTCCTGAACAGCAAGACCAAGAAACACGAGGCCGACATGATGAAAGAGGGGGCCGTGCTCATCACCTTCCTCCAGCCCCTGGCAAACCTTGACTCTGTGGTGAAGCTCGCCTCGAAGAAGATAACCTCATTTTCCATGGACGCGGTGCCGAGGATATCAAGGGCGCAGATGATGGACGCCTTGAGTTCCATGAGCACGGTGGCCGGCTACAAGGCCGTACTGCTTGCGGCCAACAGCCTCAAGCGGTTCATCCCGATGCTGTCTACCGCCGCCGGCACGGTCTATCCGGCAAAGGCCGTGGTGATAGGCGCGGGCGTGGCCGGGCTTCAGGCGATAGCTACGGCCAAGAGGCTCGGGGCCGTGGTCACGGGCTTTGACACAAGACCCGCAGCCGGCGAGCAGATAAGAAGCCTCGGCGGGGAGTTCGTGCCCATGAACGTAGACCACAGCCAGGCCGAGGACGCCGGCGGGTACGCCAGGGAGATGTCGTCGGACTTTTACAGGCAGGAGCAGGAGATCATCCGCAAATACACGAAAGAGGCCGACATAATCATCACCACGGCCCTCATACCCGGACGCCCCGCCCCCACCCTCATCACCGAGGAGATGGTAAAGGAGATGAAGGCTGGCTCCGTAATAGTCGACCTTGTCGTGGAGCAGGGCGGCAACTGCGCCCTTTCAGAACCGGGCAAAGAGGTGGTAAAGCACGATGTGTCCATAATCGGCACCCTCAACCTCCCCGGCACCATACCGGTGCACGCAAGCCAGCTCTACTCGAGAAACGTCCTTAACTTCCTCTATCTCCTCGCTCCCGATAAGAAGGACCTTAAGATCGACTTCAACGACGAGATAGTAAAAGGCTCGGTTGTCACGCACAACGGGGAGATACTCAACGAGAAGGTGAAGGAGGCCGCAAGCAAGGGCGACACTGCCTTTCCGAGCGGGCCGACCAGCAGGAGCCACTGGTAAGGCGTCTTGCCTTTGGCCCCGGCGCTTAAGGAATTTTAATATTTCCTTCGGTTTGAATTAAGCGCGGCTTGCCGCGTATATAAAAACAGATATCCCTTCGGGAAACCCCGATAGCAAGGCTTGCGGGGTGGTTCATAGGATAAAAAGGAGGAAATATTAGATGGAAACTTCGGTGTTGATAACAGGGCTGTACGTCTTCATACTCGCGGCCTTCGTCGGATACATGGTGATAACACAGGTCCCGCCGCTTCTTCACACGCCGCTCATGTCGGCCACGAACGCCATCTCCGGCATCTCGCTTGTGGGCTCGCTCGTGGCCGCCGGCGCCGACTATAACCCGGCAAGCACGATCCTCGGGTTCGTCGCCGTAATATGCGCCACCATAAACGTAGTCGGCGGCTTTTTGATAACCGACCGCATGCTCAAGATGTTCAGGATAGGAGGTAAAAAGAAATGAGCCACATGATAGAGTTCGCTTACCTCCTGGCCTCGATAGCCTTTATACTGGGGCTGAAGTTTCTGGGCTCCCCGGAGACCGCCCGCAGAGGCATGTTCCTGGCCGAGATAGGGATGCTTCTTGCCATCCTCGGCACGCTCGTTCACCATGAGATAATAAGCTATACCTGGATCATGGCCGGTCTTTTCATGGGTACCGCCATAGGAATACCGCTCGGGCTCTGGGTCCCGATGACGGCCATGCCCGAGCGAATCGCCCTGTCGCACGCCTTTGGAGCCCTTGCCGCGGCGCTTGTCGGCGTATCGGAGTATTACAGGCACCACGGCGAGATCGGCACTATCCTGATGATAGCCATAGGCGCCGAGGTCATGCTCGGCTGCCTGACCTTCACCGGCAGTCTCATAGCTTCCGCCAAGCTCCACGATATGATCAAAGGGAACTGGGTCTACAAGGGGGTCAACTTCATCAACCTCTCGCTCCTTGGCGGTATCGCCGCCATCGTCATTTACCTGGTATTCTTCCCGGCGACGGCATCGCTTTTTTACCTGATGATGCTTTTAGCCTTCGCCTTCGGAGTGATGCTGGTGATGCCGATAGGCGCGGCCGACATGCCCGTGGTCATATCGATCCTCAACTCGTACGCGGGTCTTGCCGGCTCGGCTACGGGGTTCGTCCTTAAGAACAACGTCCTTATCATCGCCGGAGCGCTCGACGGCGCCTCAGGCATAATACTGTCGCTCATCATGTGCAAGGCGATGAACCGCTCCGCGGCCAACGTCTTCTTCGGCGGGTTCGGCACCAAGCCGGCGCCCGTTCACGCGCCCGTTCACGCGGCAAAGGTTTCGGCCAAGCCGGCCGCCGCCGAAGGCCCGACCGTAAAGAAGATAACCCCGGAAGAGTCCGCGCTTCTTTTCAGGGACTGCAAGAGGGTCATCGTGGTCCC